>JBAWVF010000018.1:0-37000 GCA_037147415.1 Rhodospirillaceae bacterium | reverse complement strand
CCTTGATCGTCGTGTCGGCGAGTGAAAGGCCGGTTTTCGCCAAGTCTGGCCAACTCGTAGCCAATCGTTCAAGCGCGTCTTTATCCCAAAGCGAAGCTTGTTCAGTAAACGTGACCCAAGGTGTCACCCCGAGCGCCGCATTGCGTAAATGGCCGGCGAAGTCTCGCGCCAGATCGTAGCGCTTTGTTCCCGCAATGTGGTTGCCGACTTCGATTACTGCCGCCAGTGGCATTACCAATTGTACATCCGCGCTTTCATGGTCTTGAAGACAGGCGTCAACTCGCGGAAAATCCCAGCGGTCATCGTTGGTGCCACAGGTATCCTTGCCCGGAACCTTCAGCCACACGCACAGCATCGACGTATCGATGACAACGATCTTACGCGCCATGGTCGGGCTCCTGTTCCGTGCTCTTGCGAGGGGCGTTGCGCAGGGAGCGCTCAAGCGCACCGCTGGTTGACGCCTTGCCAAGCCCGCCGGAGGCCAACAGCCGAGGTAAATCGTCCAACTCCTCGACCAGGGTCAGCATGCTTTCTCCGGTTTCGGGGTCGCGGTGGGCCACGGTGACGAAGGGCACGAAGTCGGGGGTCAGCGCATCCAGCAACGCCGGGTTATGGGTGGTAACCAGCACATCGACCTTGCGTTCTCGCCCGACCTCTTTCAGCATTTGCAACAGCACGCCCGCCCGCGACGGGTGCAGCCCGGCGTCGACATCCTCAATCACCAGCAGGCTGCCCGCCGGCCGCGTCATCAGCGCAACCGCAATCGCAACAAAGCGCAAGGTGCCGTCGGACATGCCGCGCGCATCAAAAATAACCGGCTCGCCATCCTTGCCCCATTTTTCTTCACAATAGAGCATGGCGTCGGAGCCGAATCGCCCGACTTTTTCCGCCCAGATACGCCCTATGTCGTTTTCGGGTAGTCTGGAGACATATTTCTGAAGTACCGCCGAAATTTCCGTGGTTCGTTCTTCGCCGAGACTGGCCAATACACCGGCAATGTTGGAACCGTCTTCTAGTAATTCAAATGACATGGGTGAGTAAGAAGGTAATGCTAAAGAATTGAGTTTAAATATAAATATAGATGAGGAAACTGTTTCAATATACCTCATTAATAATTTATAATCAGGCAATGATATATTCATATTATCAGAAGAAATATCATTACGTATTAACTCAATTTTATCATTATCATTATTGCTGTCTCCTGGTAATTTATTAATGTCAATTCCATCATTTGATACCTCCCCCTTATCTGATAACTCATTAAACCGATTAATGATATCATGAAGGTTATATGATTCTGTAGTAATCTTGTTAACATAATGACCAACCACTTTAAGGGTTTTAGTGTATTTGTCTGGTGAGGTATTTGCAACTAGATCACAGGTCATTTTCCTCAATATGGTAGTTTGATTGAGTAATGATGCTGTGTGTTTCAATCCAACTGCATAACTATTCTCAATTTCATCGTAATGATTATGATTAATAATTGTAGACGAAATCTCAAAATGATCAGAAAATTTATACGCTGCCAAAGATGCGCCGCCTCTTATGGCCTTTGTTGTTGCTGTGCCGTTAAAAATGGATTCAAGCTTCTCGTCCCGAGCCATCCGTGACAAAAACTCCAACCCGTCGACCGCGTTTGATTTCCCGCTGGCGTTGGTGCCGATCAGGATGGTCAGCGGGTCGATATACAGGGTGGCGTCCCGGAAACTCTTCCAGTTTTGAAATCTGACGGATTTGATCATGTGAAGACCGGGGATAAAGAGAATGGAAAACCGGAGTCTGGCACCGAACCACTCCCCGGTCCAGAGCCGAAATTAAGCCCCCGTTTCCCGCATGGCTGTAACGAGGGGTGGTCGAGAGGCTTGGCCGGGACCGAGGTTGCTCGTATCTTAGGCTCGAGACGGCTTCTACGCAGATATAAGCGCAGATCTAAGCAGAGAGGAACCCCCGGTCGTGCCCGATGATACCGCCCTCACCACCACCCCGTTGCGCTTTGTCACGGCGACCAGCCTGTTCGACGGTCATGACGCCTCGATCAACATCTTTCGGCGCATGCTTCAGTCGGCCGGCGCCGAGGTGATTCACCTGGGCCACAACCGCTCGGTCGAGGAAGTGGTCAATGCGGCGATTCAAGAAGACGCGCATGCGGTGGCGGTCAGCTCTTATCAGGGCGGCCATGTCGAGTATTTCAAATTCATGATTGATCGTCTGCGTGCGGGCGGGCGGGCCGACATGCGGGTGTTCGGCGGCGGCGGCGGCGTGATCGTACCGGAAGAGGTGGCCGAGCTGCACGGCTACGGGGTGACTAAACTCTATTCACCCGAGGATGGCTTGCGGCTCGGGCTTCAGGGCATCATTGCCGACATGATGGAATTGGCGCGCCTCGATCTGACCGCCGCCCCCGTGAGTGAAGGCAATGCCGGGCTGGCCCGCCTGATTTCACTGATCGAGGCCGACCGGCTGCCCGATGCCCGCCGGATTGCGTTGCGCGATGCCGCGGCCAAGACCAAGGTGCCGGTGCTGGGCGTGACCGGAACCGGCGGTGCCGGCAAATCTTCGCTGACCGACGAGTTGATCCGACGCTTTCGCCTGTTCAGCGGCGAGCCGCGCATTGCCGTGATTGCGGTCGATCCGACTCGGCGGCGCACCGGCGGCGCCTTGCTGGGCGACCGCATTCGCATGAACGCGATCGACGCCCCCAATATTTACATGCGCTCGCTGGCGACGCGCCGAGCCGGCAACGAGGTTCCGGCCGCGGTTGCCGATGTGGTCGCGGCCTGTAAAGTCGCTGGCTTCGATTTGATCATCGTGGAGACTCCGGGCATTGGTCAGGGCGACGCCGGGATCGTGCCTTTTGTCGACATTCCTCTCTATGTCATGACCCCCGAGTTCGGTGCGGCAAGTCAGCTTGAAAAAATCGACATGCTCGATTTTGCCGACGTGGTGGTGATCAACAAGTTCGACCGTAAGGGCGCGCTCGATGCTCTGCGCGACGTGCGTAAGCAGGTTCAGCGCAATCGTGAGGCCTTTGGCGCTCCGCCCGAAACCATGCCGGTCTTCGGCGCGATCGCGGCCCGCTTCAATGATGCCGGGGTGACCGCGGTTTATCGGGACTTGCTGCGGGTGCTGGCCGACAAGGGCTTTACCGGACTGTCGCAAAGCACGGTGCCTGCGCTGGCCGCGCGCCACTCCGATCCCGGCCGCGCCGTGGTTCCGCCGGGGCGCCAGCGCTATCTGGCCGAGATTGCCGCGACCGTGCGCGACTATCACGCCCAAGTGCGCAAACAGGTCAGGATTGCGCGCGAGCGCCATCAGTTGCGGGCCTCGGCTGAGCTACTGAAAGCGGCCGGGCGATCGGCGGCCGATGTCGAGGCGCTGTGGAGCGAGCGTGATGCCGCCCTTGATCCGCGCTGCAAGAAGCTGCTTGCGATGTGGCCGAAGGTGCGCGCGAGTTATGCCGGAGATGAGTATGTCGTCAAAATCCGTGACAAGGAAATCCGTACCGCTTTGACCACGAAGTCCTTGTCGGGTACTCGGATTCCTAAAGTGGTGCTGCCGCGTTTCGAGGATGAAGGCGAAATTCTGCGGTGGCTGTTGTTGGAAAATCTGCCGGGCAGCTTCCCTTATACCGCCGGTGTCTTTGCCTTTAAGCGCGAGAACGAGGATCCGACCCGGATGTTTGCCGGGGAAGGCGACGCCTTTCGCACCAATGCCCGCTTCAAGTATCTGTCGAAGGATACCAAGTCGAAGCGCCTGTCGACCGCCTTTGATTCGGTGACCTTGTATGGCTGCGATCCGGACGAACGGCCCGATATCTATGGCAAGGTCGGGAATTCCGGGGTCTCGATTGCGACCTTGGATGATCTTAAGGTGCTGTATGACGGCTTTGATCTGACGGCACCCTTGACCTCGGTTTCGATGACCATCAACGGACCGGCGCCGATCATTCTGGCCATGTTCTTTAATGCCGCGATCGATCGCCAAGTTGAAAAGTTCGAAGCCGATAACGGCCGGCAACCGACCGACGATGAAATTGAAAAAATCCGGGCCTGGGTGCTGGAGACGGTGCGCGGCACGGTTCAGGCTGATATTCTAAAGGAGGATCAGGGCCAGAACACGTGTATCTTCTCAACGGAATTCGCCCTGCGCATGATGGCGGACATCCAGGAATGGTTCGTTCATCATAGTGTTAAGAACTTTTATTCGGTCTCTATTTCCGGCTATCACATCGCCGAAGCCGGCGCCAATCCGATTTCACAGCTGGCCTTTACCCTGGCCAATGGCTTTACTTATGTCGAAGCCTATCTGGCGCGCGGTGAACGCGGCGGCATGCAGATCGACGATTTCGCGCCGAACCTGTCGTTCTTTTTCTCCAACGGCATGGAGCCGGAATATACCGTGATGGGTCGGGTGGCGCGGCGCATCTGGTCGACCGCTTTACGCTTCCGCTACGGTGCCAACGAGCGCTCACAGAAATTAAAATACCATATCCAGACCTCGGGACGTTCTTTGCATGCACAAGAGATGGATTTCAATGACATACGAACCACTCTTCAAGCGCTGATTGCGATTTACGATAATTGCAACAGCCTGCATACCAACGCTCATGACGAGGCTTTCACCACCCCGACCGCGGAAAGCGTGCGGCGGGCGCTGGCGATTCAGATGATTATCAATCGGGAATGGGGGCTGGCACGCAACGAGAATCCCAACCAGGGCGCGTTTATCATCGAGGAACTGACCGATCTGGTCGAAGAGGCGGTGATGGCCGAGTTCGAACGGCTGGCGGAGCGCGGCGGTGTGCTCGGCGCGATGGAAACCGGCTATCAGCGCGGCCGAATTCAAGATGAATCGCTGCACTATGAAATGTTGAAGCATGATGGCGGTTACCCGATTATCGGGGTCAATACCTTCCTCTATCCCGATCCGGGAGCGGCGGCGGTGCCTGAACTCCAGCGCTCGTCCGACGCTGAAAAACAAAACCAGTTGAAACGCTTGCACGATTTTCATGCTCGCCATGCCGAACAGGCGCCGGTAATGCTGGAACGGCTGAAACAGGCTGCTACTCGTGAAGAAAACCTTTTCGCCGTTTTGATGGATGCGGTACGTTGCTGCTCGCTGGGGCAGATCACCCGCACGTTATTCGAAGTCGGCGGCCAATACCGCCGAAATATGTAGCCCGAAATATGTAGCCCGAAATATATAACCCCGGACCCGGCCATGCCGCTCATCCCGATCGCACTTGCAGTGTTGTTGTGCCTCGGCGGGATGAGCGGTGCGCGGGCCGAAGGGCATGGTGGCGGCGGTGCGGCGAAACCGGCGGCTGACGAAGGTAAAAAGCCTGAAGCCAAGAAACCGAAGCCCAAGCCTAAAAAACCGGACAAGAATAAAAACTGCCAGTGGGAGCGGGATGTTGAACTTGAAATTGGCGGCCGCAAATTAAGTATCAATCAAGCGTCGCTTCGCAATGTCATGCGCGGCGCGGAATCTTTGCAAGAAGGCTTCGGAATTTTTGCCGATACGGATAAGTTGGAACTAAAGCTCAAAGCCCCTGACGGTTCCTGGTATATTGCCGATATGACCCGGCTTGGTGATGAAGGTGAAGGCTGCATTTTTTATTTTGTCGGTTCGCCTCATCCGGTTGATGGGGAACCGCCACTATTTTAACCGGATTAATTCATGTCATCGGGCACTGAGTACCCCGAGTGTTCCGATTTGTGTGGTTGCGGCGTTCAGGTATTTGTCGAAAAGGTCCGGCAATACGAGGGCTTCCGGTTTACCGTCGATCGCTTTCAACTCGCCGTGTAATTCGACCGGGGCGACGGCGCTGGCAATGGCGACAAAGTGGTCGGCACCGAACGGCGGGGTCACCTGAAACGGCAGTTTGAACAGGGCTCCGGTGGGCAGGGCGGGGCTGTCCCGACGGCCGGCGGTATCAAGCGGATACAGTAAATTGACGGTACCGTCGGAAGCGATGTTGAGCAGGGTGAAATAGGGCTGCTTAAGCCCCTCCACCATCAGTATTTCCTTATCCCCGGCATGATAAAGGTCGCGGCCGGGCTCCAGACGCATTTCCAGCCCGTCGGCGCGCGGCGTGCGCTCCAGACTGCGTAAGACCGTCCATTTGTCGATAACGCCCTGGACGCGGGCAATGCGGGCCTCAAGATCGCCGCCGCCGACGGTGGCGACCAAATCGCCGACCGGGTTGATCATCTCATCCCGGCCGACATTCCAGGTAAAGCGGCCGGTCGTCTTCAGGGTCGCCGGGGCAACGCCGCTCAGGCTCTGCAACAGCTTTGCCGGGTCGGCATTCCCGGCATTATCGATCATCAGCGGGATCGGCGCCGGCGCAGTCGGTTCGGCGCCGGCAACAGGCGTTCTCGCCAGCAGTACCGTTAATATGACCAGCGCACTTGAAAGTATTTTTGCCCGCCCCGACATTCTGCGCCCCTTCACTGCATCTTCCGATTTTTATAGCAGGGGCACTCCCCGGCCCAAGGAGATAGTTTCGGTCTCTCGCCACGCTGTTTCAAGTTGCCCTCTCGAGTCGGGGGAAGAGGTGCGATTCGACCGAGCCGTTTTCAGTCGGTGCGGGGCGATTTCCAAACGAGGTGGCCGATAGTCCTGGCTTAATATGGAACTCTAGCATAGCCGTATAATATATTGATTTATAATGATTAAATCATTTTACGGCCGCTCGGCAGGCGCTCTCGGTCCCAAAACTGTTGCAAAATCACCCCACGTGTGAAGAACGAGTTACAACAGATTGAGAAATCACGCTTAAATCTTCGAATTGTGAGTTACCTTCATGACATCGACAGCTCGGTCAGGCGGACGACTCCCATGAATGAAAATGAAAACCCTCTCGGCACGCAAATCGACCGGCTTACCGAACTCGTGGTTGCCCGGTTTGCCGCCCTCGACCAGCGCTTGAACGGACTGGAAGGCGAAGCCGCAGAAATCCGCACTCTGTTACGTGCGATCGTCAGCGGTATCGAGCGCTTGCATGCCCGGTTGCCGGCCGATTACGGTGAAGCCATGTATGATCCCGAAGAATGCGATGATGGCTTTCTCAGCCCGGCCCCCGGCCAGTTCTTGCATTGAGGGGATCGGGGAAGTTTGTCGAAGAACGTCATGGCCGGGGATGCTTGACAAGGGGCCACCCCGGCAACCGGAACGTTTACAGTTCGATGACGCCCTGATATGGTCCCGGCCGGTTCTGCGGGTGGGAGAGTCAAGGGGCATGAAGATCATTGCGGGCAATAGCAACCGACCGCTGGCTGAAGCAATCTCGGCCAGTCTGGCGGCGCCCCTGACCAAATCGAATATCCGGCGTTTTGCCGATATGGAAGTCTTCGTCGAAATCCTGGAAAATGTCCGGGGCGAAGACTGTTTCGTCATTCAGTCGACCAGCTATCCGGCCAATGACCATGTGATGGAATTGTTGGTGATCATGGACGCGTTGCGGCGCGCTTCGGCCCGGCGAATTACGGCGGTGATTCCCTATTACGGCTATGCGCGTCAGGATCGTAAGGCCGGGCCGCGGACCCCGATCTCGGCCAAGCTGGTGGCCAATCTGATCACGGTGGCCGGTGCCGATCGGGTTTTGACCCTCGATTTGCATGCCGGTCAGATTCAAGGCTTCTTCGACATTCCGCTCGACAATCTGATGGCCGGGCCGGTGTTTGAAAAAGATATTCGCGAGACGATCGCAACCGCCGGGGCGGAAGTCGTTATTGTTTCCCCCGATGTCGGCGGTGTGGTGCGTGCGCGCAAATTGGCGAGTCGACTCGGTGCGGAGTTGGCGATTATCGATAAGCGACGTGAGCGTGCCGGCGAATCGGAAGTCATGCATATCATCGGCAATGTCACGGACCGGATCTGCATCCTGATCGACGATATCGTGGACAGCGGCGGGACCTTGTGCAACGCCGCGCGGGCGCTTAAAAAAGCCGGGGCGATTTCCGTCAGCGCCTATACCACTCACGGCGTGCTTTCCGGTGGCGCGGTCGCGCTGATCGGGGCCTCGCCGATCGATATGCTGGTGACCACCGACAGCATTCCGGCCACTCAGGCCATGCGAGTCGCGCGCAATGTGCGACAGCTTACCATTGCGCCCCTGATTGCCGAGGCGATCATGAGAATTAGCGAGGAACGTTCGGTTTCCAGCCTGTTCGTGTGATCGGGTTACCGAGAATTATGGAGATAGCCGTCGCTTGGTAGAAAGGCGTCGGTTGTGGCGGCGGCACCCCTGGAGGCCGCGCCCCACCCTGGGCGGGCAATGTTGCCCCCCGTTGTTGAGGAGAGGACGATGACGACAACTGCTACGCTGGCCGCCGAGGTGCGTCTGCGGGCCGGCAAGGGGACCGCCCGCCAGACCCGCCGCGCCGACCGCATCCCTGCCGTTATTTACGGCAACAAACAGTCGCCGCTGATGATTTCCCTGGATCGCAACACCTTTGTTAAGCTGTTGAAGAAGCCAGGATTTTTCACCCACTTGTTCAATGTGACCGTCGAGGGTGCCAGTCACCTCGTGCTGCCGCGCGATGTGCAGTTCGATCCGGTCAGCGATGCCCCTCTGCATGTTGATTTCCTGCGCGTCGGCTCCGATACCAAGATCACGGTCCATGTGCCCGTCAGCTTTATCAACCAGGACAAGTGTCCGGGCCTGAAGCGCGGCGGTACACTCAATGTCGTGCGTCATGCTATCGAGGTTCAGTGCGCGGCCGACGTCATTCCGGAGCACATTGTTGTTGATCTGGAGGGGGTTGAACTCGGCGGGACGGTTCATTTCCATTCGGTCAAGTTGCCGGCCGGCGTGACCACCACCATTTCCGAGCATGATTTTACGGTGGCAACGATTGCCATTCCGTCAGGCTTGAAGATGGATACCGAAGCGGCCGCCTCGGCTGAAGCGGCTAAAGCCTAGTGTTCCGATGATGACGGATGGTTCCCGTCCGTCATCTGAATCGGACCACTAAATATTGAATTCCAGTGCGATTGAGACCGGATCGCATGGGAACCTGTGATCCGGTCATCGCACTAGCCTGTCGGACGATTTATGTTGCTGTTGGTCGGCCTTGGTAATCCCGGCTCGGATTATGCCGGTCACCGACACAATGTCGGCTTCATGGCGGTGGACGAAATCGTCCGCCGCCATGGCTTTTCCCCGTGGCGCAAGCGCTTTCAAGCCAAGGTTGCCGAAGGCTCGGTTGATTTACCGGGTGGCGGGGTTGAAAAGATTCTGGCAATCGAACCTCAGACTTACATGAATTTGTCCGGTCAAGCGGTCGGGGAAGCGGCAAGCTTTTATAAGATTCCGCCCGAGCAGGTGGTGGTCTTTCACGACGAACTGGATATTGCGCCCGGTCGCATGCGGATTAAGCGGGGTGGCGGTGCCGGCGGACATAACGGGCTGCGCTCACTCGATGCTCATTTGGGGGCGGATTATTGGCGGGTGCGGCTTGGTATCGGTCATCCCGGCGATAAGTCTCTGGTTCACGGCTATGTCTTGCGTGACTTTGCTAAAGAAGACAGGCTGTGGCTGGAACCGCTGCTTGGCGCTTGTGCCGAGGCGTTTCCGTTATTGGCCGCGGGGCATCCCGATAAATTCATGAATAAGGTTACGGTCGCGACCCAACCGCCGAAGCCACCCAAACCGCCGAAGCCTCCCGTCGCGGCGGTGGAATAAAGCTTCCTACTCGATTGACATGACAATGAAAATTGCGACGTGGAACGTCAATTCGATCAGAGCGCGGCTGCCGGTGGTGACCGGCTGGGTCGAAGCGAATCGGCCGGATGTGCTGCTGTTCCAAGAACTGAAATGTGAGACCGCGGTCTTCCCGCGCGAGTCGTTCGAGGCGCTCGGTTACGAAGCGGCCGTGCTCGGGCAAAAGGCTTATAACGGTGTGGCGCTGTTGGCGCGTCGGCCGCTTGAAATCTCGGATATTCTCGAAGGATTGCCGGGCGAGGAGAGTGACGCACAGGCGCGCTATCTCGAGGCGACGGTCGGCGGGATTCGGGTTGCCTCGCTGTATCTGCCGAACGGCAATCCGGTGGACACCGACAAATACCCGTACAAGCTGCGTTGGCTTGCTCGGTTGCGTGCCCGGGCCGCGGCGCTGCTGGCGACGGAACGGCCGTTCGTGCTGGGCGGAGACTATAACGTTATTCCCGAGCCCGAGGATGTTTATTCCCCCGACGATTGGCGCGAGGACGCACTGTTCCGGTTGGAAACCCGGCTTGCTTGGCGCGCGCTGGTCAATCTCGGCTTGACCGAGGCGTACCGGGCGTTACATCCGCACCGGGCGGGGCAGGCGCCGGCCTATAGTTTCTGGGACTATCAGGCCGGGTGCTGGCCGCGTAATCAGGGGCTTCGGATCGACCACTTCCTGTTGTCCCCGGTTGCAGCCGACCGTTTGGTGGCATGCACCATCGATAGTCGGCCGCGTGGACTTGACAAGGCGTCGGATCACGTTCCGGTTGTGGTTGAGCTGAACTACAGCCCCTGATTACTCCTGCCCTGATTACTCCTGCCCTGATTACTCCTGCCCTGATTACTCCTGGTCGACCGGGTCGTCGAGATCGAGCGGCGGCGCCTTGCGCGGGGGCAGACGGTCGATCCAATTGTGAATCCAGACCATGTGTTGACGTTCTTCATCGGCCATCTCGGTGGCCATGGTCCGGACCGTACGATCGGGCGAGGCGGCGGCGACACCGGCGAAAAACGCCCAGGCCCGTTCCTCGCATTTCAACGCCAAATCCAGCGCTTCGTGCTCGGTCATGTCATAGCTGCCTTCACCGATCGGCACGCTTTCCGGCGCCTCCAAATCGGGCCACTCGAAGTCGGTGACATTTTTTTGCGGCAAGTTCAGCCCTTCGGCGCGGACATTCATCCGATCAACCTGCTGCTGTTCGATCTGTGCCATCGCGCGGAACAGTTTGGCGACGCGCGGATTGTTATGGGCCTCCATCTGGTCGGCCAATTCCTCGTAGCGTTCCATGGCTTCGGCTTCGATGTCTCTGGCTTGAACCAAGAGTTCCTCAACGCTGGCGATGATCGGGGGCGCGTTGGCGCTCATGAACGATTTCTCCCTGCTCGACTTCGGTCTTGTACGACTTCAGCCATAATTCGAATGCGCACACCATAATGCACCCGCAGCGCTTCAGCCAATCTCTTCCGCTATGGCGTCGGATTCCCGGCCGATGCTTGCGAGCGGGAGACGAAGGCTGTATTAAGGCTATCATGCTGATGACGACGACGGAACAGTCCCCGGGCGACAAGCCGGAGCTGCCGACCTCTCCCGAGGCGCTGCTCGACCGGTTGTTGCAACTCGGCATCAAAGCGGTTACCGTCCGCCACCCGCCGGTGCATACGGTGGAGGAAAGCAAGGCGATGCGGGGCGACTTGCCCGGCTGTCATTGCAAGACGCTTTTGTTGAAGGATAAAAAGGGCGGGTTGTGGCTGGTTGTTGCCGGTGAGGACACGTCCGTCGATCTGAAAACCTTGCATCTTCGTCTCGGCAGCGGTCGTCTGTCCTTTGCCGGTGCCGAGGTTTTGTGGCGTGTGCTGGGGGTGCGGCCGGGCTCGGTGACCCCGTTCGCGCTGGTCAATGATACCGAGGGCCGGGTTACGGTCGTGCTGGACGCGGTGATGATGGCGTGCGATTTAGTTAACTACCATCCGCTGGAGAATGATCGGACGACCGCGCTTTCTCCCGGCGATCTGCTAAACTTCATCAAAGCTTGCGGCCATGTTCCGAGTGTGATCGGACTCCGGGCTGATGGCGCTTGATGATCATTGGTAAGACTCATTGGTAAGACGACCCGACGAGGATATTAAGACATGAAGGGATTGTTTTCTGCTCTCGGTGGTAAAGGACCGAGCACCAAACCCGCCGGGGCCGCTCCCGGAGTCGGTGGTGGCGATGGCCTCGTGAAGGAGGGATCCGACCGCACCTTCATGACCGACGTGATGGAAGTGTCGCGTGCGGTGCCGGTTATCGTCGACTTCTGGTCGGCCAGGAGCGGGCCGTGCAAGCAGCTTAGCGCAATATTGGAAAAGCTGGTGCTGGCGGCCAAGGGCGCGGTCCGGCTGGTTAAGATCGATGTCGATCGCCACCAAGCCATCGCCGGTCAATTGCAGGTGCAGTCGATTCCGGCGGTTTACGCTTTTTTTCAGGGGCGGCCGGTCGATGGTTTCACGGGCGCATTGCCTGAGTCGCAGGTTAAGGTCTTTGTCGATCGCGTGTTGAAGCTTGGCGGCGGCGTGCCGGCCGGGGATGGTATCGCGGAGGCATTGGCCGAGGCTAAACAGCTGTTGGAGGCTGGCGAAGCGGCAACCGCTGCCGAAATCTATTCCGAAATTCTGGCCCATGAGGCCGGGAATGCGGTTGCTTATGCCGGTTTGATTCGCTGCCTGATCGCTATCGGCGACTTGACGCGGGCACGCAAAATGGTCGATTCGGTCCCGGCCGAATTTGCGACCGACAAGGAAATCGTGGCGGCCCGGACCGCGCTTGAGGTGGCCGATCAGGGACGTGCCGTCGGTCCGCTGAAAGAGTTGCGGGCTAAGGTCGCCGCCGATGGTGCCGACTGTCAGGCGCGCTTTGATCTGGCACTCGCCTGCTTTGCCGATGGGCAGCGCGAAGCTGCAATCGACGAGCTGTTGGAAATTATTCGTCGCAATCGGGCATGGAACGAAGAGCAGGCGCGCAAGCAACTGGTCAAGTTCTTCGACGTTCTGGGACCGACCGACCCGTTGACGATATCGTCGCGGCGTCGATTGTCCTCTATACTCTTTTCGTGACGGCTCCATGTATATGGCATGATCGACATCTTAACCGACAACTCGTCCGGCGTTTTGCCGAAAGTTCTGCCGATTTTTCCGCTGGCGGGAGCTTTGCTTCTGCCGCGAGGGCGGCTTCCCCTCCATATCTTCGAGCCTCGCTACGTCGCGATGTTCGAGGATGCCATGGCGGATAGTCGCATGGTCGGCATGGTCCAACCGCTTGATCCGGGCAATCGGGAAACGGTGGTTCCGGTTTACCGCATCGGCTGTGCCGGCCGGGTCACCGGCTTTCGCGATATGGAGAACGGCCGCTATCTGGTCATGCTGACCGGGGTAAGCCGGTTCCGGTTCGAGCATGAATTGGAGTCCGTTCGCGGCTATCGCCGGGTCGAACCGGTCTGGGACGGTTTTGCCGGTGACCTTTGCGACGGGGTCTGCGGTGGGTTCGATCGTGGCCGTTTGCTCGGGATGCTGCCCTGCTTCCTTGAGACTCATGATATTTCCGCGAATTGGGACAGCATCGAAGGCGCACCCGATGAGCGACTGGTCACCTCATTGGCCATGATTTGTCCGTTTCAGCCCAGCGAAAAGCAGGCTCTGTTGGAGGCGCCGACGCTGCCTGAGCGAGCGGTTTTGCTGACCTCGCTGATCGAGATGGCGGTCGGGCATCATCGGGTCGGCGATCGGGTCGCTTGCCACTAAAGTAAAGCCGGTTATCAATGTTTGACAATGATGTGATGTGGTACTGGTTCACCGGAGCACTGGTGTTCGGCATTCTTGAATGTTTTGTCGAGGGCTTCATTGCGCTCGGGCTGGCTACGGCCTGCTTTGTTTTTGGCGTGCTGTCGAATGTCGGGTTTATTTACAAGAACATGGCGGCGGCGCATTTTTTAGCGCTGGCCGCTTTTATCGTTTGCGGGTTCTTTTATTTTGGAAACCGCATTTTCTGGGGCGACAAGCGGATCAGCTTGGTCACTCCGCTCGGCAATCGGTTTCGAGACAAGATTATCGGTCAGGTTGCCGTGGTCAGGGAGCCGATCATCGACGGTCGCGGTACGGTCGAGGCCAACGGGACGCTCTGGAAATGTACCGGAGAAGACACCGCGGCCGGAGAACGGTTGGTCGTCGTCGATATTCTGGGCAATACCCTGCTGGTCAGGCGACGCGAAGACGGGTAGGGTATCGACCGCGGCGGCGAGGTGGAGGTGGTTATGAAGAATGTTGTCTGGATCTCCTACGATCTTGGGATCGGTGGCGATTACGAAGGCATTTACGCATGGTTGGATCGGCACCACGCCAGGGAATGCGGCGACAGTATGGCTTACCTTCCTGACTATCAGTGTACAGGTGACGTGGCAAAAACCCTCAAGAGCGATTTACAATTGACGGTGGAGATTAATAAGAAATCAAAAATTTATATTGTGTATCAGGATTTTCAGAAGAAGAAACCTATAGGTTCCTTTATATTCGGCAGGCGTAAGGCGGCTCCGTGGGCGGGATGTAGCGGAGAAGGTGATGAATTGGATTCCGACGAGTAGCTATCGTGCCCTACGTACTTGCAGACACCGGGTTTTGGTACGCCGCGTTCGACGGACGAGATAGCTATGCAGCTAAGGCGGTTGACGTTGTTCGACGGCTGGAAACGTTCCAAATTATTTTGCCTTGGCCCATTCTTTACGAGACTTTGGGCACGCGGTTTGTGCGCAATGAAAAAGCACTGAGAGGATTCAATCGGTATTTGAAGAGGCCCGGAGTTAATTTTTTAGATGATCAAAAATATCGTCAGCAGGCATTTGATGATTCGTTGTATTGGTCATTAGAGAAGGGGCGGCCAATGAGCATGGTCGATTGTGCCATTCGGCTGATGATTCAAGACAGGAATGTTAAAATTGACTATTTTGTGACATTTAATCCGGCTGATTTTGCGGATGTCTGTCAAAAAAGCGGTATTGAAATGGACAGTGGTTCAGGTGATGTGTCGGAAAGGAGCGCTCGATGAGTGAGGATGCAAAAGCGATGGCGGGAAAGGTTTCTCCCAAATTGCTGGAAATACTGGTGTGTCCGCTGACCAAGGGGCCGTTGCGCTACGATGCCGCGGCCGGAGAGTTGATCAGCGACAAGGCGCGGCTTGCCTTTCCGATTCGCGACGGGATTCCGATCATGCTGGTGGATGAGGCGCGTTCGCTCGACGGAGCGGCGGCGGGGAGCGGAGGCGACTGATGCCGGCATTTGAAGAGCGTTGCGTCAGTGACCCGGCGGGCTCGCGGCACTGGCCGACCGAGCTGTGCCTGAAGCGCGCTGAGCGTGTGCTCGAAATTGCCTTTGAGGATGGCGCGCGCTTTGCCTTGCCGGCCGAGCTGTTGCGGGTCGAAAGCCCGTCCGCCGAAGTTCAGGGCCATGGTCCGGGGCAAAAGACCCTGGTGTCCGGAAAGCGCGCGGTCGGTATTACCGCGGTTGAACCGGTCGGTAACTATGCCGTGCGGCTGGTCTTCGATGACGGGCACGATAGCGGCCTGTATTCCTGGAGTTTGCTCCATGAATTGGGCGAACGGCGTGAAGCCCGCTGGTCCGCTTATCTGGCGGCGCTGGGGACAGCCGGTATGAGCCGCGACCCGTGAACCGGCGCCGCGAGCGCTTACCGAGTCCGGACGAACTATCCCTGTGGCGCTTGGCCATGCGCGATGCGGTTCCGCTGCACCCGCAGCCGGTGGTGACGCCCTCTGTTCCCGTATGTGTCGGGCCTGTTACTGCGTCTCCTGTTCCGGTGCAGCCCGCGCCACCATCACCGTCACCGCCACCATCACCGTTACCGTTGCCGATTGTGGTTGCGCCTCCTCGCGGATTGGCGCGGACGACGCTGCCGCCGCTCGAGGTCGGGCATTGTGCCGGCATTGATCGACGCACCGACGAGCGGTTACGGCGTGGCCGGCTTGTCGTCGAGGCGCGGATCGATCTGCACGGGCTGACGCAATCGGTCGCCCATGACACGCTGCTCCATTTTCTTGAAGCGTCCTATCGGGTCGGGCGGCGCTGTGTGCTGGTGATTACCGGCAAGGGGCCGGTCAGTCAGGGCGGCGGGGTGCTGCGCCAGTCGGTGCCGCGCTGGTTGTCTGAACCGGGGTTGCGGCGCCTGATCGTTGCCGTGCACCGGGCGCAGCCTTTCGACGGCGGCGATGGTGCGCTGTATGTTTTGGTGAAACGCCGGCGTGAGAAAAAACCGGGGGATTAAACCGGGGGATTAACTGTCCGCTTCGGTCTTTTCCCGGCGGGCTTCGGCGAGTCGGACCCGGCTGACGCTAAAGGCGGTGATGACGCATTTGAACAATGGCTGCCATTGCCGCGGCACATGCAGCGGCGGCAGAATCTCTTCGTTGATCTCGGCATTGATCACCCGGACCAGGGTCAGCACGGGTTTGATAAAGCGTCGGGAAACATAGAGATGGCCGGCGGTGAGCACCAGGAACAAGCCACCGATCAGAACAAGTCCGATGGTGAACCAGGGCAGGACATGCAGGAACAGCGCGCCTTCGGGAACCAGACACACCAGTATCCAGGGTGCGGCGCTTAACGGTGCGACCAGCACGGAATAGCCGTGAATGGAAAGCTGAATCGGTGCCGTTGATCCGGTTGCGGTCAAGGCGCTGTCGGGAACCAGGCTGGCCGGCAGCACTTCGCCCAGCGCAAGGGTTGCGTCCTTGCCGGAAGAGGAGCGGAGGCGCGAATCGGCCAGCACATGGCGCGAGCGGTCAACCAGCACCATCCTTTGCCCGCCGAAATCCGGCATTTCAATAATGCGGTGCAAAAAATCAAGGGTAACGACGGCGGCGGCAACACCAACGAGACGGCCTTCGCGATAGGCCGGCTCGGTATATCCGGCTCGGGCGGTTTGGCTGGCTTCCTCCAGGAATACCGGTGACCAGCCGAATGCGGGATCTGCGCGGGACTCGGGGCGGGACTCGGGGCGGGACTCGGGGGCCTCCGGCGCATGAAAGGCCAGCGCGGTCAGCCTGGGGTTTGCACGCTGAAGCCCGGGCAGCAGGCGCGCCAACTCTCCATCGGCCGGCGTTCCATCGGATTTCAGGGGTGAGGCCGGGCCGGTGGCTTCCGCAGCTTCTCGCAACGCGGTAACCGGCCGGGTTGTAACCGTGAGCAGTGCGTTAAGCGCCACCACCCGTTCAAGGGTTGCCGACTCCAGTATCTCAAGCGAATTCACCCGCTCGCGGTGAAATTGCATTGCGGACAAAAATAAGCCGAGAACAGCCAAGGATGCCACGGTGACCGCGGTCAGCCAACCGAACTCGGACTTCATCTTCGCTGCCGGCTGCCGGAGCTGCTGCGGCGTCGAACCCCCGGTGGACATTTATAAATCCGGTCGTATAAAAATCCGGTCGTGATAAACACGCCGCCCCGCCCGGCTTCCTCCGGATCAACCGGAGGAAAGCAAGGCGAGCGCGACGCGACCGAAAGCGCAGAAAACCGGCTAAACGCTTTTTATAAGCTTAGCCGCACATCGCCAGAGCGCCGTTGACCGACATGGTCGCGCCATTGATGTAGCCGGCTTCGTCGGCGGCCAGGAACACCACGGTGCGCGCGATTTCCGAGGGCTCGCCCAGGCGGCCGGTCGGAACTTTGGCAACGATGGTCTTGAGGACGTCCGGGGCGATCTTGGCGACCATCTCGGTGTTGATATAGCCTGGGCAGATGGCGTTCGAGGTGATGCCCTTGGCCGCACCCTCGTGCGCAACCGCCTTGGTGAAGCCGATCACGCCGGCCTTGGCCGCCGAATAGTTGGTCTGGCCGAATTGGCCGATCTGGCCGTTGACTGAACTGATGTTGATGATGCGGCCGAAGCTGCGGGCGCGCATGCTCTCGATCAGGTTGCGGGTGGTGTTGAACATCGAGGTCAGGTTGACGTTGATCACCGCGCCCCAATTTTCCGGAGTCATCTTGTGGAGCGGGGCGTCACGGGTGATGCCGGCATTGTTGACCAGAATATCGATCGGGCCGTGATCGGCAACGATCTTGGCAATGCCGTCCTTGGTGGACTCGAAGCTGCTCACGTCAAAGATGTAGACCGGGATACCTGACTTCTCGGTAAATTCCTTGGCGGTTGCTTCGTTAACGTCATTGGCGACGACATTGTAGCCGGCGTCCTTCAGTGCGAGCGAAATTGCCGCGCCGAGACCGCGGGCGCCACCAGTAACCAATGCCAGACGTGCCATGGAGTTTTCTCCCAGATGTGAATGGAGGTGTCGTTTGATAGAGTCGTTTGATAGAAGTGGGTGCGGATAATTCGAGCCGCCGCCGACGCCGCCGAAAACCGTCGTTTCCGCGAGCGCTGCACCGGCAAGCTCCTAATGTCTTAATACTCGGATCATCCGCCGCGGGCAACGTCGATCAAGAGCTTCCCCTTAATATTGCAGTGCAATAACTTCAACGACTTCCAAGGACGCCCTCGTCAAATGGAAAGCATGGATGCGATCGATGAGGCGCGGAGCGGTGGTGGGAGCGACGACAGCTCGCGGCGGCGGAAGCGCCGACAACTCGTTGAGCATCTTCCGTTCTCGTGGCTGATTTGCTATCGTATGATCAGGAGTGAGGGAATCGGCGCGTGACGGGCCGCTTGCGACCGGAGCAGGATAACATGGCTGAGGCTCCTGGCCGGTCGGCCGGCGGTGATCAACGGCTGACACTTGACAGCTCGCAACGCTACACGCGGTGGGATTCCTCGGTCGAGCCCGTGGCGGAAGTCGAGGTCGGCACCGATGTTGAAATCATGGTTTCGGATGCTCTCGGCAACCATGATCCCTCTAAGATCACGGTCGGTGATCTCGGGCGCCTGACCCGCAACGCTTTGGTTCCGATGAGCGGGCCGTTGCGGATCAAGGGCGCGAAACCTGGGCAGACCCTGGTTGCCACGATTCGTGATATTCAGACCGCGAAAGTCGGCTGGACCGCGATTGTTCCAGGCGTCGGTTTGCTGGCGGATCAATTCCGGACGCCGACATTGGCGCTTAGTCGCATCAACGACGGGCTGATCGATTTCATGAATCTGCGCTCACTGCCCTTGCGGCCGAGCGTCGGTGTTTCGGGGGTAGCTCCGGTGGCCAAGGGGCGCTATCCGGCTTTCACGGTTCGGCGGGGCGGCGGTCGGCTCGGGCTGAGCCAGATGACTCGGGACAGTTCATTGTTCTTGCCGATAGAGGTCGAAGGCGCGTTGTTTTCGGTCGGCGAGGGCATGGCGGCGCTCGGGGTCGGGCTGGTGTGCGGCACCGGGGTTGAAACCGCATTGCGCCTGACCTTGCGCTTTGCCCTGAGTTCCCGTCCGGTGACTGCTCCCGAAATGGTGTTTCAGCCGCCGGCTTGGCCGTTGCCGCCCGAAATGCAATACCATGCGGTGGTCGGGGTCGAGCCCGACTTGCGGCGGGCGACGTGCAGTGCGGTGCTGCGCATGATCGATCTGCTGACCGCCGCTCACGGGATTTCCGCTGAAGCCGCCTACATGCTGATCGGGGTTCAGGGCGAATTGCGTGTCGCTTCGGTGACCGGAGCGGCGGGGCAGGCGGTGTCTTTGCGTCTGCCCTTGCCGCCGGACTCGGTGATCGGCAAACCTGCCGCCGTGCCGCGTAAGCCGGCCGACCCGGCACCGATCCGTCACCGGCTGGATGGTGTCGGCCGTTATGTGCCCGGCCATTCGCTGTGGGACAATAGCGCGCTGCCGGTGCTGTCGGTGCGGCCCGGCGATGAGGTGATGGTGACGGTGCCTGAGTCTTCCGGCGGCCGGATAACGCGAGGCTCGACGCTTGATGATCTGAAAAAGCTTGATCCGAAGCTTGCGGTGCCGCTGGTCGGGCCGGTTCGGGTGGCCGGTGCGCAACCCGGTCAGACGTTGACGGTCGAAGTGCGTGAGGCGCTTGCGGGAGACTGGGGTTGGTCGGCGCTGCGGCCCGGTCGGGGTCTGCTGGCCGACCGCTTTCCTGAACCGGCGCTGCGGATCAGTCGGATTAGCGCCGGCATGGTTCATTTTGCCGGAATCCGGGAGATTCCGACGCGGCCTTTCGCCGGGATCATGGGGGTTGCACCCGCCCGGCCCGGACAATATCCGGTTGAGGCTCTTCAACCCGGCGGCGCGTTACCCGGTCTGTGTCAATTGGTCGAGGGCACCACGCTGCATCTGCCGATTGCGGTTCACGGTGCGTTGTTTTCGCTTGGCGACGGGCACGCGATTCAGGGCGATGCCCGGGTAAGCGGCACCGGGGTCGAATCGCCGCTGCATTTGGTTTTACGGTTCGGGCTGAGTGATCGGCGCTTAGTCATGCCGGAATATCAAGTTCCGACCCATAGCCGCTTGCCTCCCAAAGCCGCCAAATACCATGCGACAACCGGTTGCAATCGCGATCCGGTGATTGCCGCCCGTGACGCGGTACAGGCAATGATCGATTTTTTAGTTCATCAGTTCGGCCTGTCGCCCGAAGATGCCTATATGCTGTGCAGCGTCCAGGGCTTGCTGGGCTGGCCCGGCGCGGGTGGGGGGCGGATGTCCGGGGTTGTCTCGCTGACTTTGCCGTTGCCGGGGCGTCGACTGCTGCCGTTTCTGCCGCTGATACCGTTCGCCCGGGCCACGGCCGGTGATTTGCCCGAAGATTACGGGGCGGGGCGGCAAGCGGGGGCGTTCTCCGAGCGGACCTCGTCTTCTGATTTGGAGTCTGTTGCCGAGGCTGTGATTGCCGACGCCGCAGAGGATGATATGCACCCGGCGGTCGTATCGTCGGGGAATGCGGCTCCATCGGTCGTTCAGGAGCGAACCGAGTATTGGTCGCCGCCCGTTGATCCGCCGCCGAAGATGTCGCCGCTCGTCAAGCCGCCGGTAAAAACCGGGCCTGAACAAAATGGAAAGGATCACAGCCGGGATAAACCGGGCACGAATAAGTCGGGAGAACATAAGCCGGAGGAACATAAACCGGATTCCGGGTCGATGGCCGCGCCGAATGCTACCGCTGTTGCGCGCTCCGTCAGCGTCCCGATAATCGGCGGGGAGCATCTTCCCCCCGATATTGCGGCAAAGTTTCGAAGAACTCAGAATGGCCCGGCGCTGCAAGACTCACGGTCGATCGCGAGTGGAACCACGGTCACTACAAAAATCGGTACGACAAGGATCGGCACGGTCGAACGGACCGAATTCATGAAAACCGGGTCAAGTTCGGGAACCGGCAGTGGCAGTGGCAGCGGTGGCGGTGGCGGGAGCGGGTCGGGGACCGGAACCGGTGGCGGGGCCGGGGGGCGGCGTGACTTGAATTATTCGGTCGCTTCCTTATCATTCCGCGAGCGTTCGCAGCAATTGCCGAGCCGGGGTACTTCAACCGGCGGCGGCGGCGGCGGCGGTGGCGGTGGCGGTGGCGGTGGCGGTTGGGAAGGGGGCGGCTGGGGCGGTGGCGGCGGTTTCTCCGGCGGCTTGAGTACATTCCGCAGTTGGGGTAACACCGGGGCCTCGGGTAAGAGCGGAGGCGATGCCCTCGGTTTTGGCGGCAGTCGGGCGACGGCAGCGGGCGGCTCAGCCGGTGCCGCGGCAACCGGAGGCGTCGGAGGCGGCGTCGGTGATAACGTGGCGATCGGATCGATCTCCATCAATTCGTGAGTGCAAGAGGCAGCCGCATGACGGGTCGGGTCTTGGAGCATGAGGACAACGAAACGGTGATGGTGTCGGCGGAAGAACCGCAAGCACCTGCCGACGACCGGGGCGGAGCGGGCGCGGAGCCGGGGCGGCTGCCGGTTCCGGTGGCGCGTCTGTGTTTTCCGTTGCGCGGGCATGTGGAGTTGTTGGGCGGGGTTCGCAGCACCTTCAGCGTCGGTCGCGGGTCCGATTGTGATGTTATTATCCCGGCGCCAAGCGTTTCGCGTCAGCATGTTCTGGTCGCCTATGATGGCATGAACTGGCGCCTGATCGATTTGAAAAGCCGCAACGGTGCCAAGGTCAACGGTGTACCGGTCGAAGAGCATGTCCTCTGTCACAAAGATGAAATCTCGATCGGAACCATCATTGTTCGGTTTGAAATTCCCGCCGGTGCTTTTGAAGAATTGAGCTGGGTTCAGCAGGCCGCCGATAGTGGTTCGGCACTTGGTCTGACGGTGTTGGGGCTGATCCATTTGCTGGGCGTCGGCGTTGCGCCCGCGGTCGGTGAGGCGGCGATGTTGTTCGGACTTGCGGCCGGCAAGGGCTATCCCGAGGCTCAGTACCGGCTCGGGTGTGTGCTGGCCAATGATCGAGCGGCCGGGGGCGAGGGCGATCCCGCAGCCGGAATTCAGTGGATCATCCGGGCTGCGGAACAAAATCATGTCGAGGCTCAAGTTCGCCTGGGCAAGATGTTCATTGCCGGAAACGGTGTCGATGCCGACGAGCGCTCGGCTCATGAGTGGTTCCGGCGTGCCGCCGAGGCGGGGCATCCCGAGGCTCAATACATGCTCGGTGTTTTCTACGGCTGTGGCGTGGCCGACTGCCGGGATGAAGCCGAAGCCGCGAAATGGTTGATGCTGTCGGCGGAGCAGGGCTTTATCGACGCGGAATATAGTGTCGGGATTATCTATTATTTCGGCATGGGGGTCGATCAGGACGATGTTCGGGCCGCCGAATGGCTTCATCGGGCCGCCGACCGCGGTCATTCCGATGCTCAACACAAGCTCGGCGTTCTTTATGCTCAGGGCAACGGCGTTGCATGCGATGATGCCCGGTCATTGGAATGGCTGCACCGGGCCGCAGAACAGGGCCACGCCGAAGCACAATTCGACCTGGCTGCGTGTTATGCGTCGGGCAAAGGGGTGGCGTACGACCGTGACCGCTCCGAGGCATGGTTGCGGCGTGCGGCGGAGGGAGACCATGCCGCCGCCTATTATCAACTCGGTCTTGCCGAATTGGCCGCCGCTGAAAATGACGAAGACGTCGATGCGGCGTTCACTCTGATAACGCGAG
Source organism: Rhodospirillaceae bacterium (assembly GCA_037147415.1). GTDB lineage: Bacteria > Pseudomonadota > Alphaproteobacteria > Azospirillales > Azospirillaceae > BOG-933. The sequence continues at coordinate 14,240 of JBAWVF010000018.1, read as the reverse complement.
CGGCTGATCGGGAGATGGCCGCGGCGCTGTATTCGCTCGGCGTTTTCAGCTTGTATGGTTTGGGTGTGCCCGGGGATGAGGCCGCGGCTTACGCCCGGTTTGAACGGGCGGCGGCGCTGGGGCAGATCGATGCGCTTTATGCCCGCGGCATTCTGGCCGGCACCGGCATCGGGATCGGACGGGACGAGGCGCTTGCCGCCGAGTTGATGATCCAGGCGGCCGAGCAAGGGCATGCACGCGCTCAATTGCATCTTGGCGATATGATGGCGAACGGGATCGGGGTTGCTCGTGACGAGGCGCATGCGGCGGTTTGGTACCGCCGGGCGGCGGATCAAGGTTTGACCGATGCCTGCCTGCGGTTGGGCACCTGTTATTGCTTCGGTCGCGGGGTTGAACGGGACGGAGCCGAAGCGGCCGGTTGGTTGGAGCGGGCAAGTCTTGATACAACGCCCGCAGCGCATGCCGCATTGGCCGTGCTTTATAACTTCGGCTTGAGCCGGACTGAACGTGATGTGCCGCTGCATCAGCGTTTGGTCATGGCCTTGTCCGGAGGCGCGGTCTTCGACGGTTTTTTGCCGGTCATTCCGGTTGGTGAAGTCTCTATGCTGCCGTGCCGCCGATAGCCCCCAGAAATTCGCCCAATGAGTGGCCGATACGTCCGGTCGAGCCGAGCGCGGTTTGCAACTGTTGAAGCCGGGTGACTTCTCCGGGCAGGTCGACCGGCCCCGGGCGTTCGCGTCGGCGCGTCATCAGGGAATCGGCAGCCACGGCGACCTGGGCTTCGACATTGGCGTTGTCGGCAACGCCGGTCCATTGCGCGGTGACCGCTTTGAGCAAGCCGCTATAGCCGAAACCGGAAATCGTGAAACCATCGGTGATGAATTGCCGGTTGGTTGCGGTCAGGCTGGACAGGACGTTCGGTGCGGCGTTGTCTTTGAGGGTTCGGCTTCCATTCAGCAAAGCGGGATTGACCGCGACGGTCAACCGATTGTCGCCCAGGAAAAACCCGCTGCCGAGGGCGTCGGCACTTTTCGGGACAACGCTGTCATAAGCGTCGGCGAAACTGGCCGGTTGGTTGATGCGTGACCGGCCGAGCAGGGTGTTGGTCGCCGCATCAAGTTGAGAGCGCAGCTTGCGCACGATTTCGCTGCCCGGGTCAGCGGCGGCTTTACGGGGCGGCGTGCTGCGCGATCCATCGGTGGACATCGCGAGCAGGGCGCCGAGCCTGCCGCCGGTAATAGCCCCTTCGGCCGGCACCGCACCGGGGGACGCGGGATCGGGCGGTTGTCCCGGAGCGGTGAAGCGGGTCGGGTGCTCGTCAAGCAACACCTGCCCGCCGGGGGTAACCAGCGAGGCTCCCTTATTTTCACGCGGGAACAGATTTGCTCCGGTCAATTCGACCACTCGTGAAACCAGCCCGTCGCGCTTGGCTTCCAAATCTCCGGTGTCCCGATCGAGCGCGACTCGGGACACGATTGCCCGGTTTTCCAGATGAATATCGACCAGGGTGCGGTTCAGTTCATCAACTCCGGCGGCAGTTGATGCCGACAACCGGGTCGAAATTTCCTCGGTCCCGGCAGAAAGGGTTCGGATGGCGCCGGCCAAGGCTTCCCCGTGCTTGATTAAATTTCGACCAGTTTCAGGATTATCGGGATTACCGGAAAACGCGGCCCAGCCTTCGACGAACTTGTTGAAAGCGGCGCCGAGATCATTCTCCGGCGGGCTAAACAAAGTCGAGACATCCTGAAGCACGGCGTTGCGTTGAAGGGCTCCGGTTCGGCGCGCACCGATTTCGCCGGCTTCCAGCGAGAGTGCGCCGGTAAGCGGGCGTCGAGGGGACGGTGCGGCGACCGGAACCGCGGGTGTATTCGGGCTTTGGCTCTCGACCGCCGCCGGTCGTAACGATGGGGCGGCGGTGTCGACCGGTGCGGGCGGCAGCGCGCCGGGGGGAATCGCCCGAAAGCCGTTGGCCGTAGACGCGATGGCTCCGAAAATGCCCATGACCGGATGATCCCTGCTGATCTCTCAACGGTCACAAAGCAAATGGCGTGCCAAAAAGTTACAAATTCCGCGTGATCATGAGTGAGGTCGCGGTGCCTGAATTGCGGGCGGAGGGACGGGCCCCGGTCCGGCCATAGCCGACGGTGGCGGGGCGGCGATGGCTTTCAACCGACTTCACGACAATATCGAGCATGAGTTGGTTAGCCTTGAGGGCGCCTTCAAGCGCGGCGGCATTACGGCGGGCGGCGGTCAGGACTTGTTCGTTCAGCTTTTTCAGTTCGGACAACGCCTCTTTGGCCTCGGGTCCGATCGTGGCATCGCGTAATTCTTCCATCTTGTGGCTATAGGCGGTGATCAGCTTGATTTTGACTTCGGCAAACCCGGTCGGCGGCTGATGATGCTTCATCGCGGCCAGGGCGGCCGCTTCGCGTTCCAGTGCATCGAACAGTTGGCGCCCGATATCCGTCGTGTCCGCAATCGTTTCCATGATCGACATTGAAGGTCTCCTTTAGACTGCTTCAGGCAGCTGGACTACTTCAGGCAGTTAGACTACTTCAGATAGTTCATTAGCGACATGCCGAGCAGGGTTGCAGTTGCTTTGTAAGAGGCTTGAAGCTGATTATTTGCGGTGGCCAGTTGTACGGTGACCGAGGTGGTATCGACGCCGACCAACTGATCAAGACGGGTATTGATTACGTCCAGGCTTTCCGTGTGAATCTTAACCTTATTCTTCATTGCGGTGTCGGCAATCGTGTTTTTCTGCTCTAACAGACGAATTCCGTTTAACCCCTTGCTGAGATATGAATAGGCAAGGTCCATGAAATTGTCGCGGTCGGTGGTCGAGTAATTACCGGCCTGATCACAAGCGGTCTTAGCGGCACGCAAGCCGTTGATCATGTCCTGGAACGCGGCGTCGTTCGATGTAATATTGATGCCGATCGTTTCGTTATCATCGATCGTCAATTTCTGGCTACCGTAGGCAGTATTGCGCAAGCGGGCTACAGAGGCTCCGGTTGCATCAAAGGCAGCCGATGCCGGATCGGTAAATTTCTGGTGGGTTCCATAGTCGGAGTCGTAGACGGGCAGGCCGGTGACAACCCTTGGCGAAACACCCGCCGCAGTCGCAATCGGACCGGCATAAAAGTCGACATCAACAGTCGGAACTGCGGGGGGAGCAACGGGAGAGGACGGAGAAATCGCCAAAGTTGCGGGATTATAGCGGGTGAGGGCGGAGGCCGGAGACGCGGGATCGTTGTAGCCGGGAATAGTTGTCTTGTCGGTCGGATGCGGCAGCAAATCGCCGGCCAGGGTCGGATTGGCAGGCAAGAAATAGGGTAATGCCGTCAAGTCCGATACCGGAGGCAAAGTCCAGGTCGGTATCGGAGAGGTGGTCGGCGAGCGAAGGCCGGAGTAAAGGTAACCATCTCCTGAAGAGGACTTTTCATTAAGTGTAATTTTAGTATCGACCATGGTTTGATCGATCGAGGCGCCCAACTGGGTAAATTTCGCTAACGCATCGATTTGTTGCTGGATAGTGCTGTTTGACGGGGTGGGAATGCCGGTAAAAGTCGTGCGCAAGCCCTGTACCGCTTTAAGCGCGTTGTTGGTCAGGGTCTCGAGATGGGTCAAAGAAATCGTGTATTGGGACGTCACCAATTCGCCCAGTGTCGAGCTTTTGACATAGCTGTCACGGTTGTTCTTGCTCATCGTCAGGTCGAGAATGCGCTCGCGGTCGGGGTTGTCGGCAAGGTCAACCGCTCTCTTCCCCGTAGAAAGCTGAGTGCTCAATTTTTCCGACAATTGAGCCGTGTCGGTCATGATCATCTGCTGTGACATCAGGAACGAATAAGTCGAAACTGGATTCATGGCCGTCCCCTCCCGCTTTCTACGATCAGCCGGGGCTTATTTCGTGATGTTGAGCAAAGTGTCGAACATGGTCTGCACGGTGTTGATAACGCGGGCGTTAGCAGTATAAGCGTTTTGAAGAATGGTGAGCTGTGCCATTTCCGTATCCATGTTCACGCCGATTGCCGAGGCGAGGCGGGTGTCGAGATTGTGGGTTGTCGCCGTTTCCCGGGTGCTGTCGGTGCCGGCGGCCGATTGGGAATTGGTTTGGTAGTCGGCGACACTGGCGGCAAGGCCGGCATAAGTCCGGTTCATCGTGCTGACCCCGCCATTCGACATGGTGCGCTGGGTTGCGGTCAGTGAGGCGATGACGGCACTTGCCGACTGGCGTTTGACCGTGGCGGTGTGGTCGATCAGAGAGGCATTGACGGCAAAAGACTGAGATGCCGACAGTGTCGGCGCGATTGAACCATTAAGGCTGCCGTTGTCGATCACGAAAAAGCTGTTGAGCGGGGTCGCATCCCAATTGGCCGGCGGTCTATAGTTGGCGGCAAGCGGCTGAGTCGCAATCGCCGGGGGTTGGCCCCAGTAATTCTCATTCGGCTGTCCCAAACTATTGGTGTTTCCACCAATAAGATCAGTCGTCCGGTCGGAGGGGGCATTATAGTAGGCGCCACCGAAGGTATTCGGTCGAGGAGTGCTGTAAATTATTCCAACATTTGCAGTCGGTTGGGTTGCCGGGTTTTTAACTGCATTATTTAACGTAATAGTTGTCGTATTCGTGACCGGATCAGGTGTTCCTATCGTGGCAATGGTCGTTCCCGCCGGAACATCGGCCCAACTGACCGCCATTCCGACCGACAGGTCATTTGTAATTCCAGCGACCGTAACTGTTTTCGAGCCCGGGGTAACGGTGCTGTTCGGTTGAATGGCATAGGTATAGGTGACCGTCGCATCAACGGCATTGTTGGCGAAGACGGTCGGTGCGGTTACTCCGGTAGCGGCGTTTGTTGTTTGCAAGCCGATCGTCATGTTGTCGGCGTTCAGGCTGGCGATCGTCGTATTGGCGGGAATATTGGTGCCGGTGACCAACATACCGACCGTCAGTCCGACGCTTGACTTGACCGCGACATTCGACGAACCGGCGGTGATTGCGGTGGGCAGGGTGGCCGATGGCATCGCGTTGCCGGCAAGCTGCGTGGCCAGATCGTCGAGTTGTGCCCGGGCTTTGGCCAACGCGCCGACATTGGCATTGGTCGAACTGGCGCTCGGGTTAAGAAAATCGAGTGCCGCACCCAAAGTACCGCCGGGGAAACCGGCATTCAGGCCGGGATAGGTGCCGGTCGAAGCCGGCGGCGCCAAGGAAATCCACGGAACGCCGCCCGCCGTGTTGTTCCATTGAAATTGCGTGGCGCCATGGTCGATCAACGCGGTGCCGTTTTTGGTATAGAGCGCAACACTGCCATCGGTCCGGCCGATACGAACGACACTGATCATCGACGAGATATCGCGTACCAGCGAGTCGCGTTTGTCGTACAAGCCGGGATCAACGGTATCGGCCAAAGGTTCGGCATTAAGCTGCTTGTTGATCTTATCGAGATCGGAAAGCTTTGAATTGAGCGAGGTGATCTGGGTTCCGATCTCGTCGCGGATATTGGATTCCACTTTGTTGAACTGAAGGGCGGATTCGTTGATATGGTTGGCCAGCGCCATCCCGGTGTTGATGATCTGGGTCTCGGAAGTTGCGCTGGATGGATCGGTTTCATAAGCCTTCCAGGCTCCGGAGAAATCATCGATCGCTTGCTGAAGGTACGGTGTTGACTGGCTGGTGCCCATGATGTCGCCCAGGCGGTTGAAATAGTCCTGGGTCGCTGCGCTTGCGGATGAGATGCTGTTCGCGGTCAAAAACTGATCTTGCAGGCTGTTGTCGACCGCTCGCGAGACAGCGGCGACAACGGTATGGGTTCCGAGGCTGTTGGTAACGGCGTCGCGGCGACCGTAGGTCGGGTTTTGGGCACTCGAGATATTGTCGCTGCGCCATTGCATTTGGGTTTGAACCGCTTGCAATGCCGAAGTCGTGGTATTGAGGATGGTCGAAAGGCCCATGACACGCTCCCCGCGCCGCTACCGGTCTACGCTACCGAACTATCGTTTCAGTCCAAGAGTTTCCTGGATCATTTCGTCTGCGGTCGTGATGATCTTACCGTTAGAAGAATAAGCCCGCTGAGCCACGATCATCTTGGTCAATTCGTCGGCGATATCGACATTCGATTGTTCGACCGAGTTGGTAATGATGGTGCCGGTATCACCTTCTCCCGACCAGTGGGCGACCGGCGGTCCGGCCAGAGTATCGTTGCCCGAAAACACCGCACCGGTGACCCGCTCCAGATCGTTCGGGTTGTTGAAGGTAATCAGAGGAATACGATAAGGCTTTAATTGCTGGCCGTTGGAATAGCTGAACACCACGTTGCCGGCGGTATCGATACTGGCTTTTCGAAAGCTGCCCGGCGCCTGCCCCGTGTTGTCATTCACCGATCGTACTTCAAGATTCGTGCCGGCATATTGCGTGCTGCCGGTCGCCGCGTTGACCCCGGAGGCTTGCGAGCCGTAATTCAGGACCAGAGCTTGCGGGTCGGTTTCCGGGGCGGAACCGACCGTGCTCGGGACCGGTGCCGCCGCCGTGCCGACATTGACCGAGTTGTTCCACGGAATGCTGAAGTGCAGTTGAGGCAGGACGTTGCCGGAAGTCGTGGCGGCAGCCGAGACCGTCGCGGCAACCGGAGGGTTGGTGGCGGCGGCGGCGGCGTTGGCGGCGGTGGCAGCCTTGTCGGCGGCATTCGCGACACCCGCGTCGGTAACGGCCTTGTCGTTGTCGGTGACGGCCAGGGCGGCATTGGTCATGCCGGTAACGATTGCGGCTGTGGTGCCGGCATCGCTTGCCGTCAAGGAAGCCAAGGTTTTCAAAGCGGTTTGATAGGTGGTATTTGCCGAGCCGAGCGAGTCGGCTGCGGCAACGACATCGGAGATCGTGGCGGTCGGGGGGGCGGCGGCAACATTTGTCGCAGCGTTGGTGGCCGTCGTCGCGGCGGTTGCCGCCGCTGCGGCTGCGTTCACGACGGCAGTGGCCGCCGCAGTGACCGAGGCTGCGGTGGCCGCGTTGGCAAGCGTTGCCACATAGGTTTGTGCGGCGGTTTGGATTGCGGTGGCGTCGGCGACGGCATTGGTTGTGACATCGCCCGCAGATGTCGTGAGGCTGGCGGCAGCGGTGGTGACGTAGCCGGCAACGGAGGCGGCGGTCGCAGCGGTTACACCGGCAAAGCCGCCGCCAACGGCACCGGCTCCGGCAACACCGACGGCCGCCGCCGCCGCCGTTTGCGCGGCGGTCAGGGCGCTGCGGCCGAATAAGGCGCCGGCCGAGGTAAAGAACAGGGACTTATCCGTAGAATCAATCAGGGTATCGCCGTTGCTGTCCGATACGTCTACCACCAGATCGGCGGTACCGTTCTTATAATCGGGTACGCCTTTGACTTTGGCGCTGAGCAGTTCCCATTGCGAGGGGGCGTTGGTCCCGTTTGCCGAGTTATCAAGCGCCTTCGAGACCGGAATCTTCTGCATGACGACTTCCATGGTCCGCGCATTACCCAGGCTGTCGAAGAACTGGACCTGAGAGGTTACTTGCGCGCTCGTCGCGTTTGCGTCACCCAACGGAAGCGGGCTCATCCCGGCCGGAAAATTGGCATTATATTGGATCGTGGTGCTGGCCTTGCCGGGGATGGATTTGTAGATGGTTGGATCGACACGGACGCCGACCAGATTGCCGAGCGAGGGCGTGCCGGGGACATCGCCCTTGTAGGTCGTCTGTTCCTTCATGCCCATCAGATATTGCCCGGCGGTATTGGTCAGATAGCCGGAAGTGTCCACGGTGAAGTTGCAGGCTTTGGTAAAGTGCTGGGTCGCGTTGGTGAAGTTGGCGACACCGCCCACCACGTTATTCGGCACGGCGCACGGCGCGAAACCGGTACCGTTCGCGATCGAAAACGCGGTCGGGTTGTCGGTGTTGTTGACCTGTCCGGCCAAACTGACCCGGTAGGCCGGCTGAATGTTGACGCCGCCGGGGCTATGGAAATTCTGCGTTGACAGCGTGACGAAGGACTGGAAGTCGGCGTCGACCCGCTTGAAGCCCGGTGTGCTGACATTGGCTAAATTGTCTGAGATATAGCCCACCTGAGAGGCGAAAGCGTTCAATCCACCCAGCGCCGTATTGAATGCTTGACCGACACCCATGGTCGTAATCCTTTCAACAGGGTTAGTCGCCCCCGGCTCCAGGGGCACGAATTCCGTTGGCAGGTGAGAAGCAAATGCCGTGCCATGATACTTTTGGCGATAACCCGGCGTAAATGGCCCGGGATCGGCAGAAAATTCCCGGCAGCTTTGACCGGGGCGCTGTAACCGGCTATGGTTTTGTTCCAAGAGAGTTGCCGGAGGCTTGTTCCGCCATGCACACCCTGCCCGATTTTCCCAATCTGTTCGTGCTCGATCATCCGCTGATTCAGCACAAGGTCAGCCTGATGCGCGACGAAAGCCGCTCGATCATGGGGTTCCGACAGTTGCTGGAGGAAGTGTCTCTGTTGATGGGCTACGAGGTCACCCGCGACATGCCGTTGACCACGGAGCGAATGGAAACGCCACTGGCCCGCATGGATGCACCGGTTCTGGCCGGTAAAAAGCTGTGCATCGTTCCCATTCTTCGGGCCGGGCTCGGCATGGCCAGCGGGCTGCATTCATTGGTGCCTTCAGCGCGTGAGGGTCACATCGGTCTGTTCCGTGATCCCGTGACCAAGCTTCCGGTCGAGTATCTGGTGAAGCTGCCGGACCCCGAGGGCCGCATGTTCATCGTGGTCGATCCGATGCTGGCGACCGGCAACACCGCTGTTTGCGCCGCCGATTTACTGAACCGGCATGGTGTCGAGGACGCACAGATCAGGTTTATGGCCGTTGTCGCGGCGCCCGAAGGGGTTCGGAACTTTCACGAGCGTCATCCGCGGATTCCAATCTACATCGCCGCTTTGGACAGTCACCTTGATGCCGACTCCTATATTGTGCCGGGTCTTGGTGATGCCGGTGATCGCATGTTCGGTACCCGTTAATTTTTCGTGCGCTGCGGGGGTAGGGGCGGTGGACCGGGTTTGCTGATTGTTGTAGTCTGTATGGCGCGGCGGTGAGGTCCAACCGCCCGGGTGGGGCAAGAGACGGCCATGTCAGATTTTGATCTGAGATACAAACCGATGCGGAAGCCGGAGCTGCCTTCGGCTGATAAATCCGGTCCGCCGCAGCCTCGGCGCAAGCCCGCCGTGCCGCAAGCCGGTGATGATTTCGTGCTGTCGCAGGCGGCGCCGCGCAAGCCGGCAGCCACCACGCCGGCTTCCTTTGCCGTGGCGATGGCCGATGCCGGGACTGCTGCCGGAACCGCCGTCGATGCCCCGACGCCGGGGCGCAAGCCGACGCCGCCGGCCGGCGCGCGTTCTCCCACGATGGATGATTTCACCCAGAGTGCCCGCTCGGCCGCACGGATCGCCAATGTTCCGTTTGCCGATGTTCTGGCAAAGGCGGCGCAGGAAAGTAATTTCAACGTCAATGCCAAGAGCGGGACTTCAACCGCCGCCGGGCCGTATCAATTCGTCGAGCAAACCTGGCTGGATATGCTGAAGCGCCATGGCGCGGCCTATGGCTTGGGCAAAGACGTTGCCCAGATCAAGATGCACAACGGGGTTGCATCCGTATCCGACCCGGCCATGCGCAAGCAGTTGCTTGATTTGCGTAAGGACGTCAATTTGTCGGCAGGCATGGCGGCGCGTTATCTTGACGAGTCCGGCAAGGATTTGGGCCGGATTTTGCACCGCAAGCCAAGTGCCGAAGAAAGCCGCATGGCCTATTTTCTCGGGCCGGGTGGGGCGGCCAAGCTGATTCGTGCAGCGCGCAACGATCCGAACGGTGCCGCCGACCAACTGTTGCCGAACGCGGCTTCGGCCAACCGCAATATGTTCTATGGCGCCGATGGCCCGCTGTCCAATCGTGAGGCGATGGCCAAGATTACGCGCTTCGTGAACCGGAGCCTGAAAGATGTCGTGGCGCTGAGTAAAGAAGACCACCCGGTGGTTACGGACCGCGTGGTTTCTCCCGACCCGAACGTCGGTTAAGGCGCAGCCCGGTTAGCGTCGCAGGGTCCAGCGTTCGGTGCCGAGCGCCGAACTGCCGGAAGCGGTCCAATTGCCGGTGACGGTTTCAGTCGCCGGGTCGCGGGTATAGAGGCATACCCCGTAGCCGCCGTCTGTCGGATAAGCGGCCGCCATGGTGTCGCCATTGACGATGCCGGTGCCGATGGTTTGATCGCCGTTGCTCATGGTCCAGGTGATGATTGCGGTTTGTCCCTTGACCTCCAGCGTGACCGTGCCCTTGTAGCCGCCCGAACCGCCCGGATTGGTGCCGACCAGATCGTAAACCGCCGGTCCTTCGGCGCGAACGGCGGGGGCTGTCATCAGCCCGCACATTAGCGTGATTGCCGCCAGCAACACCGTCCTCATCGCCCGTCCCCTTCCTTCAGATGGTCCTTGAAGAATACTCCGCTTGTGCCCGACCAGGCAACGGGGAAGGGGCGGCGTCTTTTTCAACCTTTATCATAAATAAAATGAAAGGTTGTGCGGATATTAAAGTGCAATTAAATGTTGTGCGTTATAATAAGTTGACATTATATCAAAGTGATGAAAATTAATTGGTTTCAGGAATGGGTAAATCAAAATGAGGTAGCTAAAATGCAAAAATATTCGCGGAAGGTTGCGATTTGTCTGGTCGCTTTACCTTTGTTAAGCTCATGTATGACCGCTCAAGATCATCAGGCCGCAGTCGCAAATGCCGATAAAGATCGTCTGACAGTTGGCAAGGTTCAGCGTGAAATTAAGGTCGGCATGACCAATGCCGATGTGGTTTCCGCCCTCGGGTCGCCGAATATGGTCACGACCGATGATCAAAGACGCGAAACTTGGGTCTATGATAAAATCGCAACTGAGTCTGTTTATTCATCTAGCGCCGGGGGAGTGAACGCCCTTATTCTTGGTGGCGGTTTTGCCGGTGCAGGGTTGCTAGGCGGCGGGTTGGGAGGTTCTTCCTCTCAAAGCGCCGGTGCTCATTCAACGACTCAGCGAACCTTGACTGTTATCGTTAAATTTGATGCGGCAGGACGGGTTCGTGATTTCGCTTACCGCTCATCAAGCTTCTGAGGCTAGACATGCTGAATCTAAAATTCAGGGCGAAAAGTTGCGTGTTTGCGGTTTTAGCCGTTGGTTTGCTGGCCGGGTGCCAGACCGCCATTCCGCCGGAAGCCCTTAAGCTATCGCAGGAAAGTCTTCAACTGCGTCAATTGCAGTCGCGCAGGTTCGATACTGCCGAAGAAAGTAAGCTTTTGGTTGCAAGTTCAAATTTGTTGCAAGACCTTGGCTTTACTCTTGAAGAGAGCGATACCAAGGTCGGGGTATTGGTCGGCTCAAAAGACCGGGATGCCACGGAATCCGGGCAGGTTGCCGGTGCGATCATGATGGCGGTGCTGTTCGGGGCGAACATGCCGGTCGATACCAATCAAAAAATCCGGGCAAGTTTGGTGACGCGGCCAAACGGTCCCAATCAGACCACGGTCAGAGTGACCTTCCAGCGGACCGTTTGGAATAATCACAATCAGATATCAAAAATCGAAGGCTTAGTCGAACCGAAGATGTATCAGGAGTTTTTCGATAAGCTTTCACAGTCGGTGTTTTTGACTGCAAACAGCATATAACAGGGAGGACATAATGAAAATCATAGCCACTGTCGGTGCCGTTCTTGTTGCAGTTTTCTTAAGCGGTTGTCAAACCGATAGCCGCGAACAAGTGCTGAATACCAATGCCAGCCAAGTTCAGTTGCGCAGTTTCCAAAGCCGTGCCTTTGATACGACCGATCAGCAAAAGACATTGCGAACGGTGATCGCGACCTTACAAGATTTGGGGTTTGTCATTGACAAGGCTGATGCCACGCTCGGTACCGTCAGTGGCACGAAGCTTGACGGCTATCAATTGCGGATGTCGGTCAGTGTTCGGCCAAAGGGCGACAAGCAATTGATGGTCCGGGGCAATGCTCAGTTCGCTTTGAAGGCGGTCGAAGAACCCGGTCCCTATCAACAATTCTTTGCGGCGCTCGAAAAGGGGATGTTTCTGACCGCACATGAGGTTGACTAACCCTATAACCGGAGGGCGCGGCATGATTCGCCGTGCCCTCCGGTTTGTTATTTTGCGAGGCCATCAATGATAGTTAACCTGTTTTCCAAACGGCAAAAGAAGCTACGGGGTGAAGTCCCGGATGTTTTTCAATATGATGAGCTACCCCAGCCTTTGAGGGTGCAGATTATTCATATCTTAAAAGATACTCTTGGATATGATAATTTGAGGTATAGCGATAATATCTCTAAAGCGTATCAAAATATATTTGATGTTTTAATTAAAGAATATGGATTGTTTTATCTTGTTAAAATTCACCATAATGGTTATAGACCGAAAAATGATGTGCTCGATTTTTTAATAGTTGAAACAAACATAGAGCGTGTGCTTGATGCTATTGAGGTTTCATTCAGATGCGTTGATACGGTAACAAGAAATTATTCTTATTGTGGATTGTCTAACGCATCTAAAATCGCTACCGCAGCTATCGATGAATTAAATGCTCGCTTTCGCGAGCATGGGGTTGGATATTCTTTTTCCGATGGTGAAATTATCAGGATCGATTCGCAGCTTATTCATGCGGAGGTGGTGAAGCCGGCACTGGGCTTATTGCGTGAAAAGGAATTTTCAGGGGCTCAGCAAGAATTCCTTACCGCTCATGAACATCATAGACACAAACGAAACAAGGAAGCTATCAATGAGTGCCTGAAAGCCTTCGAAAGCACGATGAAGGCGATTTGCGATAAGAGAGGCTGGGCCTATGACAAGGGCAAAGCCACGAGCAAGGAATTGATAAATATCTGCTTTACGAAAGACCTTATTCCTCAATTCTGGCAAAGTGAATTTTCTTCTCTCAGGGGCGTTCTGGAAAGCGGTGTTCCAACCGGGCGCAACAAGTTAGCGGGTCACGGTCAAGGCGCCATACCAACGGATGTGCCCGAACATATCGTTGCTTATATTCTCCACCAGACCGCTGCGGCGATTGTCTTTCTGGTCGAGGCGGAGCGCGCGCTAAAATAGCCCGGCTGCGAATCCGCTTGCTCGCGCCCTCCGGCCCGGCTACGGAAGGGCTGACACTTAACAGGATGTCCGGTCATGTCGCCTAATCAAACTGCCGACTCGCGCGTCGTGATTTTCGATACCACTCTGCGCGATGGCGAGCAGTCGCCGGGCGCCTCGATGAATCTGGAGGAAAAGCTCCGAGTCGCGCGGGTGCTGGAGGAATTGGGCGTCGATGTGATCGAGGCCGGCTTTCCGATCGCCTCCAACGGTGACTTCGAAGCGGTGCGCGAGATTGGCCGGTTGGTACGCAACTCAACGGTGGCCGGGCTGGCGCGGGCCTCACGCAAAGATATCGATCGGTGCGCCGAGGCACTTGAATTTGCGCCGCGTAAGCGGATTCACACATTTATTTCGACCAGCCCGCTTCATATGAAGTTCAAACTTCAGATGGAGCCTGACAGGGTACTGGCAGTGGTTGGTGAAAGCGTCGCCTATGCCCGCTCACTTTGCGATGATGTCGAGTGGAGTGCCGAGGATGGCTCGCGGACCGAGCATGATTTCCTGTGTCGCTGTGTCGAAGCCGCGATTAAGGCCGGGGCAACAACCATCAATATTCCCGATACCGTCGGTTATGGCGTGCCCGAGGAATATGGCGCGCTATTCGCGATGATCTGCAATCGGGTACCCGATATTGATAAAGCGGTGTTGTCGGTGCATTGCCATAACGATCTCGGGCTGGCGGTGGCGAACTCGCTGGCCGGAGTCGCTAACGGCGCCCGACAGGTCGAATGCACGATCAATGGCTTGGGGGAGCGCGCCGGTAACGCCGCGCTTGAAGAAGTGGTGATGGCGTTGCGCACGCGCCATGATCTGCTGCCTTACAGCTCCGGGATTCGGACCGAGGGGCTGACCAAAGCCTCGCGCTTGGTTTCGGGCATTACTGGATTCGCGGTTCAGCCCAACAAGGCCATCGTCGGCGCCAACGCTTTTGCCCACGAGTCGGGGATTCACCAGGACGGTATGCTCAAACACGCCGGCACTTACGAGATCATGACTCCGGAGTCGGTCGGTTTGGTGCGCTCCGGGACCGATAAAGCCGGTCTGGTGCTGGGCAAGCATTCCGGACGGGCCGCGTTTCGGGCGCGGCTGTCG
>JBAWVF010000017.1:0-37638 GCA_037147415.1 Rhodospirillaceae bacterium | reverse complement strand
CAATTGCTTCTCGGAATTGGGCTGTTGCATGAAGACTTTTTGCGGTTGGTATCACTCATTTGTCCGTTTGCGTGACTGGGGGAGCGATGCGAATCGGCTATGTTCGGGTGTCCAAGGCGGATGGCAGCCAGGTTCTCGACCTGCAATCGGATGCGCTGGCCGCCGCTGGCGTCGACGCGGAGCACATCTATTCCGACCACGCCTCGGGCCGACGTGATGATCGGCCGGGATTGGAGAACTGCCTCAAGGCGCTACGCGCAGGCGATACGTTGCTGGTCTGGAAACTCGATCGGCTGGGCCGCAATCTGCACCACCTCGTCAACACAGTGCATGACCTGACCAAGCGGAACATCGGTCTCAAGGTCCTGACTGGCCAGGGTGCCGACATCGACACCACGACGGCAGCCGGCAAACTGGTGTTCGGCATTTTCGCCGCCCTGGCTGAGTTCGAGCGTGAGCTGATCGCCGAACGCACGCGGGCGGGCTTGGCCGCCGCCCGTGCCCGTGGTCGCCATGGCGGTCGGCGGTTCAAGATGACAACGGCGAAGCTCCGATTAGCGCAAGCCGCCATGGGGCAGCCAGAAACAAAAGTTGGATATCTGTGCCTTGAACTCGGCATAACGCGGCAGACGCTCTACCGACATGTCGGACCCGACGGCACCTTGCGGAAGGACGGTCAGAAGCTGCTTGATAGCCGCAAGCCCTGATCATTGAAGTCAGCTTCTGAAGCTACTGCAGTTGGCTTCTGATAATGACACCGGCCAAGCGCTCGGCGGCGGCGGTCAAGTACATGCCGACCAAGCGCGGCTCGCCGTTAAGAGCCGGTAGCCCAAGCCGATCACACCACACATTATAAAGGCGCCACGCCGAAGCATAAGCGCGCAGGGTGCCGGCCCCTCGGGCCTGCGCCACATGAACTGCCGCTTGAGCCGCCAACTCGCGAAGCTCTTCAATTTGCCCCTGCCCCTTTACGATATTTGAGATCACTTTATTTGCGACCATGGCCCCGTCTCCTTTAACGAGAGTATACTTATATAGAAACATTGACTCAACGTCCGAAAATGTCACTTGTCGGACGTTGCTGCGCGAAAGGCTTGGCCTACCCGCAAACGAACCTGGGCTGCCGTCCGTGGTAGACTTATTCATTGTTACGTGAGACGCCGTTTAGCTTCCAATCATGATGGCAAAGGCTCGACCCGAATCTATGACAAGTCTTAGATTTGACCGTTTGGCGCTTTTCCATTTCCCGGGAGTCCACGGAGTGCTATAAGCCGGCACAGACACAAACAGAGGGGGCGCTGCGTGTTGACTCACTCTCCAAGCGACGCCGAAATGTCGATTTCAGCCACGCCATCCATGAAGCGAATTCTGGTAAACGGACCCAAGGGCGGCGTCGGCAAGACGACCCTCAGCCGAAACCTTGCGGTTGCCGCCGCACTGGACGGGCTTGATGTCGCGACACTTGACCTTGACCCGCAGCGCAGCTTAACCAAGTGGTTCGGGAAGCGCGAAGACGATATGGCCTCGATTTCACATTTCGAAGCCAATATGGCCCCTGTTGATGTTCGCGAGGCAATTTCCGGTATCTCCGGCTTCGATCTGGTCGTGATCGACACACCGCCCAGCATCGAGGATCACCCCGAAGAATTCAAACTTCTTGCTCTGGCCGCCGATATTGTTTTGATCCCGACCGGTCAGTCTGATGATGATCTTGACTCGGTACGACCCTGGATGCGCTTCGTTCGAAGATATGGTGTCAACGCCGCCTTTATTCTTAACCGCGTAAAGCCGCGCACCCGTGCCTTTACCGAAGCGCAAAGACTGTTGCTGGCTGATGGTCGGGTCTGCCCGGTCGAAATCCCCGACTATGACGACATCCAGTTTACCGCGCGTCGGGGCTTGGGTGTGCTGGAAGTCAAGGGGGCAAAGGGAATTGACCATATGGCTGGGGTTTGGGCCTTTGTACGGCAGGAGATCGGTCGATGAGTGGATTTAAGCAGGTTACCAAAGCGCAAGCCCGGCGTTCCGTCACTCAGGATGCACGCTTCGACCGGCTGGAAGATACCCCGGCACAACTGGAATCGCGTGATGAATATGTCCGCGAAATTGCCAGTCTGTGGCGCAACGCTCAGGAAAAGTTTTTGCTCATCGGGCGCTATTTGGTTGTCGCCCGGGCCAAGCTGCCCCACGGGGACTATCAAACAATGGTTGAATCCGAACTTCCGTTCGGATATCAGGTAAGCTATCAACTTCGCGTTGTTGCCGAAGCGATTGACAGCGGCAAGCTGCTCGGCGAGCGCATGCCGCTAAGCTATGCCACGGTCTATCAATTGGCGACCCTGACCGATGCCAATCTCAAGCTTGCGGAACAGAGCAATCTGATCCGCCCTGACGTCACCCGTCCGGAAATTACCGAGTTCAAGCGGCGTCTGCGTCAAACCGCATTAGCCGGAGATGAACAAATTGTCGCCTTGGCGCGTGACAAGGAGCGGCTGATCGCTCAGCGCGAGCGCATTCAAACACAGATTGAGGCGATAGAGCGCCAGATACGTGAATTGAGCGAGCGGCGCGTGACGATTGACGTTGACGAGCCGGTCGCGGATTAATCATTGACCGTGAATTGTCCGGCCATGGTGATGCTGATTGAGCCACCATAGCTGCACATGCATTTTGAGCCGTCATTCAGAGCCGGCATTTTGCCAATCATTACGGTCGGATTGCCCGGCGTCCACGGTGCGGCCGTCGCCGGAATGCACGGCATCGGCGTCAACGCCCCCATTGCCGCCGCGGTTGCCGCCGCAACCATCGGGTTGGCCAGACTGTTGCACATGGCAAAGGTCATGATATTGACCATCGGCTTGTTATCCATGATATTGGCTGCGGCCGGACCGCCCGCATTAACAAGGTTGGCCGGTAACACGGCAAGCGCGCTCGGGGCTGTTCCGAAACTACAGCTTAGCAAAGCGCCTGCAACAACCTGTAGACCCATGGCCGGACTCCGCTTAGAGGTTAGTTCAGGTTAATCATACCGCCCTTGACCGTGGTCATGCCGCCGCCATCCAGGGTAGCACTGGCACTCCCCTTCAAGGAAAGCGTGGTTCCGGCCTGAACCGTAGCGCCGGTCCCCCCCTTGGCGGTCATGTCGGTGCCGGCGGTTATGGTCAAGCCGGTGCCGGATTTCAGCGAAATCGAGCCGCCCGCCTCGATACTGATATTGCCATCAACTTTCAGCGTAAAATTACCAGAAATCTTGTGAGTGAAGGCCGCCTTGCAGGTATGGGTTTCGGCCCCTTCGACGGTTAAATCGCGCTTGCCCTTCACTGATAAGGTTTCGTTGCCCTTTGCCACCGATATGGTCAAATTGCCTTCCGTAATTGTCAGCGAGTCATTTCCTTTAGTAACGGTCGCCGAGCGGTTGCCTTCATTCAGTGTCAGGGTATCGTCCGCTTTATCAATCGTGACGGTGCGGCTGTTGTTCACCAGCACCTTCATATCTTTTTGTGCCTGAAAATACAGTTCCTCGCTATCGGTTTTGTCTTCGAAGCGAATTTCGTTATAGCCTTTGCCATCTTTTGAGCTATTGGTCTTAATCGTACTTTTGGTCTGATCGGCCGACAAAGTATAGGGGACCGGATTGGTTCCGTTATAGACGCAGCCGGTCACAATCGGCAGGTCGGGATTGCCGTCAAGGAAACTCACCAGAACCTCCATCCCGATCCGGGGCAGAAAGAATGTCCCCCAGTTTTTACCGGCCCAGCCTTGAGCGACCCGCACCCAGCAAGAGCTATTTTCGTCATTCTTACCCAACTGGTCCCAAGGGAACTGTACTTTAATTCGACCATACTGATCGGTGTAAATTTCCTCGCCGGATTTTCCGACTACGGTCGCGATCTGGCTTCCGACAATTCGGGGTACCGGTGTGCACCGGGGCGGACGAAACGCGGTTTCCGCCGGCAATGCAGTAAATCGATTATCATAAATGCGCGCGGTGGCATGATGACTGACACTATGCAGAGTCCAGGACGCGTTCAAATCGGCCCGCGGATTATCACTCAAAGTAAACTTGCAGCCCGCGGCAAATGCCCGAACCACCCCGGTGCCGGAAAGGCTTTTGTTCCGGGCTTGCAATTCGGCAACCCGGAGCTTGGCCCGGGCATCTCCGGCGTTCTTCGCTTGGTAATTACCGGGATATTCATAAACCTTGTGCCCTTTGACGGCCCCGGTCGCCGTCGCCTTTAATTCGGTGGCCGGGGTGATAAAGGCGTAATCATCACTTTGATAGGAGCCGCTGACCACCTCTTGCGCGAGCGAACAGCTGCCGACATGATCGGCCACCACCCATTGCTTCCCCGGCGACAGCACCAGATAGGGCACCGTTGCGCTGCCGGCAATATCGGCACAAGCCGAAACATCATCCGCCAAAACCAGGGTGTGCTTGCCGTCTTCATGGGTAAAAAAGTAATAGAGGCCCTCGTCTTCCATCAGGCGCAAGACGAAAGCCAGACTGGTTTCGCCATATTGGACACAATAATCGCGCTTGGCATAGGTTGCCGTGGTTGAATCCTTAATATCGGTATAGCCGAGAGTGGAAAACACCTTTTTAATGATCTCAACCGCACTTTGGCTCTGATAAATGCAATGATCGGAAGCCAAACCGAGCTTCCATAACCACGGTCTCAGTTCAGCAACATAGGCGGTCGCGGTCTGAACCACACGACAACAAATGCCGTTAATATAGCGCTTGGCGCCCTGATCTCCGGTCAGCGTAACGGTAATCGACTGGTCGATCAGCCCGGATAAATCCAAATCAAAGGCCCCGGTCGACGAGCGCATCACCAGAGTAAACTGAAACAGGTTCGATATATATTCGGTACCGGTCAGTTCTTGCAGGATCAATACATCCTTCCCCAACGGCGTGGTCACCGCTAATGAAACGCCGTCCTGGGTCGTGGCTTGATCATTCATAACGCTGGTTTCCCCCTCCGCTGATTGGAACAGAACCGATAGCGCAAACACGCGGTCGCCCGATCAACTTCAATGTGTACGGCCTCGATGGCCTGCCCTTCCGACAATCGATCGAGTACCGCCGCCGACAGCTCCGGCAATAGAGAATTGGTCAGTAAATGATCGATTGCGCGCGCACCGGCGTCGGTGGCCCGACAGCGGGCGGCCAGAAAGCTGACGACCTCGTCGTCTCTGGTCAAATCCGCCCGATGCGCTTCGGCAAAGCGTTCTTGAATGCGGGCAAGTTTGAGCCGAATGATGGCATGAAGCTGGGGCTCGCCCAGCGGTACATAAGGCACCACCACCATGCGCCCGAGCAAGGCCGGCTTGAAATGCCGCACCAGCTCGGGCCGAATTGCTTCGGTAAGCGCCCCGCCCCCCGGCGCGCCGAGCTTTGCGCCATACCCGGCACGACGAATGTCGCCACCGAGCGCACCGGCCCGGTTATCACCCGAAGAAGAAGGCATCAGTTGACAAATTGTCTCGGTGCCGAGATTGGAGGTCAACAGAATAAGCGTATTCTTGAAATCAACGGTGACACCTTCACTGTCTTCCAGCACGCCTTTATCGAACACTTGATAAAACAGCTCCAGCACATCGGGATGGGCTTTTTCCGACTCGTCAAGCAGCACGACGCAATAGGGGGTGCGGCGCACCGCTTCCGTCAGTATGCCCCCCTTACCATGACCGATATAGCCGGGCGGAGCTCCCTTCAGGCCGGACACCGAATGCGCCTCCTGATACTCCGACATGTTGATCGTGACCAGCGAGCGCTGACCGCCGAACAGCAATTCGGCCAAGGCCAAGGCCGTTTCGGTCTTGCCGACCCCGGATGGACCGGCCAACAGAAAGACTCCGGTGGGTTTACCCGGTTCCCCCAAGCCGGCCGACCATGTGCAAATGCGCCGCGCAATCATATCGAGAGCGGCATCCTGGCCGATAATCCGCTCGCCAAGGCGACGCCGCAATGTGTGAACGATGTTCAGAGTATCGGTCAGCATGCGCCCGACCGGAATGCCGGTCCAGGCCGAAACAACCGCTGCAACGGCTTGATGATCAACATGAACCGGAACCAGTGGCGCATCGTCCTGAACCTGTTCGAGTTCCAGGCGCAAACCTTCCAGCTCCAGCCGCGCCCGCTCCCCGGCCTGTGCGGTCAAAGAGGGCAGGGCCTGTTCCAAGGCTTGCACCCGGCCGACAATTTCAGCCTCCTGGCGCCACCGAGACTCCAGGCGATGGCGCTCGTCCTCGGCACGCGCCTGCTCATCGGCCAGCCGGTCAAGCCGGTCGGCATGATCGCGCCCGGCCACCGCCTCGTGAGCCAACATATCGATTTCAGTCGCCAGCAGCGTCGCCCGGCGCGCGGCGGCCTGAACCGCCGCCGGTGGACCGGAGCGTGCTAACGCGACCCGGGCACAGGCGGTATCCAACACCCCGACCGCCTTATCCGGAAGCAAGCGCCCGGAGATATAGCGATGGGATAACCGAACAGCATCGCACACGGCATCATCAAAAATGCGCACGCCATGATGGGCTTCCAGCCCCGGCACCAAAGCGCGCAGCATGTCGATTGCTGTGTTTTCATCCGGTTCATCGATCCCGACCACCTGAAACCGGCGGGCGAGGGCAGGGTCTTTTTCAAAATAGCGCTTATATTCGGCCCGAGTGGTCGCCGCAATCGTACGCAACTCACCCCGGGCCAAGGCCGGTTTCAACAGATTGGCCGCGTCACCTTGACCGGCTGAACCGCCTGCGCCAACCAGGGTATGGGCCTCGTCAATAAACAGGATAACGGGCCGAGGCGCCGCAGCGACCTCTTCGATAACGCGCTTCAACCGTGCTTCGAACTCACCCTTGATGCTGGCCCCGGCCTGAAGCAAGCCCAGGTCCAACGTCCGCACCGAGACCTCTTTTAAGGATGGCGGCACCGCTCCCTTTGCCACCGCCTGCGCAAAGCCCTCCACCACCGCTGTCTTGCCAACCCCGGCTTCTCCGGTCAAAATCGGGTTGTTCTGGCGCCTCCGCATCAAAATATCGATGATTCGGCTAATTTCAGCATCACGGCCGATGATCGGGTCGATCTTCCCGGCCCGAGCTTGCGCGGTCATATCTACGGTATAAGCGTCGAGAGCCGGTGATCCTGACGATGAATTACTCTCTATAGTTGCAGCGCGTGCAACCCTGTGTTCCGGACTGGCCTTTAACAAGTCCGGCAAGTCTTCAAGCAAGCGCCCGGCCGGGAGGCGTATTAGCAAGGGCGCTGCTTCCAACATCAAACCGCGCAGGCCGGGATCATCAAGCGCAGCCGCCAGCACCGCGCCCGAGCCGATCACAGCGCTCTCAAGCCGAAGCGACGCAATCATCCACGCCCGCTCCAACAGACGCACCAAATGCTCTGAAAAAACCGGAGTCTGCACATTGCCGCGCGGCGCCTTGTCCAACGAGCGCGCCAAGGCGGCCGCAATCTTGATGGCGTCGATTTCGAAATGGCGTAACAGCCGATCAGCATCGCTGTCCTCCGTCTCGGCCAGACGAATCATGAAATGCTGAACCTCGACCACATAATGCGTTCGGGTTAAGCAAAGCTGGGCCGCTGTTTCCAGCGCGCGACGACACACCGGACTCAGTCGAGCAATCAGGGGCTTGATAGCGGGCATAAAACAATCATCAGGTTAACCGGTTAAACACAAACGAGCGCCAGGGAGAAGCTAACCATTGGTGTTTATGGTATCCGCCCGCTAATAGTAACCAAGCCGTCGTCGGTCCGTGGCCGGGTCGTAAGCCAACTGGTCCAACCCAGGCGCGGCGCGGTCGCACCCGGCCGGGTCACCAAGCGCGCCCCGGCTCCGAGCCGATCACCATCATGACGAGAGCCTAGCCTCTCTTTACGAGTACTCTGCAATGATATACAATTTGAACCTGATAATGTTGTTGACGGTACGCTTGAAGCAAGTAATACGAGGCCTATATCAATGATCACGGAATTTTCTAAATAATTATCCAGCAATGAGCGTAATGCCGCCCAGCTCCGACCGTCAGGTAGAAAATTACGAAAACTTTGGTAGTCAAGCGGGCCTAGCTCAACTCTGATCGACGCCTGCTGGTCCCACACCCGGGTTCCAAGTACCGCGCTATCACCGGAGCCCAAGCATGAATTAGCCCGCCCGAGCCGGGTTACCTGGCTGGAATCGATCGTCAGCCACCGCCCTTGAAGCGGGAGAACCCGGACCGGAACCGCAAAATAGCTCTCCAGCAGCTTTTCAAGTCCGTGCTGACTGTGGGGCTGCCCGGCAATCTGACCGGCATGTTTAAGCAAGGCCCGATCGGGAACCGCCATCCGTGCTTGCAATCCTGCGGTGCCCAACCCGATTAGCGCATAAAGATAGTTTGCAAACGGGCCAAGGTCTGGACTTTGACGGGTTAAAACTGGTCGATGGCGCTTACGGGCACGAAAAAATAAAGAAACCAACCGATGGTTAAAGATGTCGAGGTAATCACGCGCGGCGGTATCGCCGGCCCGGGACTGACGTTGAATTGCCTCGCTGAAAGGGGCGGGCAGGGGGCCGAAACCGCCGGCCAGCCCCATGAAATTGACCTGCACCTCCCAGTGCGGTTGGCCCGGCCGGGGCGGGCGGGCGCCGCCAAGATCGCTGGCCGGAAACCCGGCGGCCAAGCTGGAGCGAAAACGGACGGCTTCACGCTCGGCTTGAACGCAATCGCCGACGCTCTGCGCCTCCGGTCGCATTTGCTCGATCAGGCGGACGGCCTGATGAAAATCGAAGCGATGAGCCTCCAAAGCCAACCGCTCGATTACAGAACGGCGCGATCGCCAGCCAGAGGCTCCCATGCCTTCCATACCCCGTGACGCTGTCGACTGGTCAGCACCAGCCGGGTGAAAGAATTAACGGCGGCATACAGACCGAAAAATCGGTTGAGGACAGAAGCCAACAAAAACGGATGACTACCGACAAACCGAGCTTCATCAAGTTCCAGTTGAATTTCGGTGCCCCGGCAAAAGCCGCGCCATGCTTCGCTGCCGATCCGCCGGACCACCTCGCGGCAGGCCAGACCCGACAAACCGGCCAACTGGCCGCGGACCCCGGCATCATCATAGGCGGCATACAAACACAGAATTTCCCGTAAAGCCGCCAGCCCGGCTTCTCCACTCGCCAACGACAGACGGTTGACCGACAAATGAGAGACAAGACGCCACAAGGTCTGCCCGCCGAGCGGCGGTTCAAACTGCCGGGTCGGTTTGGTCAGGCACTGAATCCCCGCCAACGGCGCGTCGACCTCGATATCCAGACGCGCGCCGGCCGGAATTTGTGTGGCAACCCCGCGATTGGTGCACAGCGTGTGGGCGAACACGACCCGGCTCGAGGGCCGGGCCGGCTTGAAGTCAAGATCAAGAAACGACAACATCATGTCGCTCCCGGCCAAATCCGCTCGCCCGCTTGGTTGCCGTCGAGCCATGTAAAAAGCGCGCGGTTCGGTGCGGCCGCCTTGCTCTCCCGCATGATCAAACGAGTAAAAGGGTTGAAATGTGCCGCTATCATCTCCAAAAGACGAGCTGGAGGACACCTTCAGAATTGAGTGGATTTCAGTCGAGCGCTCGTGATGACTGTCGGGTTGCAAGCGATACTCAAGCTTGGCATGATCTAATCGGACCGGCTCGGTGGTTCGATGAAACAGATTAACGATCGGAACACAATTCAGTCGAAACAAACCGGCATGAAGTGCCAGCGGGCGGCGTGGCGGCTCCGCCAACAAAAACAACAGATCAACCTCATTGCCGTTCCCGAACTCACTTAAGCCGTCAATATCCAGAAATAGAAATTTCTCGGGAAAGACAAAATATTCTTGAACCAGTCGGTAAGCGGCGTGAGCATGGCGGGGCCAAGGCAACACGTCCTCGTTCGGCAAGAACCCGACCGGACGAAGATTAGAAGCCGGCACGGTCCGTGAAGGCAAAGGCCGACCTGCGGGCCGAATCGCGATCTCGCGCAATTGATTGAACAGCAACTCGTAAAGCGTGCCCCCGGCAATCGGGTCGGCATTCAGATGCAGACGCAAACGGGTCGGCGCCATGTCGGCAAAGCTCAGCCGCCCCATCCCGCGCAGGGTCAGACGCAGCACCGCGGCGACATCGCTGCGCCGATCCAGAAACGAGAACGCGTCTGCCGGCTGTATGACGGCGGATGACACCTCGATCGGCCACAAGGTGACCGGGTAGGCGGTGCGAAACCGGCAGGGCAGGCCATCGGTTGACTCGGCATAAAGCTGTGTATTGTCGGCTATAGTGAAGCCGGTGGCGGCACGCGCTTGGCCCGGATCAACCTGGAACTGTGCAATCGCCATGCTGGGAACCGGGGCGGTCAAATGCGGATAGAGCACACCCAGCAAAGCCGCGGGAATCTGCGGAAATTCGGCGTCGAGCGTTCGCTGAATGCGCCCGGTCAAAAAAGCGAAGCTTTCGAGCAGACGCTCGACATGCGGGTCCGGCGACTCCGCCCCCGACATCTCCAGCCGGGCCGCAACCCGGGGGTAACGCCGAGCAAATTCGGCGCCCTCATGACGCAAATAGGTCAACTCGCGCTGATAATAATCAAGCAGGTCGTCGCGGCCGTCACTCATCCGCCTGTCTCTCCGCGCTGTCGTCGATCGCGACCGGGAACGAGACCGGCTCAACCATATTATCTAGAGCAATCGACCCGGCAACCACCGCACGTAAAGCCCGCTGCCGTCCGGGAATACGCTCGACCGAGACCCGCGGCTTGTGCAATCTCGGCTCGAAAGCCATGACGGTACGCTCGATCAATCGGGCGAGTTCGGCTTCACTTTCCGTGTTTGCCGGCCAAAAGCGCGACAAGTCCGGCAAGCCATAGTCGAGTGTACTGCGCGGACGCTTGCTCAACGCCTCCACCGCCAGCGGCGAGCGGGTGTTGAGCAGGCGCTCCAACTCCCGCCCGATCGAAGCCTTGAGCCCGGCCCGATCGAGCATACGGCGGTCGTGGCCGGCGCCGGACATCTCGCCCGCCGCCGCGGTTGCAACCAAACGGTCGAACAGCGGCACGCGGACACCGACAGTAATACAAGGACCGGCCATGGTACCCCGACCTTGTTATTATGATACTCTTTGAGCCGCCAGATCGTGCTTAATCTTCTGATTGCCACCGGCGGAACCGTCAGCGGTTTTCTGCTGAATGTAATTATACGTAACAGAGTTATAGCTTAGCGCCACTGTCTCAGTCGGAATGTCCCCGGTTCCACCACCGATAGAGAAGTTTGAGACAACAACCCCGGTCATTTCGATTTCAAGATATTTAATCGCCTTTTCCGACCCGTCCGAACGATAGGCGGCGAACGTCGCGGTGCCGATCTGTTGACCGCTCCAGCACATCTTCAGCAAATCATCGGTCGCAGCATCGATGTATTTGGTAAAGGAAAAGTCCGAGTGATTGGCCTGCTCAACCGTACCCGAACCGGCGGAACTGCGGGTCGGCGAGGTCGGCTGATTAAAAGAATGGCTCCAGGATAAGACCTGTATTGATTCTTTATTGCCGTCATCCCAACTCTCACCCTTGATATCGGGGGTCTTAAACAGAATAAACATATTGCCGGACATGAGGCGTCTCCCTGAATTACTTGGTAAATGCGGGGGAACGGGCGCTGACCACCCGTTCCCTTACGAAAGACGATACGAACGACTAGGCGGCCGGAGCGGGCAGCTCGGCAACCAAACGAATGGACGCGGTCAACTCTTCAAGCTGAAAGTGTGGCCGCAAGAATACGGTTGCCTTATAGGTGCCGGGCTTGCCAGGCACATCGGTGACATCGACCCGGGCATCCCGCAACGGATATTCCGCTTTGATATCCTGACCGGCATCATCCTTGGCCAACACATAATCCATAATCCAAGTGTTCAAATAAGCTTGAACATTTTCCTTGGTCATGAAGCTGCCGACCTTGTCCCGCATGATCACTTTGATGTAATGAGCGAAACGCGAGGCATTCAGAATATAAGGCAGCATGGCCGACAAGCGGCTGTTGGCATTGGCCGACGCGGTATTATACAGACGCGGTTGGTTCGTGGTCTGACCGCCGAAGAATGCGGCATAGTCTGTATTCTTGCAGTGAACCAACGTGATGAAGCCTAAATCATTGAGTTCTTTCTCACGACGGTCGGTGATGGCGATTTCGGTCGGGCATTTCAGCGCAACATCACCTTCATCGGTGCGGAAGGTGTGACTGGGCAGCCCTTCGACCTTACCACCGCCTTCGACCCCGCGAATCGCCGCAGTCCAACCATACTGTGCAAAGGCATTGGTGATACGCTGTCCCAGCACCCAAGCCGGATTACCCCACAAGTATTTCGCGTGGTCACGCCCGTCGGTGTCTTCAACAAAGCCGACCCCTTCAACCGGAACGGTATCGGGACCATAAGGCAGACGCAACAAGACGCGCGGCAAGCACAGTGCAACATAACGCGAATCTTCCGTGGCGCGGAAGGAACGCCATTTGATCAATTCAGCGCTTTCGAAAATCTTGGACAAATCCCGCGGCACACCCAGTTCGGTAAAGCCCGCCATATCGAACAACATCGGCGCCGCCCCGGAGAGAAACGGTGCATGAGCTGCCGCGGCTACATTAGAGATTTTTTCCAGCAACGACATATCTTGCGGGTGACGGCCAAACTCATAGTCACCAACCAAAACACTGAAGGGCAGGCCGCCGAATGTGCCGTATTCGTCTTCATAAACTTTCTTAAAGAGCACGCTTTGGTCAAATTCGACCGCTTTTTCCAGGTCTTTTACCAACTCAGCCTTGGTCACGTTAAGGACACGCAGCTTTAGTTTGGCCCCGGTCTCGGTATTGAACACCAGATAGGAAAAGCCGCGCCAAGTTGCTTCCAGCCGCTGAAACTCAGCATCATGCAACACTTCGTTGAGCTGATCCGAAATCAGATCATCAATCCGAGCAATGCGATCATTAATCGCGGCCACCACGTCACCGCGTACGGTTCCGCCTTCCGCCAGGACCGACCCGACGAATTCGTCAAGCAAATCACGGGCATAGCCGCGCTGCGATTCGTCGCGCGCCAGCTTGCCTTGGACCATGATCTGATCGAGCAGACTCAAGGATTGCGCTTCACCCGAAGCAGGCGCCTCGGCTGTCTCAACCGCCGTTTGATTTTCTTCACTCATATCGAAATTTCCTCGCGCTATGCGTGTTATTCAGCCGGGGAGGCTTCGGGAGCGGGTGCCGTGGCGGCAAGCTGGCTCTTAAGGGCCGCTTGATCCTCGGTGCTCTGAATCACCTTGCCGAGCAACTGATCCAGCTCGTCGTTGCCGTCGAGCTTGGTCAGCAAATCGCGCAAGCGGCAGCGCGCTTCATAGAGGCGGCGCAATTGGGGAATCTGCTTCAGCACTTCAACCGGATTGAAATCATCCATCGAGCGAAAGCGCAACTCAACGTTCAGCATATCGGTGCTGTCCGGCTTCAGCTTGTCGGCGACGCGGAACGCCAATCGCGGCGCGACCGCACCCAGCACATCCTGAAAATTATCGCGATCGACCTCGACGAATTTCCGGTCTTTCAGCAATGGCAAGGCTTCGGCCGGCTTACCCGACAAATCGGCCAGAATACCGGCAATGAAGGGCAACTCTTTCTTTTCAAGGGCATTGCCGGTTTCAACGTCATAGGTAATCTGTACCCGTGGCGGACGGATTCTACTTAGCTTATGTTGCGTGCTTTCGGCCATGTCTGCTGCCCTTCCCCGATGGTTAGCGTTCGGTCATACACACGGATGTACGTCCCGAATTATAAAAGACGTTACCTGAACTTCTAAAGCAAATGTTCGCTATTCACAACAAGATTCTACAATCATGCGCAATAAATTATTGTCGGTTCTCAATATTTTGTTCATGAATCGTGACGCACGTCCGGCTCACTTCAGCCAGATCTACTAAGAATACTATATTTCAAGCAATATCTCAACTATTTCCTCATGACCTTCCTGAAGCTTTAGACGTGTCGGACGAGTTGAAGCCAAGGAAATCGATAACTACCGACAGATCATTCCGACCTCGACTGATTTCGATTAGAATTTCGTGCAACGGCATGTTGCCCCACAAGATTGCACGCTGCAACAGATACGGAGTCGGACTGTGCGGCTCGGTCCTCAGCAAGTATTCGGCCGCAGTCGCAACCAGGGAATAGGCCTCTTCGCGGGTGGTAATCGGGCCATCGCCGCGATAGTCCACTTTACGATACATTATCTCGTCTTGTTCAGACTGTTCATCATCTTCGACGGCGGGCGGAATGACCACCGGCGGCTCGCCTTTAGTCAATAACGCGGTATGAATCCACCCCTGAATTTCTGAAAGCCGGTTACGCAGTCCAACCATTCCGGGCGCCGTATTCCCGGACAACCCGTTCAGGGTCGAGGCAAGCGCCGCAGTTTCCTCGATCGCCAAGGCAAGATCATGGAAATAGCCCCGCAAAACCGTCGCCAGAGTTGCTGCCGTGCTGGCTTCGATATCACCGGGTAGAATTTTACCGGCGGCCCGCGCTTGCTCCATCACCGCGGCATCGCGCGCCCCGGCCACTCCGAGTCGCTGCGCATTACGATAATCGGAATAGCTATATTCAACCTCAGCCTGCTTGTTTGCCCTCATCACCGGTTGCAGACACAGTAAATGAGACAGCTTTCCGTCGAGCCACTCCAGCGGAGCAAAGCGGGCGTTGTAGTCGCCATTATCGTTGATCGGGTGCAAGCCGTCGGCCCAAAAAGCCCGACACAAGCCGCCGACCATGCGCAACCCCGGCGCAAAACCGGCAAAGCTATGACGATAAACCAATGCCTCGACCAGCCAGCACGCAACCTGTAAATCTTTCGACTGGTGCAATAACACGTCGACACAGAGGCGAATAACTTCGGCCCAATCGGCGCGTTTATGCTCGGTCTGCCAAACCCCTTGCGGCAGCGAGGCATCATCCTGACGACGCGCCTCGCGAATGGCATCATAGACCGGCAAATAGCGCAAGGACGGCCCGGCCGGAGCCGCACCGGGCAACGGCTCGGTCACTCCGGAAAGATCGGGCAGCGGCACACCGACCGCGGCGGCTGAAGCGGGCGGGGTCATCGGCCAATTTCCACTTGAGAACGGGGCTCCAAACGAGAGGAGGACTCCAGACGGGGAGCGGTGAAGGGAAACACCGGCAACGCCAGACTGCGCCGGCTTTTGCCGTCGGCCAGCGCCGCCATCACCGAGACGCGCACGAACACGCCGGTGCGGCCGGTCAGCGGAGCGGCAACCAACGGTGGCACCACCGGCTCCGGTGCATCGGCAATCGGCACGCTGCCGGTATCGGCACTAAATTTCAACGTGGTCGGCGCCCGATCGACCAGCCCCGGCAGATCGGCGGCCGGCGCCCGGTGATTCTGAAGCAGCCGCAGCAATCCCCATTGCCCGGGATAGGCGACGACCAAGGCCCGCTCGGCGTCGATAAAGCCCGCGCCGCTCGCGCCGGTCGGGCCGACCGCGGCCATCGGTGCAACCGGAGCGTTTTTAGCCCAGCGCAGCCGCATCGTCACCGTCTCGCCCGGATGCCATTTGGCGACTTTCGCCTCGCCGCCGCGCTGCAATTGCTGATCGCCCAGCGCCAGCATCCATTCGATAATCTGGTTGCCGCCGGTCTCACGCGGGCGATTGACCCGGAACTCGGCCTCCACCTCGAACGCTCCCACCGCGGCACCGGCCGGCGCCGCCAACGGCGCCATGAACTCGCGCACCGCCGCCAGCCGATCGACGAATTGCAGCGCCGCCGCGGTACCCGCCGCCGGCGTCCCCAATCCGCGCCGAACCGCCGCTTCGACCGTCGGGCTGAAGCGTTCGAAAAAGGCCGCGACCGCTTCGGGCGCCACTTCGGGCGTATCCGCCGCCGAGCCGCCGGCAAAGGGATAATGCCCGGCCAAGGTGCTGTTGAAATCGGCGGCGATGCGCTCGAAATCGGCCTTGAACGTGCCGCCCGCAACCTGCTGACAGCGGCTCAACGCCTGCCGCTGCACTGTTTGCAACTTTTGGACGAAGTAATCGACCGTCGGCGCCGTCATCCCCACACCTTCGGGGCAGGCCCCCGGCTTGACCGCAGCCAAGTCGGCTCGAATGAACCGTTCCAGCGCAGCCAGCGTGCTGGCCGGGTTGCCGGCTTTATAGCGCTCGATGTCTTCGATGATACGCAGCCAGCGCACGACCCGGGGATTGCGCCGCACCTGCGCCGGCAGCGCGCCGCTTTGAAGCGTCGCGGTCACCGGCCGCGCCACCGAGCCGGCCAGCCAGTCGAACCGGGTCACCAGACCCTTCAGATACTGATCCAGTTCGGCCTCGCTCAAGACCTGATAGCCTTCGAAATTCATCGGCAGCGTGCCGTCCCAATTGCGAAAGCCGTCAACCGGCATCCAGGCGCCGCTTTCCTCGGCCAGATGATCGGCCTGTTCCAGCATCGCCAGCGCGTGCGGGCCGACAATGCCCGACACCGTCGCCAACGCCTGATCAAAGCCGCGCGCCTGCAACGCCTCCAGCACCTTGCCGAGCGGCACCGCGGCCCGGCCGAACTGAGTCGCTTCGCGCAGCAAACCGTCATCATCGTCGAATTGCCGGAAATCCTCGCCACGCGGCTCCAACACCTCGGCATCGGCGACCGCGCTGAGCATGGCGCCCTGAAGCGCGCGCCCGGCAACCGCCTTGATCAGCGGGCGCAACGACTCCGGCACGGCCGCCAGCGGCCCGGCCTCCATGTCCTTGAAGCTCTTCTCATAGGCAACGGCGCGCTCCAGCGGCTCGGGCGCCCACATCACCAGATTGGCGCGCGGCACCGGCGGCACCGGCTGGCGCCCCGGATCGGTCAGAAAATCATAGGCCAGCACCGGCGGCAACGCCTTGGCCAGCGCTTCGAGCGGCGGCGCCAAGCGCAAACGGCCGTCGGCCCGCTCATCGGCGACCAGCACCGGCCCGGCACCGGAAATGCGGAGCGCCAGCAAAGCGGAGCGCAACCCCGCAACCTTGCCGGTCATCACATCCAGCATATCGTCGGCGGCCACCGCGCCCAGAAAGGGGTTTTGCCGGATGGCCCCCATCTTCCCGGTCCAATAGGCATCATTTTCAGGATGCAGGACGAAGCGCCAGCCGAGATCGGGAGCATCGAGCACCGCCTGCGCCTGCCGCAGCCCCTTGTCCAGCGCCTTCAACTGACCGGCGGCGGCCAGCGGATCGGAAAAGCGCATCGACTCGGTGGCGCGCAACGCCTCGGCCAGCGCCTGAAACTGACGCACCAGCAACCCGTCGGCCTCGATGGTTTCGGCGGCGGCCCGCACCAGCCGGCCGAAGACTTTGGTCGCGGGCACGGCCTGCGGCACGAACGTAAGCCGGATCACCTTTACCCGCGCCATCACCTCTTTATAAAGCTTGAGATCGTCGCGCAGAACGTCGCCGACATCAAAGCGCAACAAGGGCTGGATCAGCTGGGATAATTCATCCGCCGACAGCTTCTCGGCTTGATTATAGCGGACCGCCATTGCGGCCAATTCATTAAGCCCGGTAATATAGGTCCGCAACGCTTCGAACATATCGGGCCGAGGCTCGGCGGTCAGCAACTCGGTATTGCGCTTGATCAAGGTTTCAGCCCGGGCTCTCAGCTCGCGCGCCATCGGGTCGAGTAAAACTTGCTCGAACCCTTCGACCAGAGCATCCTTAACCTTGCCCTCGATCGAACTGAACCAGGTTTCCGGTAGAAACGGCTCGATAAAACCGCGATTGCTGACGATCCGGAACGCCTCCAGCACCGGCGACAGCAACTGATCGATATTCCGCTCGGCACTGGCCTTACGCTCGTTCATGACGATCCGGTGAACCGGCGGCGTCACCTTTTCGATCGAGGTCTCGACCGCCTGATAGGACGCCCAGGTTCCCGCCAGCAAAATCACGGCCGCCACCGCCAGCCCGCCCCAACGCCACCGGGCCGCCCGGTCGTGCGCCATCACGCCCCCGCGCACCGCCCGGGTTAGCGTCGCTTCACGAAACACCTTATCCGCAAACAACTCGGTCAAAAACAGCGGACGCGGCGTCACCTGATCGATAATCGGCCCCGGACCGGATGCCGCATCAACCGTCGCCGGTACGGCGGCCTCGCTGCGCGCCGGGACATCGCCGGTAAAATAGACACCGCGAAAGAAATGGGCCTCTTGAAAGCCGTCGATATGGAACAGCCGGTCGGCATAAAGCCCGAGCGGCCCGGCCAGCTTTTGAAACTCGGCCGGAAACAGAAAGGCCAGATCGGCGATACTGTTGTTGTCGACCGCCTGATTAAGCAAAAGCCCGTGCAACCCGCGGCCCAACTCGTCGAACGCGCGCGGGATCAAATGCACGCCGTAACCGGTCTCGATCGTCTCGTCATTGGACCAGCCGAAAATCTGCCGGCCCCGGGTTTCGGCCAGCGGACGCCAGAACGCCGCAAAGCCCGGCACCAGATCGCACTTGGTCACCAACAGATAAACCGGAACCCGCAAGCCCAGATAATGTTGCAGTTCGCGCAACCGTTCCCGCAGCATGCGGGCGCGCTCGCTATCGGTATTCCCCTCGGCCGGCAACAACTCGGCCGCGGAAACCGTGACCACGACGCCGTCGATACCGCGCTCGGGGCGATAGCGCCGCAATAACCCCAGCAGCCTTTGCCAGCCGGCGGGGGTGGCACCCGCGGCCGAATCGCCCCACAACACGGACTCGGCCGGTTCCAACAGCATCCCGGATTCGAAGACATGCCAGACGCACCCGCGCTCGGCCTGCTCCAGATCCGGCGGCAACGAGACCGGCCGGTGCAGCCCGATCGCCGCCGCCAGCGTGCTGCGTCCGCCGCCGCCGCCGCCCAGCAACAACACCCACGGCACGGCATAGCGCCAACCCGAGCCGGGCAAGGCGCCGCACAAGCGTTTCAAGGTCGAGCCGAAACCGGCGCTCAGCACCCGGGCCTCACGCGCCCGCATCGCCGCCACCAGCCCCGAGACACTGAAGGCGGCACCGCCGGCCCGTCCGGCCGCCCGGCCCGCCCGCCACGCCACCAGCACCAGCAGCGCAAACACGGCAAGCGCCAGCACCAGGCCGAGGATCGTCGACCCGTTTTGCGCCAACCATGAGAGCATTTCGCCAGCGACCACCGGATATCCCCCTAATGGTGCCGCGGCATGTCGATCTCGGCAATCACTTGCTCGAGTTCGACAACGGCCGAGTGCCACAACACATGCCCGCCGACCAGAAACGCCAGCGTTACCGCCGCAACCGCGGCGTACCAGGGCCGCAGACCGGGCAACCGGACCGGGCGGCCGTCATCGACCGTGTAGCGGTAAGGCTGGCTGAACAGGCGCGGCCCGACTTCGCCCGCTTCGGGAATCGCGCGGGTAATGATCCGGGCCAGTGCGGTGCGATAGACCCGCAATTGCCCCTCATCCCCGGGGCGCCAATAGCGCCCGCGAAAGCCGAGCGCCAGCGCGATCAAATAGACCGCGGCCAACCCGGGATGCGCCCGGCCGGGATCCGCCAACAGCGCATCGAGCCGCTCGAACACGCGCTCGCCGGCTAAACTCGTATCGAACAGCGCCGTTTCCAGCAGCCGGCTTTGCCAGGCATCGCGCCCGGCCCACTCGATTCGCAGCAGCAAGGTTTCGTCGGCCAGCGCGGCCATCACATATTCGGCCTCGGCATACAGCGCCTGCCCGTAACTGCCGCCCCATTTGCGCGCCTGCGCCGCCTGCCGCTCCAGCAGCACCCGCAAATGCCGATGCACCGTGGCCGAAACTTCGTCGATACCAAGGTCTTTCGCCCGCCCGACCCGCCGCCCGCCGACCGACAACGCCGCCTTGATCCGCAACAGCTCGGCATAGAACTCGCCGAAGCGGGCCAGCAGCGGATCACCGCCGCCGGCGCGGTCCGCCGCGATGACCGGAGTAAGGGCGGGCGGGCTCACAGGGATGCCCCCGCGTTTTCGGCCGCGGAGCCGACGAACAACGAGACTTCGGCCGGACGACGCACGCCCGGACGCGGACCGGGGCCGAGAATCTCCAACAGCCGTCCGGGCTCGACCAGCGAGGGATCATCGGTAATACGATACAATAAAACGCCGCGATCCGGCATCACCCCCAGCCGGTCATCCCGCTCGACCCGGGTGCGTTGCGCCCCGCGCAGCCGACGCAAGCGCAACGGGCCGACATGATCGGTCGAAGCGATCGCACTTTCCTGCATCCAGGTCTCGACCTCGGCCTCGCCTTGTCCCGGCGCCAGCCGCACCCCGATCAGCAAGCCGTGGCCGTCGAGCCAGTTCGGTTGCAGCATCAGCCGGAAGCCGTCGTCATGCACGGTAAAGCGGATCATCATGTGGGTTTCCGCAACCGTGTCGATCATGCGCCCGATGAAGTCGATCACCGGCCCGACCGAGCCGAGAATATTGTTATGGTCATACGCATCGAACAGGGGTGGCACCAATCCGGAGCCGAGCGCCGCCACTTCGCCGGCGATCCCGCACAGCGCCACATGCAAATCTAACGGGTGGGTTATCCCGACGCTCAGCAACGCTTCCAGCCGGGGCAGGTCGGCAACCAAACATTGCACGGTATGACGAGTCTCGGCCAGCATCGGCGCCTGAACCGTTCCGACCGGCGCCCGCAGTCGACCGGCCAGAAACGCCGCCTTTTCGCGCAGGCGCCGACCGATGCTGCGACATTGCCCGGCCAGCACGCTGTCGGACCCGGTCGCCACCGCGGGTGGCATGTACTCGGTCAGCCGAAACGCCTCGTTGCTATAAATAATCCGGGCCACCGGCAGCGCCACGAATTTTTGCGGCACCTCGTCCCCGACCAGCAGCGCCAACCGCGGGCGCAGACGGGCCATCGGCTGTTCGTTATCGCCGGTATTTTCATCAACCACCGGCGCCGCTTCGACCGAGCGATAGCGCGCCATCTCCCCGCCCGCAGCCGCACCCGGCTTATACGCCGGAACCACAAGGTGCACAGTGAGCGCCTGTTGCCGAAGCTGTTCGGCATGGGGCATCAACTCGATCTGCAAATCCTCGCCGCCCTCGGTCGGGTGGCGCACCACCAGCCCGTCGGGCATCACCGCCTCCAGCGCCAGGACGCGGAATATGCCGACCACAAGCAAGGCGGAATCAATCTCAATCCGCTGCACGCCCTGAAAGAACGGCATCAGCCGCCTGATATGATAAGGCAATAGGGCATCACTGCGCAGCCACGATTGCTGGAAATGCTGCGGCGCAAGCAGCATGCCTTCGTACCACTGGATCGGATCGGGGAGCGGAGACGTCCGGTTCATGAAACTATTCGATATGGTCAAGAGGAAGGAACGGCGACGACAAAGCCTTTGCCGCCAAGACGAAGGACAACCGCCGACATGCCGTCAATCCGGGCCCTGTGCGGCCCCTGACCGGCATAATCGGCAAACAGAAAAGCCCCGAACGCATTGCGATCCCGGCTGCTAAGCTCAACATGAGCGCCGGTTTGGCCGGGCATGACTTCAAAAGTCCGGGTCTCAAGCCCGGTCGGATTGGCCAATAACACCTGATCTTTGGTTTTGAACCAGGTTGCCGCCGTCAGCCCGGCTACCTGAGCCACCAGCCCCGGTTCGAACACAAGAACCAGATCGACCGACAACGCATTGTCGTCATTGGCCTTTGCGCCGACCACGAAATCGATTGTTTCGGTTACGATTGTCGGCGGTCCCGATGAACAACCGGCAGTAAGCGCCAGTCCGAGCAAAGCCGGAACGCCACGCCGAATCCAAAAAAGAAGGTGAGCGATGACCAAGATAATTGACCCGATTCGCACGATGAAATCCGTTCTACGTTAAATACTGTTAATCAGATAGTCAATCCTATTCTGAAAAGTTTTTTTGTATACAGTTGTATGCCGATGCCGGAGGTTTGTATGCTTATGCAGAGTTACGGTCGAGTGATTATAAAAACATGAAGCGAAACCGAGGTCGGGTGTCCGAAGTCCGCTCAGGCGGGGATGGCAGAAAAATGCGGGTAAAGAAATAAGCGTCATGCACTTTCCGCTCACAAGCGCGCCATACATGCCCGTATAAACGTGTATAGCCCCGTTAATTAGCCACAAAGATTTGCATTGCTAATCAGCCGGCCCCAAGCGGCCCAAGACTATAGAATAACCGAAGGCAAGGGCCCCAACTTTATATTGCGCCGCAATATCTCAGAACGATTATTACATTATGATCGAGGCTGCGGACTATTTTCGGTGTTGGTTTTCTGGGTTCCGTGGTAATTTTGCCCACGAGTCAGCCCGGCACGGGTGGTTCGTGTAAATTTTTTTCCTTTTCAGCAGGCTGTCAGGCCGGGAGAAATCGAGATGGCAACCGCGGTAAATCCGGCAGACGTGTTCAGACAGGAGGCCGCCGAGTTGCTGACGGCGCTCGAAACCACCCTGCTCGATCTGGAAGGGGCGCCCGACGACAAAGCCTTGGTCGATCAGGCCTTCCGCTCGCTCCATACGCTGAAAGGCTCGGGCGCCATGTTTGGTTGGGAGGCTTTGGCCGATTTCACCCACCATGTCGAGTCGGCCTTTCAAAAAGTACGCGATGGCGTGTTGCCGGCAAGTCATGAACTGGTGTCGCTGACCCTGGCTTCCCTCGACTACATTAAGGTCTTGTTGGAAAAGCCGGATCAAGCCGACCAAGTCCGGGGCGAAACCTTGCTGGCCGGCTTTTCCGATCTGACCGGGTCTTCCGCGCACACCAATAAACCGGCACCAAAGCAAAAGCAAAAAACCGGGCCGACACCGTTGCAAGTGTTCCGGATTCGCTGGCGCCCGGGGCGCGAGCTGATGATGTTCGGCGGCAATCCCTTGTTATTGCTGGATGAATTGCGGGAATTGGGCACCTGCACGATCACGCCGATTCTGGATTCCATTCCACCGTTGGAAGAAATCGATCCGACCGCGTGCTTTCTCGGTTGGGACGTGATGCTGACCACGGCAAAGCCGCGTCAGGCGATCGACGACGTGTTTGTCTTTGTCGCCGGCGACTCGGAGCTGCATATTCAAGAACTGGCGCTCGATGACGAGGCAGCGCAAGCGCCCCGTCTGGGTGAAATTCTGATCAAACGCGGCGATGTCGCCTCCGTCGATGTTGAAACCGAAGCCGGACACCAATCCAGGCTCGGCTCCTTGCTGGTGCAGGCGGGCAAGGTTTCGCCGGACAAGGTTGCGTCGGCGCTGGGAGAACAGAAGCATCTGCGCGAGGCGGCCAAAGCGCGCGAGACCAGTTCGACCGGAAATACCATCCGGGTTCCGGCCGAACGGCTCGATAATCTGATGGATCAGGTCGGAGAACTGGTGATTGCTCAGGCGCGTCTGATGCAAGAGGCCGGGACCGGCAGCGCGCTCTTAAAATCGATTGCCGAAGACATCGAGCGGCTGGCCGGAGAACTGCGCGACACCACCATGAGCGTGCGTATGCTGCCGATCGGCACGCTCTTCAGCCGGTTCCGCCGGGTGGTCCATGATTTATCGCGCGAACTCGGCAAATCGGTCGAACTGACGATGGCGGGCGAGGAAACCGAACTCGACAAAACCGTGATCGAAAGCCTGAACGACCCGATGGTGCATTTGATCCGCAACGCGATGGATCACGGGTTGGGCACGCCCGAACAACGGCGCAAGCAGGGCAAGCCGGAGACCGGGCGGCTGCATCTGTCGGCGGTGCACTCTGGCGCGCAAGTTCTGATTACGATCGAGGATGACGGGCGCGGCATCGACCGCGCCATCGTCCGGGCCAAGGCCGAAGAAAAGGGCATGATCCAGCCTGGGCAAGAGGTGACCGACCAGGAGTTGTTCGGCTGCATCTTCCAGCCCGGTTTTTCGACTGCGGTCGAGGTCACCAGTATTTCCGGGCGCGGCGTCGGCATGGATGTGGTCAAACGCGCGATCGACGGCTTGCGCGGCTCGATCGAGGTGAAAAGCGAGCCCGGAACAGGCACTGCGATTACCTTGAGACTGCCGCTGACGCTGGCGATCATCGACGGATTACTGGTCAAATTGGGAGACGAGCGTTACATCGTGCCGCTGTCCGCCGTCGAGGAATGCGTCGAACTGACCCGGATCGAAGACGAAGCCTCGGTCGGGCGCAGTTTCCTCAATATTCGCGGCGATATCGTTGCATTTGTTCGGTTACGCCGCTTGTTCGGACTTGAAGGCCCAATTCCCGATATTCAGAAAGTGGTGATCGTCGGGCTGGGCGGCTCTCGTATCGGGCTGGTGGTCGATCAAGTTCTCGGCCAGCACCAAACGGTTATCAAGTCCTTATCCCGCTTGCATGACGATCAAGAGGGTTTCTCGGGCGCGACCATTCTGGGTGACGGCTCGGTTGCGCTTATTCTTGACGTTCCCCACCTGATTACGTTCGCGCGTCAGCGCGAAACCACCCGCCGGGCCGCGTAGACCCATCGTTTCCTTTCAAGACTTCGGAGTTACCCCATGCGTTTTACCATCAAGGCCCGATTGGCGACAGCATTCGCTGTTGTTTTGATCTTGGGAGCGGCCTCGGCCTATCTGGGAATCCATAATCTTCATGAGCTGAATATTATTCAGGACGGCGTGATCGACGGCCCGGTAACCCGTAGCAAGCTGGTGCTGGAGTTGGATAACGAACTGGGCAACCTTGCCGTTATGGAGAAAAACGCACTTCTTGAAACCGACAGTGAAAAAACTTAAGGCTTATTCAAAAAAT
This sequence comes from Rhodospirillaceae bacterium, assembly GCA_037147415.1. Classification (GTDB taxonomy): domain Bacteria; phylum Pseudomonadota; class Alphaproteobacteria; order Azospirillales; family Azospirillaceae; genus BOG-933. The sequence goes on along the minus strand of JBAWVF010000017.1, from coordinate 12,832 downwards.
ATATTTGAGCTGCGGATCAAGGTCAAAGAGCATATCGAACAATGGAGCTTGATCGCCACCGGAACGGGCAAAAAAGTAATCGCCCGTATTACTCCGATGCTTGAAGAAATCGAGAAGAACCAGAATGAAATGCTACGTCTGATCATGCTGCGATCGAACGCAAATTCCAGCGCACTTAGCTTCGGCAAGGCCGGCGACGCATTCGAAGCGGCGATGAAACTCGCGACGGCGCTCGAACCGGGCGGCACCAATGAAACAAAGGTGGCAACGACGCTCGGGCGCCTGACCACCGAAATGGCCCGGATTCAGCGCGAAGAATCCGCACTGCTCTCGTTCGACGACGATAGGAAAATGCGCGAGTTCCTCAAGAACACCGACAGCCGGTTGCAAACCGTTCAGGGGTTGCTGACCGGTTTGAAAGACAGCATCACCCCGGCCCAACGGCCCGATCTCCAGACCCTGACCGCCGCCTGGGAAGCGTATGTCACCCTGCATTACAAGATTCGCGAGATTAAGCTCGAAAATGGCCGGGCACTCGCAATCGCTCTATCGATGGGCAAAAACGACGAGTTGTTGACAAAATTCGGCGCCAGCATCGACGAGATTCATGCGCTCAATAAAGAGGCGATGAAAACCGCAATTAAGGATGCCGAGGAAGTCTTTAACAATGCCCGGCTTGAACTGATCACCATTTCACTGGTTGCCACCGGTCTCGGTATTGCCGTGGCGCTGTGGATTTCACTGCTGATCGCGCGCGGTCTGGCTCGGGCCAGCCAGCTTGCCCAAACCGTAGCCGGCGGCGATCTCAGCCAAACCATCGATTATAGTGGTCGTGAGGAGATCGGCGACATGATCGCCCACCTCAACACCATGGTCGAACGCCTGCGTGACATCGTGACCGACGTCAACAACGCCGCACAAAATGTCGCCACCGCCAGCGAGCAGATGACCGCCAGCGCCGAAACATTGTCTCAAGGCGTCTCGGAACAGGCGGCGTCGAGCGAGGAAGCCTCCAGCTCGATGGAACAAATGGCGGCCAATATCCGCCAGAACGCCGACAATGCCGGCACAACCGAGAAGATCGCCCGTCAATCTTCCGCTGACGCCGCCAAAAGCGGCGAGGCGGTGATCAAAGCGGTCGGCGCAATGCGGGTGATTGCCGAAAAAATCACGATCGTGCAGGAAATCGCGCGCCAAACCGACCTGTTGGCGCTGAACGCGGCGATCGAAGCGGCCCGGGCCGGCGAACATGGCAAGGGCTTCGCCGTGGTCGCCTCCGAAGTGCGCAAGCTGGCCGAACGCAGCCAGATCGCCGCCGCCGAAATCAGCACGCTGTCTTCGCAAACCTTGACCGCTTCGGCCGAAGCGGGCGAGATGCTGGCCCGGCTGGTGCCCGACATTCAGAAAACCGCCAGCTTGGTGCTCGAAATCTCCTCGGCCTCTCATGAACAAAACACCGGGGCCGAACAAATCAACACCGCGATCCAGCAACTCGATCAGGTCACTCAGCAAAACGCCAGCGCCGCCGAGCAAATGTCCTCGACCTCGGAAGAACTGTCGAGTCAGGCACAAGAGTTGCAGAACACCATGTCGTTCTTTTCGCTCGGCAACGGCGAGGGAATCCCCGAAAAGCGCGCCCCCGTCAAAGCCAGGGTATCGGCTCCCGCTGCCAAGCGACCGCCGCAGATTAAGCGCGCCCCGGCGGCCGGCGGCGGCAACGGCTATGCTCTGAAACTCGATCACCACCCTCATGGAGACTCGGACGATGGCGCATTCGAACGCTACTGAACTGGAAACCGGGGATGCCCTCCAAGTCCTGACCCTCGGTCTCGGTGGTGAAATCTTCGCGATTGAAACCGAGCGGGTGCGAGAGGTGCTCGACTTAATCCCGATCACCCGGGTTCCCAACAGCCCGCCCTTTATCAAGGGCCTGATCAATGTGCGGGGCAAGGTGATCACGGTCACCGATCTGCGGACCAAGTTCGGCATGCCGCCGGCCGAAACCACGGCCGACAGCCGAATCGTGGTTGCCGAGGTGCAAGTCAAGGGCGAAACGACGCTGGTCGGTGCCCTGGCCGATCGGGTTTATGAGGCGACCGAACTGCCGGCCGCGTCGATGGAGGATGTGCCCCGGCTCGGCATGCGCTGGCGGGCGGAATTCATCCGCTCGATCGGCAAGCGTAGTGCCGATTTTATTATCATCGCCGACATCGATCAGGTCTTCGCCGCCGAAGATGCGGGGTGAGCGCAAGCACACCCCTTTTTCCCTACCGTCCGGTTGCGCCCGAGCTATCCGCCGGATATAAGTTAAAGGACAATGGATCCGGAAAGCGGAAACATGAGTTACGAACAGCACGATTTGTTTCGGGACCGCCTTGCCGCCCTGCCGCTCGATGCCGGACGGCGCGGCATTGCGGCCATGGTGCTGGTTGAAATCGTCCGCTGGATGCCGAAAGAGGATTCTCACCTGACCACCACGGTGGAAAAGCTGGGCGGGCTGCTTCGACTGAAGCCGAGCGAGGTTGCAAGTGCCCTGGATACTCTTAAAATGCTGGGCGTAGTCGAGACCGTGCCCATGGGACCGGCCCTTCAGATCAACCTTCAATTGCTGTCCGGCGAAAAAAGCATCGAACTACTCCACAGCGAGATTACCGCGGCAATCCACAGTCACGGTGACTGGAAGCGGCAATTACGTCACGCCATCGAGGCCGGCAGAACGGACTTGAACATAGCCGAGGTGGCAAGAGACGATTGCTGCGAGTTCGGCCGCTGGCTTTATGGTTCAAGCTTCACCGATGCCGAACGGGACGGAACTTATAAGCATATTCGGTTGCTTCATGCCCATTTCCACCGGATTGCCGCGATTACTTTACAGTTGGTCCTTAAGGGCAAGAATGAAGCGGCCGAGCATTCAATGAGCGCCAACGGTATTTACGCCCGCACCTCGCTGCGACTGCTGACCGCACTCAACAAATGGCGAGGGACGACAACATCATGATCGGTTCCTCCCGTCGAACCAAGCTGCGTGTTCTGATCGTCGACGACTCGGCCTCCGTGCGCGAAACGCTGAAAGAAGTCATCAATTCGGACCCGGAACTCGAAGTCATGGGCGCGGCCTCCGACCCTTATGCCGCGGCTAAACTTATCGCCGAAGAAGTTCCCGACGTCATCGTGCTCGATGTCGAAATGCCGCGGATGGACGGCATTACGTTTCTGCACAAGATTATGCAACAGAGACCTATTCCGGTGGTGATGTGTTCTTCGTTGACGTTGGATGGCACCGAAACATTGTTCGAGGCGATGGCGGCGGGTGCGGTCGATATTATTCCGAAGCCGAAGGTCGGCTCACGCGAATTCTTGAGGGATTCTCGTATCTGGGTTTGCGATACCATCAAAGCGGCCGGCAAGGCTAAGCTGCGCTCAACTTCTACAGTTCATGCTCCGATGGTTAGTCCGGTCAGCACCGCGCCCGCCCCGGTGCCGCCCGCGGCGCGCCCCGACGATAAACGGCAACTCGGTTCGGCCAAATTAACCGCTGATGTTATCCTGCCGCCGCCTTCTCTTAAAAAAAGCGCCGCGCTGACCCGAACCACCGAGGCCGTGGTCTGTATCGGCGCTTCGACCGGCGGCACCGAATCGCTTCGGGTCTTGCTGCAAAGCTTCCCGCCCGACATGCCGGGCACCGTGATCGTTCAGCACATGCCCGAAAAATTCACCGAGGCTTTTGCCCGGCGACTCAACGGGTTGTGCGAAGTCACCGTGAAAGAAGCGGAAAATAACGATACGATATTGCGCGGACAGGTGCTGATTGCTCCCGGTAACAAGCATACTTTGGTTCGGCGCAGCGGAGCCCGCTACTTTGTTGAAGTGAAGGATGGGCCGTTAGTGTGTCGGCACCGACCTTCGGTCGATGTCTTGTTCCGCTCAGCCGCCCAATATGCCGGTGCCAATGCAATCGGCATTCTCATGACCGGAATGGGCGACGACGGCGCCAGGGGATTACTGGAAATGCTGCAAGCGGGCGCTCACACCGTTGCGGAAGATGAGTCGAGCTGCGTCGTGTTCGGCATGCCGAAGGAAGCGATCAAGCTGGGGGCCGCGCGCATCGTCCTGCCGCTCAGCAAATTGAAAGATGAAATTCTGCGCAGTTGCGCCGCGCGAGAGGGCGCCTGATGACCGACAAACACACCCGGGTTTTTTCCGGCCGTCTGCGCGCAATGACGGGACGGATCGACAGCTTCTTTTTGCCGCTGGAAGCGGTGTTTCTGACCACCGGCGGCAGGCTGCAAGAGCTGCATCGCACCGTGTCGCGCCTGTCCGACAATGTCGAAATGGCGGGGGCGCTGTTCTCCTCGTCCGACATGCACGAAATCATGACGGAAATGGCCGGTGTCGCCCGCCATATCGACACTTTGCGCACACAGCGGGGCGGTTTGGCCACCACCCTGGGTGAAATGATCGCTGATACCGATCGCATTCTGCGATCACTGGCCACCCTTGAAGGAATCATGGCGCAAATTCTGGTGTTGGCGGTCAATGCCAAGATCGAAGCGTCACAATTGACGAGCACCGGCACCAATTTTTCCGTATTCACCCGCGATATCACCCGGCTTGCCAAAAGCGGCGAACAGACGATTGCAGCGGTGCGGCGGGAACTCGGCGGACTCCGCACAGCCGCGGCCAAGGCGCGCACACTTCAACACGAGTTTGAGGCTAAGGAACTGCCCGAGCTTGACGCAGTTGCCGAGCGCTTGGCGGTCTCGGTTGCAGGGCTCCACGACTCACGCAACCGGGCCGAACGTGGGAGCCGAGATGTTCCCGGAAAACTGAATGCGTTGTTCAACCATATCGGGCGCTTGGTTTCCGATCTGCAAGTCTATGATACGGCACGCCAGCGGTTGGAGCATGTCGAACAGGCCCTGACGCTCGCGGCCGACATGATCGAGGCGGAGAATGCCTCCGATATGGATTCCCGGCAACAGTTGGTTTTCGTCAATGGCATTGCTGATTTACAGTCTTTGCAACTGGCCCATGCCGGCGACCATTATCACGAGGTTATCAATGATGTCGGTCGCAACCTGAGTGCGATGGCCAAGGAAGTGCCGACCGTTGCCGCATTGTGCCGACAGGCATTTGGAGGTGATGAGGGCAGTTCTTTACTTGATATCAACCGAAATCTGATAAAAGCCAGCCACGTTTTCTCGAATTTTATCAGTGTTCGCCAGCAGGCGGCCAGCAGCCTTGATCAAGTTGCGCAAGCCACCACCCGCGCGGGTGAGTTAATGCGCTCGCTCAACTCGGTTAACGGCGATATGCGGCTGATGGGGTTGAATGCCGCGATCAAATGCGGCAATATGGGCACTATCGGGCGCGCACTGGACGTTATCGCCCGCGAACTTCAAGGCTATGCCACCCTGACCCGCGAGCATGTCCAAGCCGTCGCCGGCCATTTGGCTAAGATCTCCACCTCGGCCGCCAGCATTGTCAGCACCGACAACAGCGAGGCCGGGGCCATCGACGCCGAATCCCTGAAAGGCGAAATCGATCAGGTCGGGTTCCGGTTGGAACTGACCGGCAACGGCTTGTCACAAATCATGGCGGCGATCACCAACTTGACCGACCAGATTGAAGCCGAAAGTCGGACCGCGGAGGGTGGCTTTTCTGGCAAGGCCGATTGTCAAAGGCCGATGGCCGATGGTGTTCGCGAGTTGAAGTCTCTGGCCGCAGACAGCAACCCCGGCTTGTCGGGAGCCGAGTTGGAAGCCGCGCGTCGCGAAGTGCTTTCCTTTACCGAAAGCCATTACACCATGGCCAGCGAGCGCTCAATTCATGGCGTCGCTATCGATGGCCACAAAGCGGTCGAGTTGCTGACTGGCACTGACAGCCACGAGTCCGACGGGGGCGAGCCCGACATCTCAGCCTTGTTATTTTAAGGTCTCCGCCGAAGCATTCGCAAAGAACAGTTGTTCGCCATTGACGGTAAAACTATCGATCGCCTGCTGACCCTCCGCACCGCACAACCAATCGATGAAGGCTTGCCCGTCCGCCGCCTTAACATGGGGAAAACGGGCCGGATTAACCAGGATCGCACTATATTGGTTGAACAACCGAGGGTCGCCAGTTACCAGCAGTTCAAGCGACCGGCGGTTGCCGAAGCGTAACCAGGTGCCGCGATCACTCAGAGTATAACCGTCGATGCCGGCGGCAATGTTAAGGGTCGGTCCCATGCCGGAACCGGTCGCCCGATACCAGGACAGCCCCGGCCGCGGTTCAATCCCGGTGGTTTTCCACAAACGCCGCTCGGCCGCATGCGTGCCGCTGTTATCTCCGCGCGAAATAAACGGAGCCCCGGCCGCGGCGATCCGCTTCAAGGCCCCGGCCACGTCGTGTGAACCGCGAATGCCGGCCGGATCCGTCGCCGGACCGACAATCACAAAGTCGTTATACATGACCTCGCGACGCTGCAAGCCGAAGCCGGCGGCAACAAACGCCTCCTCCGCCCCCCGATCATGGACCAGCACAACGTCGGCGTCGCCGTTTGAGGCTGTTTTCAACGCCTGCCCCGTCCCCTGGGCCACGACATGAACCGTAATGCCGCTGGCGATTTTGAACCGGGGCAGCAAATAACCGAACAGCCCGGATTGCTCGGTCGAAGTCGTCGAAGCCACGACAATGAAACGCTCCTGCGCCCGCGCCCCTAACGATAAAAACAGAGTAAGAAAAAGAGCCGCGACAAATAACGATCGAAACCGCATTGCAAACCTCACGATAGACTTAATCCAACAACGCGCCCGACACGAAGCTTCGGGCTTGCTCGCTCCGGGCCTGGGTAAAAAACTCAGCCGCCGACGCCTGTTCTATCAAATATCCGCGATGAAGAAACAAAATTTCATCGCCCAAGCGACGGGCCTGATTCAGATCATGGGTCGTCATGATGATCCGCGTCCCGGCATCGTGAATCGCGTTGATCACGGCCTCGATCGCCCGCACCGCCGCCGGGTCGAGATTAGCGGTCGGCTCGTCGAGAAACAGCACCTCCGGGCGACAAGCCCAAGCCCGAGCAATCGCCAGCCGTTGTTGCTCGCCACCCGAGAACACACGGGCGTTGCAACCGGCCTGCGTTTCCAGACCGGCCAGCCGCAACGCCTCAACAATTCTTTCCGGGCGCAGCGCTCGTAATACGCCGGACAGGCTTAATGCATAATCGATGTTAGCGGCGGCTGACCGGCACAACATCACCGGACGCTGAAATACCATGGCGCCATACACGCTATTTTCCGGACCGGCGCGAATGATCCGCCCGGCGCTCGGACGCAGCAGGCCATGACACAGGCGCAAGAGCAAGCTTTTACCGGCGCCGTTGGGACCGAGCACCACCGTCCGCGCTCCGCTTTCAAGCACAAACGAAATGTCCCGCAATAACGGCTGACCATTGATGGAATAACTAAGCCCCTCGACCTGGAGCACCTGGACACCATATCCGTTACGAGGCAGCCCGTTGCTGATATGGCGCCATGATCGCGGTAAAACGCTGGTCGGTTGCTTGCAGCCAAGCCAACAGAATCGATTGCTGTCCTTTAAGTTCAGCAATTTGAGTACTATGGCTTTCGAGAAGGCTGATTATGTGCTTGAATTGGGCCGAATGCTCGTCCAGCCGCGCCGCATGGGTATCCAGCTTCGCGTTGATCAGCTTGATCTCACCCCGAACTTCGACGAACTGCTCGGAGTGAACCGCCTGGGTCGCCCGAACCTCGGCAAGCTGTGCCGTGTGAGAATCCAACTTCACCGAATGAGCGGCCAATTGTTCCGTATGCACCGCCTGGGTAACGATCACCTTTTCCAGCAGCTTGTGAATGCCAGCCAGGGACGCTTTGATTTCCGTTTCAGTTTCCGGCGTCATGGTTTTGTCCTCACCATATCCGTTACGAGGCGGCCCGTTGCTGATAAGGCGCCATGATCGCGGTAAAGCGCAGGTCCATCGATTGCAGCCAAGCCCGCTGCTCGTCCAGTCTGGCATTCACCGCCTTGATATCGCCCCGGACTTCCGCAAACTGATTCGAGTGCACGGCCTGAATCGCCAGCACCTGACCGATCTGTGCCGTGTGGGTTTCCAATATCGCCGCGTGCGCGACCTGGGTAGCGATCACCCTTTCCAGCAATTTGTGAATGCCGGCCAGAGATGATTTGATTTCCGCTTCGGCTTCCGGTGTCATGTCGTCGTCCTCCACTTTGACAGAGTAGCAGCTCTAGCGGGGCAAAGCCAATAGAGAAAGGGTAGCATTGACCACAAAAGCCAGCGTCATCAACACTATGCCGAGCGCCAATGCCATCGGCAATTCGCCTTTACCGACCTCCATCGCAATCGTAGTCGTCATGACCCGCGTATATCCGGCAATATTACCACCGACAATCATTACGGCGCCGACCTCGGCACTGGCTCGGGCAAAGCCGGCCAGCACCGCCGTCAACAGGCTGACCCGGCCTTCATACAACAAAGTCAGCACCATGACTCGCCGTCCGGCCCCGAGCGACCGTAATTGCTCGCCATAGTCTTCATGCAGGGCCTCGATAATTTGCCGGGTCAGCGCCAGAATGATCGGAGTCACCAGCACGGCTTGTGCCAGCACCATTGCACCGGGCGAATACAGTAAACGCAACCACCCGAGCGGCCCGGAATGCGACAGCATCAAATAAAGCACCAAGCCGATCACCACCGGCGGCAAGCCCATCAAAGTATTCGCCAGCGTAATCACCAACTGCCGCCCCGGAAAACGGACCAACGCCAGTAACGCCCCGGCCGGCAAAGCAACCACAGCCGCCAACAGCACCGCACTGAGGCTGACCGAGAGCGACAACGCGGCGATGTCGACAAAGCCCGGATCGAGCCCGAAGATTAGCGCGAAAGTCGCCTCCCAAAGACCGATATCGGATGGCAAGCCCGCTCACCCCTCCGGCGGAAAATACTTCAAGACGGACAGGAGCGGGTTGGTCGCCGCCTGTCCCAAACCGCAAATCGAGGCATCGCGCATACAGGCGGACAACTCGGTCAACAGCGCCCGGTCCCACTCCGAACCTTCGGTTAGACGCACCGCCTTTTCGGTGCCGGCTCGGCACGGCGTGCATTGACCGCAGCTTTCATGAGCGAAGAAGCGCAACAGATTGCGCACGATCGCACGCGGCTCGTCCTGATCCGACAGCACGATCACCGCAGCCGAGCCGATAAAGCCGCCATAGCTTTCCAGCGTGCCGAAATCGAGCGGAATGTTGTCGAGCGAAGCCGGCAAAATACCACCCGAAGCCCCGCCCGGCAAATAACCTTTGAAGACATGGCCGGGCGCCATGCCCCCGCAATATTCGTCAATCAACTCGCGTACCGTGATGCCGGCCGGCGCCAGCTTAACGCCCGGATTGCGTACCCGGCCCGACACCGAAAAGCTGCGCAAACCGCGCCGACCGTTGCGACCCTGGCTGGAAAACCATTCGGGACCACGCTCTAGAATGTCCCGCACCCGGAACAAAGTCTCGACATTGTGAATCAGGGTCGGCCGACCGAACAAACCGACCTCGGACGGGTAGGGCGGCTTGTGGCGCGGCATGCCGCGTTTGCCCTCGATCGACTCCAGCATGGCCGATTCTTCGCCGCAGATATAGGCCCCGGCCCCGCGCCGCAGCTGAATTTCGCGGCCCTCGCTCAGCCCGGCCCCGACCACGGTTTCAAGCGCTTGCGCCAATATTGCGCGCGCCGCCGGGTATTCATCCCGAATATAGATATAGATTGCGGAAATATCGACCACCCGGGCTGCAATCAAAATCCCTTCCAGCAGCCGATGCGGATCGCTTTCCAGACAGACGCGGTCTTTGAAAGTGCCCGGTTCGCCTTCGTCACCATTGACGGCCAGCATCCGCGGCGCCGGCTGAGCCGCCATCAGCCGCCATTTCTGCCCGACCGGGAAACCGGCGCCGCCCAAACCGCGCAAGCCGGAAGTCACCAGCGCCGACATGACCTCGTCGGCAGTCCGGCGCCCGGCCATGACATCGCGCAACAGGGCATAACCGCCGGCCGCAACATAATCGTCAAACCCGAGATACTCGGGAAGGACCGGATGAAACTGCTTGCGCTCGACCGCGCTCGCCACCGCAGCGGCGGTGGCATGGACGATATGATTTTGCCCGACCGCGGCCACCGGCGCTTTTTCGCACCGTCCCATGCACGGCCCCTTAAGCACGCGCACCCCCGCTCCGAGCGCACCGGCCAGCTCGGCATGAAGCCTGTCGGCGCCCTGCATCGCGCAACCGACGCTGTCGCACACGCGCACGGTGACCGGCGGCGGCGGCAACGCCCCATCGGGAATCACATCGAAATGAGCGTAAAAGCTTGCGGTTTCCTGAACCACAGCCAAGGGCAGCCGCATTTCCTTGGCCAGCGCGGTCAGATGGTGCGCGCGAAGCCCGTGGTAAGCATCCTGAATCAAATGAAGATGTTCAATCAGTAAATCGCGCCGCCGCGGCCGTCCACCCAACAACGCGCGCACCTCGGCCAAAGCCGTCGGGTCCGCCTGTCGGCCCCGCGCCTTGGCGTGCGGCTCCCGCTCGGCGCGCCCGTTCGGCCGGTCTCCCCTTTGCCGGTCCCCGTTCGGGCGGTCATTACCGCACTCTGCAGAATCATGGCCGTCCATCGCTTTTCCTCCCGGTTCGACTTGATTTGTTTCAGTCGGTTGTTTCTTGTTCAAAGATCAGCCGGTGTTCGCCCGCCAGCGCGACGAAGCGCTTACCGCGGGCACGGCCGATCAAAGTCAGGTTTGCCGCCCGCGCCAGCTCCACCCCTTTTGCGGTAAAGCCCGAGCGTGAGACCAGGATCGGAATCCCCATCAGCACGGTCTTGATCACCATTTCACTGGTAAGCCGCCCGGTAGTATAGAGTAATTTATCGTCGGGCACGATTCCCCGCCGCATCATGGCCCCGGCAATCTTGTCGACCGCATTGTGCCGGCCGACATCCTCCATATAAATCAGCGGCTCGTCGTCCAGCGCCAGCACGCAACCATGGATCGCGCCGGCCGCCATATAAAGACTCGGGATCTCGTTGATCTTGCGGGTCAGCCGGTACAGACAGCCGGTGTGCAGCCGGGCCGTCTCGAGCAGGCGGATTTGCTCGAAGCTGTCCATGATATCGCCGAACACGGTACCCCTGGCGCAACCCGAGGTCAGCACCCGATGTTTCAGTTTTTCCTCGAAATCGGTGACCCGCTCGGTCCGCACCACCAGGGTCTCGGTCTCGGGATCGTGATCGATCGCGGTAACCGCATCGTCCGGCCCCAGCATGTTTTGATTGAGCAAATAGCCGACCGCTAAATCTTCGATGTGATCGCCGATGGTCATGATGGTCACGATCTCGCGACCGTTCAAAAACAGGGTCAGCGCCCGCTCCACCACCACCGGCACCTCGACCGGTCGGCCCTCGTGGTCGAGTCCGCGCACCCGTTCGGTCAAGCGCGGGGCGCCGGGGTCGGGGTGGATCGGCAGCGGTAACATGGGCTAGACCCCGGTCTTGACCGCGCGTTCCTTCAGGAACTTGCCGAGCGGCCGGTCCCCGTGCTTGACGTGATCGGCAAACCAGTTCTCGATAAACTTGGCGACCTCGGCCAAAGCATCGTCGCAGGCCTCATCCATCCGGTACAGCATTGCCCCCAATTCACCGATCAGCTTAACATGGTCGTCAAGATGATTGGCCGTGTCGGGGTAGCGATGCGCCAACATCCACCCCTTTTCATGTTCACAATGAATGGCGAAATTAACCGACAGCCCGTCGACCGCATCATAGACCGTCTGACGATCGGCCCCGCTTTCGACCAGTACGAAGAAGGCATTAACCAGCCCGAGCAGGGCCCGGTGCTCATCATCGATCGGAGCGTAGCCGACCAGCAGCGCTTCGTTCATTTCGATCTTCATTGTAGCCTTCTCCGATCAGGTGAGGCCCCCACCCTATCAAATAATTATCCCTTCTGCGAGCAGCGCGCGCAGAAGCGCCAGATCTTCCGGGGTGTTGACGTTATGAAACGGGTCGAGCGGTGTCACCGGCCATTCGACCATGGCGGTACGATAGCGTCCGGTCCACGCCTCGATCCTCCGCACGCCCTGTTCAACCACCGCCCGGCGCAGCTCGCCGGCTAAGGCAACCGGCCACAGCCCGAACACGGGATGGCGCCGCCCGCCCGAGACCGCACACGCCATTTCGGCGCCTTGGTCAAGCGCTGCGGCCAGCCGCGCCACCAGATCCGGCGGAAACAACGGGGCATCGACCGCAAAGCCGGCCAGCAGCCGACAGCCGGGAACATGCTCACCGGCCCATTCGAATCCGGCCAGAATCCCGGCCAGCGGCCCGGCGAAATCGGGCACCGAATCGGCCACCGCGGGCAGATCGGGACAGGCCGCCGCGACCTGTTCACTATTGGCGCTCAACACCAGCGCGCCGACTTGAGGCCGCGCCGCCGCGACCGTGCGCGCCAGCAGGTTTTGCCCGCCGATCTCCAGCAAGGCCTTGTTGTCGCCGCCCATCCGGCGCGACCGCCCGCCGGCAAGAATCACACCCGCAACTATTTCCGGCATTTGCTACTCCCGGCTTTTTGCATTCGCTTCCCCGTTATTCCCGTTTTCTTTTCCTCGTCAACCCCGTTTTTTCCGTCATTCCCGTTTCTTCCGTCATTCCCGCGAAAGCGGGAATCCAGTACTTGTTGCCTGGACCCCCGCTTTCGCGGGGGTGACGAAGAAGAGAGCGGGGGTGACGAAAATGAAGACAATAAAGAGATCAGAGCCAGGCATTTGCTACTCCCGG
>JBAWVF010000016.1:0-39091 GCA_037147415.1 Rhodospirillaceae bacterium | reverse complement strand
GGGAGAGAGGAAGAACGGGAATGACGGGAGAGAGGAAGAACGGGAATGACGGGAGAGAGGAAGAACGGGAATGACGGGAGGGAGGAAAAAACGGGAATGACGGGAGAGAGGAAGAACGGGAATGACGGGAGGGAGGAAAAAACGGGAATGACGGTTCCAAGCGGGTATTTCCGGGCTAAATCCGGGCCCCGCACCCGATAATCAACCCGTCGTGAAGCAGGCGGGTGAGTTCGTCCTGAATGGCCACGGCCGGAGCCTCGATCGGGGCGTGCGCCGCCGCCGCTCCAAGCGTACCGTCGTGAAGTAATACGGCCAGAAAACCGGCCTGCCAGGGCTCCAGACGGCGACACAGCACCTCCAACTCCGGCCGGGCAACCAGCACGGCTTCGGGCGCGGGCTCCGGATCGCGGCAGCCACGCCACACGCTGTAAATCGGCCAATTCGATGAAACGAGCGCGACCGAGGGATGAAAGGCGAAACGCAACCCCGCCGGATCATCGGTGTTTACCAGCGCGGCCAGCCGATTCGGGTCGAGCTTTTCGGCATCCGGGGCAAAATAGGTTTCATGCATGGCCCGGTCGAGCCGGGCAAGATCGGGCAGCCAGGGCGGCCCCCGATCACTTGCAGCAAGGAATTCGGCAAAGCCGGCACCGTAAGCCCATAATTGCGGCGCACGCGGCGGGTGACGAGTCACGAAGTCCCGGCCGATAGCCTGAAAGGCCTTACCGCCGAGCGCATGCACCACCGAAGGACAGGCCGCAGCCAGCACTTCGATCAGAGAACCGACCACATTATTGCGGTGAATAATCAGGCGCTCCGGCGCAATATCCGGGCGCAGCAGCGCCGCCGCGGTCTGTCGCTCTCGATCCAGCGCCGCCAGCGCCAACGCGCGTTGCAGCTCAACCGACATGCGCGGTCTCCGGATACAGAGCCCGATCGGCCAGCCGCGCCTCGTCGAGCAGCACCGACAATTCCGGCAAGTTGGTGTCCCATTCGATCAGGGTCGGACGCGGGCCGATCCGGGCCAGAGTATACTCAAACAGCGCCCACACCTCGGCGCACACCCGGCTGCCGTGATCGTCGATCAGCACGCGCTCGGTCCCGATCTCAACTTCAGCATGACCGGCCAGATGATATTGCCCGACCCGTTCGGCCGGGATGGCGTCAAGGTAACGCTGCGGATCGAAGCCGAGATTGCGCGACGAAACATAAACATTGTTCACGTCGAGCAGAAGGCCGCAGCCGGTGCGTCGGGCCAGTTCCGCCAAAAATTCGGGTTCCGGAATCGGGCTATCGGCAAAGGCGATGTAGCGTGACGGGTTTTCGATCAACAACGTGCGACCGAAGGCCTCTTGAGCCCATTCGATATTTCGCCGGGCCAGCTCCAACGCTTCCTCGGTATAAGCCAGAGGCAGTAAATCATTGAGATAGACCCCGTCGACCACGCTCCAGGACAAGTGCTCCGACACCAGCGCCGGCTCAATTCGATCGAACAGGGCACGCAGGCGGGCGAGATGGGCGCGGTCCAGGCCCTCGGCACTACCGAGCGAGAGGCCGACGCCGTGGCAACTGATCGACCGTTCGCGGCGCACGCGCTCCAGATTGGCCAAGCGCGGTCCACCCGGCACCAGATAATTTTCGCTGTGGACCTCGACCCACGCCGCCGGCAGGCCACCGGCGAAAAAATCGTTCATATGCGGCTCGCGCAAGCCGACCCCGGCGCCCTTTTCGTTCATGAATTACAAGCCCGGAGCAGAAGCAGTGGTGACCAAGACCGGGGTTTCCCGATAAAGTTCAGGGAACAGCCGCTTCAGGTTCTCGACCTTCGGCCGGTCGATTGCGGCAATATAGGGATGATCGGGGTGAAGCGTGGCAAAATCCTGGTGATAGCGCTCGGCCGGATAGAACGCCTCCAACCGCTCGATCCGGGTTGCCAACGGACGACCGAAGACGCCGGATTTATCAAGCTGAGCGATATAGTTTTCAGAGATGCGCCGTTGTTCGTCATTCCGCACGAAAATCGCCGAGCGGTATTGAGTCCCGACATCGGGGCCTTGGCGATCCAGCTGAGTCGGGTCGTGAGCGACCGAGCCATAAACCCGCAACAGATCGCCCGGGGTGATCACGCCGGGATTATAGGTGATCTCGACCGCTTCGGCGTGACCGGTGCGGCCGGTGCCGACCATCTCGTAATGTGCGGTGTCGGCGCTACCGCCGGCATAACCGGAAACCACCTTGGTCACCCCGTTCACATGCTGAAACACCGCCTGAACCCCCCAGAAGCAGCCGCCGGCCAGCACCACGGTTTCAGCTGCCGGGACATCGGCCGCGACGGACGGGGTTGCCCACCCCCCCAACACGGCGAAAAGGAAAAAGAGGACGGCCGGGCGCATCATTTTTTTCTCCCTCAGCCGAAAGTAAAAGCGAACGCTTTGACCCCGGTATCCAAGAATTCAATCTCGAAGGTCCGATCTTGACCCGGGTCGCGCTGCCGGATCAACTGATAAAGCCGCTGTCCGGCAATCGTGCCTTCACCGGCCTCGTTGACATCGGTGCCCCGATCGAGCCCGGGAGGCGCCCCGTCGAGGCGAACCCGGAACCGCACCGGTTTGCCGGCTTCACCCGGCCCGAGCACCGAATGCCCGAGTACCAGATGCAAATCCCGAGCATGAAACCGAAACACGATGCGGCCGGGGGCTTCGTTCAGCACGGCACTTTCACCATCAACCGTCCAACGCCCGGCCAGCGCCCATTGGTTCAGGTTCAGTGCAGGCGGCACGCTATAAGTATGGGGGCGGTCCCGCACGAGTCCACCTTCGGCCGGGAAATTTTCGGCCCGTTGATAGCCGATATAGGTCTCGGGCGAGCGCACGGCGCTAAAATCGGTCGGAGCCTGCACCCCGCTTGCCTCAAGCTTGAACTTGCCGGGGAAGGCGTTGTGCCCGGCTTCGGCTAACAGCTGACGAATGATCTGTTCTGAGTGCTCGTATTCGCCTTCGCCGAAATGATGACCGCGAATCCGGCCTTGAGCATCGATGAAGTAATGCGCCGGCCAGTAATGATTATCGAACGCACGCCACAGCGCATACTCATTGTCGATCGCCACGGGATAGGTCAGCTTCAACTCCCGCACCGCCCGCGCGACATTGTCCGGGTTTTTCTCAAAGGCGAATTCGGGCGCATGAACCCCGATCACCACCAGCCCGGCGTCCTTGTAGGCCTCGGCCCAGGCCCGAACATGAGGCAGCGCACGCAGGCAGTTGATGCAGGAATAGGTCCAGAAATCCAACAGCACGACCTTGCCGCGCAGACTCTCGGTACTCAACGGCCGCGAGTTCAGCCAACCCGTCGCCCCGGTCAGCGCCGGCATCGCCCCTTCGACCGACAGCGCGGGCGATGCGGGGGCCGGCATCGGCATCGGGCCGAGCCGGTCGAGCAGGCCTTGTTCGAGCGCCGAGGTGCCGGTGACCGACGCCCGGCTGAGAATCCCGGTATCAAGCCCGAGCGCAATCGCGGCAACCCCGCCGAGCACCGCCAGCCCCAGCCCGCGCCGGACCCATTCACCGACTCCGAGAGAACGTTTCAGCAGGACGAAGACCCGACCGCCCAACAGCAGCGCCGCCGCCAGCGAGGTTGCGGCTCCGGCGGCATAGGCGACCAACAACAGCGAGGTTTGCACGTTGGCGCCCTGCAAGGCGGCGCCGGTCAGAATCAAGCCGAGAATCGGTCCGGCACAGGGCGCCCACAACAGACCGGTGGCGATCCCGAGCAGCAGGGACGGCAGCACGGGCGAGGCCAGGCTTGCGCGGCTGCCCGCCGCTGCCGACAACCGAGCGCCCAGCGCCACCAGCGGGCGGGTTAGATGCTCGGCCAAGCTCGGCGCCAGCAGCGCAACCCCGAACAACGCCAGCAAGGCCAGCGCGGCCGACCGCCCGAGCTGATTGGCTTCAACCGCCCAGCCGCCGCCGACCGCCGCCAGCGTGGCGACTCCGGCAAAGGTCAGAGCCATGCCGAGCAGCAGCGGCAGGCCGCTTTTCGCGAAAGGCTGATCGGCACGAGCGAAAACGAAAGGCAGAACCGGTAGAATGCACGGGCTGAGGATGGTCAGCACCCCGGCGAGATAGGACAGGGTGAACAGCAGCATGGCGCGAGCTTTCGTTTAAGAGCCGTTGAACGACGGTGCCGGCAAAAAAATGGGGTTCAATTACGGTGAAGCAATCATGAGCCAATTTAATTGGATAGGACTGGAATTCAAGCGCCGCGGCTGGCTGGCCCGAGATATCGATCTCGATGCTTTCGTCGCATGCCGGACTTATCTTGAAGAGAGGGCCCTTGAAACGACAGCGCCGGCCACCCCCTATGCCTTGCTGTGTCCCGGCGTCATCACGGCACTCCCCGCCGAGGCGGCAGCGCTTGAAGCGACGCTGATCGACACCGGACCCGAACCTTTTGAGCCCCCCCTGCCGGCGCGGATGCCCGCGCCCATGCCCGCGCGCATGCCCGCGCCCATGAATAATCCGTTGGAGCCGAGCGGCGATCCGCTCGCGGCCTACGGGTATTATCGGCTCGGTCCCATCCTTGCCGCGTTTGCCCGGTGGGTCGCAGAGCTTCCTTTTGTCAAGGATCGGCCGGTTTTCGGTGTCATGCGCGACGGCGGCTTTCTGGCGACCGCCCTGCGCACGGTACGGCCCGCCGGTACGGTCGGGGAGTTGTGGCTCAGTCGGCGGCTCTGCCTTGCCGGAGCGGTCCGCTCGGCCGAGGATCGGGAAAGCCTGATCAATCTTCTGGTCAGGGCTCGCGGTCAACCGGCCGGCATGGCGGAGGCGGCCGTCGATCTCGGGCTGGAGGGCGAACCGGTGCCGGACAATCCGGACAGCTTTCTGGACCGGTTGACCGAACCGGCCCGGAAGGAAAAGCTGGAAGCGCATTGCCGCGCTATCCGGCAGTCGATCTTAGCCCATTTGGACTCGCTGAAAATCTTTGACCGGGGCGGCATGGTCCTGCTCGACATCGGTTATGCCGGTACGATTCAGCGCACCCTGGACGCCATCTTGCGTATTGAACAGCGGAGTATCCCGATACAGGGCGCCTATCTCCTGACCAGTCCGGGGCTGATCTGGATGCTGCGCCATGGTTCCGGCCATGCCGCCGGCTTTTTGGCCCATCTCGGCGGCCCGTCCCGGTTGGCCCGGGTTTTCCTGGAGAGCCGGGAGGTCTTCGAGACGTTTTGTGCCTCTCCGCTCGGGCCTTTACTCGGCTATGACGAGCGGGGACAGCCTGTTCTCGGACCGACCGTGCTACCGGCCGCTCAGATCGCGGAAATCCAGCGTCTGCAACAGGGAGCTTTGGCCTTTTGTGCCGCTGCCGCCCCCCCGCTCTCCCGAGCCGAAGCGCAACAAGCAACCCTGACTCTCCTCGCAGCCCCGCGACCGGAGGAAGCCGCCCTGATCGGAGCCTGGTTGTACGATGATCCGCTGGCGATAGGGCGCCCGCGTGGTCTGCTCGAACGAATCGAGGGCGCGGCAAGACCGGTGCTTTGGCCCGGGGGCGCCGGCCGGTAAGAGCCCATCGGTAAGAGCCCATCGGTAAGAGCCCATCGGTAAGAGCCCATCGGTAAGAGCCCATCGGTAAGAGATTGTCGGGCGATGCGGAACGGTGCTATATTGACTATTCGGTTCCGGTACTACCCGGCCCTCCCGCTGCGAGTTTCCCCGCCATGGAGACCACCCCCACCCTTCCTGCGGCTCCCGGTGCGGACAAGCCTGTTTCCGCCTCCGTGCTCAGTCACCGGCTCAGTTTTGTTGCGCGTCTGCGCGCCTATTTCCTGGCGGGTGTGTTGGTGACCGCTCCGGCGGCGATTACCCTTTATTTGTGCTGGCTGTTGATTAATTTCATCGACAGCACCAGCCGCACCTTGATTCCGGGCGGCTATAATCTTGAGCATTTCCTGCCCTTCAGCATTCCCGGGCTCGGCCTCCTGATCGTATTCATGCTGCTAACGCTGGTCGGGGCCTTTGCCGCCGGCTATGTCGGCCGTCTGGTGGTGCGTCTGGGTGAAGGCGTGGTCGATAAGATGCCGGTGGTACGGCAGATCTACAGCGCCATAAAACAAATCTTCGAAACCGTGCTGGCTCAGCAATCGACGGCGTTCCGCGAGGTGGTCCTGCTGGAGTATCCGCGACCGGGCGTCTGGTCGCTCGGCTTCATCACCGGTCCGCCCCACAGCGAAATTCAGGCGGTCAGTTCCGATGAATTGGTGACGGTGGTCATTCCGACCAGTCCGCTTCCGACCGCCGGCTTTCTGGTATTTGTCCCGCGTAAAACGCTTGTCGTGTTGGAAATGTCGGTTGATGAGGGGCTGAAGGTCGTGATGTCGGGGGGAATCGTCAATCCGCCCGACCGTCGCAAGCTCCGTGCCGCCGGGCTCGACGAGAGCTGAAGACAGCTAAGCAACAGATGGTCGATCCGACGCCGGGACGAAGGATGGCTGCGCAGCAATCCGGTCAAAGCGCACACCGTGCGGGATTCCGGCGGCGCGTTCTGAAAGTCATCGGACCAAACGCCCCCGCTTTTCTCTATACCGCTTTTCTCTAAACCGGCCCGATCCAAGCGGTCGATCCGCTCCAATGCCGCAATCAGACCGGCCGGATCATCGGTCAAACGGACGGCCCCGATGTCGGCGGCGAATTCCCGCAGCCGTGAAAGCGCCAGTTGCAGCAAGGATACCCCCGGCACCAGCAGCGCAAACATCAAGACCTGCCCCGGCGACAATATGGGAGAGCCGGTGGCCGACACCGCGACCAGCGCTGCGGCCAGGGCGAATTCGGCGATGGCCCGGGTCAGCCGGGTAATCAGACACGTCAGCGCCAGTAACCCGGTGTCGCCGGCGGCGATGTGGGTGATTTCATGGGCAAGGATCGCGCGCAATTCACGGACCGGCAACCGGGTTAACGCTTCTTCGGATAATCCGATGGCCGCTTGACGCGCATGCCCCGCAGCCAGAGCGTTGATGCCGATCCCGGGCAGCCGATACAGCAGGGGCGGAACCGGCAGCCCGGCCCGCGCCGCCAACCCGACCACAACCGCACTGACCGCAGGATACTCGCTTGACCCGACCGGCTCGGCACCGCGCAGCTCCATAATCGCCGCCGCAGGAACGCTGCTAATCCCGACAATTCCGAGCATCAGCACCACCACGGACATGATGACCGCCACGATGCCGCCGAATTGCCAAGTGCAACCGAGCATTAATGCCACCATTGCGCCCGGCAGCAGGCCGATTTCGCCCCGCTTTTGCATCGCCGCATACTCCCTCGGCGTCGGCCCGTTCGGGTCTCCTTCAAGAGAGCTGTGTTTGATCGGTCATTTCGCAAGACGCCTTTTGCGTCACCTTACTCAGCGAACGGCGCGGACTTCCTTGACCTCCGGGATATAATGCCGCAACAGGTTTTCGATACCCGAGCGCAAAGTGGCGACCGAGCTGGGACAGCCCGAGCACGAACCCTTCATGTTGAGAAAGACCACGCCGTCCTTGAAGCCGTGGAAGGTGATGTCGCCGCCATCCCGTGCCACCACCGGGCGGACCCGCTCGTCCAGCAGCTCTTTGATTTGCCCGACCAGAGCATCGTCTTCCTCGCCATCATGGTCGTCGGCGACACTGTCTTCCAGCACCGGCAGCCCGCTCAGAAAATGCTCCATGATGGCGCCGAGCACCGGAGGTTTCATCACGTCCCAGGTTTTGCCGGCGCTTTTGGTGACGGTCACGAAGTCGGCGCCGAGGAACACTCCGGTCACCCCCTCCACCGCGAACAGACCCCGGGCCAGCGGTGAGCGCGCCGCACCGGCCGGCTCCGGAAAATCAACCGGCCCCCCGCCGGTTACAGAACAGCCGGGCAAAAATTTCAGAGTTGCCGGGTTGGGGGTTTCTTCAGTCTGAATAAACATCGAGCACTCCGCTTAGGCCTGTCGCTCATGAAGGGGTAAATCAAAATGGCGAATATCCGTCCCAGGTTCAAGCCCGGGTTCACGCTATGGGCAACTGAACGGTAAAGGTGGCGCCCTGGCCCGGTTCGCTCTCGATGATCAGGCGCCCGCGATGGCGGTTAAGGATATGCTTGACGATGGCAAGTCCCAGACCGGTGCCGCCCAGTGCCCGCGAGCGGGCCGGGTCAACCCGATAAAAGCGCTCGGTCAATCGCGGCAGATGCGTGCGCGAAATTCCTTCGCCCCGGTCGGCGACCGCAATCATGACCATGCGTGACGTCGTGCTGATGGTAATCGTGACTTCGGTTTGTTCGCGCGTGTATTTGACCGCGTTGCTGATCAAATTATACATGACTTGGGTCAGCTGGTCGGAGTCGCCGGGGACCGGTTGCAAGCCGTCCGCGGCGCTGATCCGCAAACGGACCCGGCGCGCCGCCGCCTTCAGTTCGAACGCCGCCATCGCCGCGCCGACGCAGCGCAGCACATCGACCGAGTCGCCCGGCCGGATATGCTCGTCCAACTCGATACGCGACAACGAGAGCAGGTCGTCCACCAGCCGCCCCATGCGGCCGGCTTGCTCGTGCATGATGCCGAGAAAGCGTTCCCGCGCGTCGGCATCATCGCGCGCCGCTCCGCGCAACGTCTCGATAAAGCCGGTCAGGCTGGCCAGCGGTGTGCGCAACTCATGACTGGCGTTGGCGACAAAGTCGGCGCGTTGCTGCTCCGAACGCTTCATCTTGGTAATATCATGCAGCAAAATCAGTGCTTCGCTGTCGCCGGGGCGACGAAATGGCTTAATGCGGGCATGGTAGACACATTCCACCGTGCCCGGCAGCGTGAATTCAACCGCGCGCGAGGCGCCGCCCGCCAACACCGCGTCCACGGCGCCGACGATCTCGGGATGGCGCAAACCGTGGCTAAGATCGGCGTCGGCCATCTGCTCGCCGAACAAGGTGCGGGCGGCCTGATTGGCATAGCGCACGCGCCGCGCCCCGCTAATCGCAATCAGCGGATCGTGCAAAGCTTCCAGCATCACCTCGCCGGTTTGCAGCCGAGTGGCAAGGTCGGTATAGCGTTTGTCCGCTTTGCGCTGAAGCGACTCGGTCAGCGTGTCGAGTTCCCGACGATAGAGCGTGATCAAGCGGAACGCCCCCACCGACGGGAGCAAGGCCGCGATGATCTCGACCCATTCGGCGGTGTCGGCCACTCCGGGCAGCAGCGCCACCAGCGGGGCCAGCATCAGCAAACCGGGCAAAATCAGGCGCTTGAGCGGAACGGGGGAAATGGTCACACCGCGGCCAACAAACGGCGGACAAAGGCCGGGACGATTTCGCCGGCCGGGCCGCGAATGCATTCTTCAAACAGGCTGGCACCGGACGACGGCTCCAGGTTCAACTCGACGGTATAGGCGCCCCGGTTGGCGGCGGCGTCGACAAAGCCGGCCGCCGGGTAAACATGGCCGGAGGTTCCGATCGAAATGAACAAGCCACACCGGGTCAAGGCCGTAAAGATGCGCTCCATTTCCAACGGCACCTCGCCGAACCACACGACATCGGGCCGCACCCCGCCGCGCTTGCCGCAGCCGGGGCAAACATCCTCGACCGACATATCGCCGGCCCAGACACGCAACAGATCGCAATGAAGGCAACGCGCCTTCAACAACTCGCCATGCATGTGAATCAGGGCGCGAGACCCGGCGCGTTCATGCAGATCATCGATATTCTGGGTCACCAACAACACGCCGCCCGGCCATCCCGTCTCCAGTTCGGCAAGCGCGCGATGAGCGGGATTCGGCTCGACCGTGCCCGAGCTTAATTGTCGGCGGCGCGCGTTATAAAACTCGTGAACCCGCACCGGATTGCGGGCAAAGGCTTGCGGGGTGGCGACATCCTCAAGCCGAACCTTGGCCCAGATACCGTCGGCATCGCGAAAGGTGTCCAGGCCGGATTCTTTGGAAATGCCGGCACCGGTTAAGACAACGATCGGTTCTCCCGGATCGAACTTCACGTCGCTGGCTCCGATCAGCATCCGGATTTTGGCAAGGGCTCCAAAGTCTCAAGTACCGCACTGACGACAAAGTCGCCATAGTCGATCTGCATGGTTTCGGCAATGCCATTATGCAAAAGCAACAGGCTCATTTCGTATTCCGGGGCCGCGCTGTCGCTTTTGGCCGGAAAGAACGCCAGCCGCACCGGCCAGGCATTCCCTGAAAGCAATCTGGTATTCCGCTTGGCATCGGTCAACAGAACGTCATGGGTCGGCCGGTCCTTTATGCTGCCGCCGACGCTGATTCCGTCTTTCAGCAGGATGCGCTTGCCGATCACGGCGCTGATCTCGGTCGGGCCTTCCGTCTCGGCACCGTCGAAGACCGAACGGGTGACGAAGCGTTCCCCGGCCATGGCCTGCTCCAGCAGCACCAAGGTATGACCGGACGGAAACAACGTTCCCGGCGGCAGTGCAAGCTTATCGGAATCGGGTTTAACCAGGGTCACCGCGCCGGGCTTGCCATGCTCTCCGGCGGCGGCTTCGCCCTTTACTTCCTCGTCGATTTGTCCGTTGACGGTCTTGCGCACATTAAAGCGGTAACTCCCGCCGCTTTTTGTTTCCCAAGTCGCGTAGTTGGTGGTCATCGCCACCTCGTCGCCCTGGGCATACAGAAAGTTCATGCGGAAATGCTGTTCAACCGTCCAGGCATCACAGGCATCGGCCCACTGAAACATCATGCGCCCGGTGACATCGACCACCGGGCTGCTGCTGCGGGCCGTCAAGAGCGATAGACGGTAAATCGCCCGATGCGGCACGATCGCAAGCGCGCCGGCCGGGGTGGCGGCCGGGCCGGGGGATACCGTAAAGAGAACCGCAGCGCCAAAAACCAAGGCAATCAGGCGGCTGAGAGGGCGGCGATGGGGCAAGACGGCGACCACGAAGCGGGGTTGGCGGAACGGTGGCGTAAACGTATCGAGAGCTTGACGCAAGTGACTATGGCGGTTTTCAATGCATTCTGAAAGCCCCGGCCCGGAAAATTCCGCGGGTAGGGACATTGATGTGACAGGTGCTGCGATGGCTATCGGTTATTTGCTGATTCTTTCCCGCCGTCTGCCGCCGGCGGTCGAGGCGCGCGATGCCATGGGCATGCGGACCCTCGATAATCTTGATGCCTTCTTTGCCGGGCGCGAATCGCCCGACCGGGTCGCCTAATCCATGTCGCGCTGGAAACTGACGCTTGAATATGACGGTCGGCCGTTCGTCGGCTGGCAATGTCAAAAGAACGGCTCTTCGGTGCAACAAGTGCTGGAAGACGCGGTGTTGCGCTTTAGCGGTTGCACGGTTCGGGTCCAGGGCAGCGGCCGTACCGACGCCGGGGTCCATGCGCTGGCCCAGATCGCCCACTTCGATCTCGACAAGGCGTTCTCCGCCGAAACCGTGCGGGGCGCGCTCAATTACCATGTCCGGCCCTGGCCGGTTTCCGTGCTGGCGGCGGAGACGGTGCCGGACAGCTTTCATGCCCGATTCTCGGCGACCGGGCGGCGCTATCTTTACCGCATCGTCAATCGACGCGCACCGCTTGCCCTGGAACGCGGCCGTGTGTGGCACGTCATGCGGCCGCTCGACGCGGCAGCGATGCACGAGGCCGCCCGTATCCTGATCGGCCGTCACGATTTTTCAAGCTTCCGGGCCAGCCTGTGTCAAGCCGCCTCACCGGTCAAAACTCTGGACCGACTCGAGGTCAGCCGCCACGGTGAGGAGATTCACATCATCGCCGCGGCGCGCTCGTTCCTGCATCATCAAGTGCGCAATATGGTCGGCACCTTGGAACTGGTCGGTGCCGGGAAATGGGATGCCGACAAACTGCGCGCCGCGTTGGTGGCCTGCGACCGAAACTGCGGCGGCCCGACGGCACCTCCCGACGGGCTGTACTTCACCGCAGCCTTTTATGAGTAATACCGGACTTAGAACGGCCAGTAGCGCTTTTCGTACCAATGATTGCCGCCGATCCCGCCGATTGCGGCGCCGATCAGGGAGAAAACGCCGCCTTCCAGCAGCATTTCAGCGACATAAACACCGCCGAAAGCCCCGACGCCGATTGCGGCCAGTTGCTTGACCGGCATGTTCATGAAGCTTTTGGCCAAGTCGGGCAGGCTTTGCGAGCTGTCGAGGGCAGCCACTTCGAACGAACCCGCCATCGGAGTCGACCCGGCCGGAACCGAACCGGCCAGGGCCGGCTGAACCGCCATCAAGGCCGAAGCCAGAAACAGGGCTGCTAAAACCGCTCTCAGCATGATCTCATACTCCTTCTCTCAGATCCGCCGATCGCGGACAGGTCAAGATATATATAGCATGATTGGTACCTTTGCTACAATATGCTGTTACAGCAAACTATCGGCGGCGCCTGAAATGAACACCGACAGCACAAGGTCAAGCATGACCAGACCGAGTGCGTTGTAGGCCGTGAGATCAAGCGCAACCCTGGTAATAAACCATTGATAAGTCAGCACGATCATGGTTGCGACGAAGACGATGGCACTGCCGGCATCCGGCGAGACCACCCCGCTCTCGCTGATCAGAATCGCCGGCAGATAAACCATCATCTGAAGCACCGACGACCAATTATAGGCGCAAAGAAAACCCGGATACTTCTCACTACAATCAAGAAACCGGGAGATTTCGCTCATGATCAGAGCATAGCTGCACCAGCTGATAACATAGGCGCTGCCTTCAACCAAAAATAAAGCCGACCAAGCGGTCGAAACATCGTCACTGCGCAGTCGAATATACAGCAATAAAATATAAGCGGGCAAAACCAGAATGGCAGCAAAAAAGGAGCGCATGGCTCCGGCGACACTGCGATCGAAGAATTCCAGTCCCGACGCTTCCATCAGCGCCAGTCGCCACGTACCATAAAGCGAAAAGAGGATTTCGCGGAGCGTTGGCATCGGTCAGAGTCCCGGTCCGTCAAAGACGATATCTGTCAGCAAGCCGGCATAAATCTCGGTCAGCCCGATCAAATCGGCGACCGGAATAGATTCGTCGGCCTTGTGCATGGTCTTACCCACCGGTCCGAACTCGACGACCGGGCATAAATCTTTGATAAAGCGGGCGTCGGACGTGCCGCCGCCGGTGCTTTCCGCAGGCCGCAGCCCGGTTGCGCGTTCAACCGCTGCGGCCACCCGCTCGGTAAACGGACCAGGAGCGGTCAAAAAGGCATTGCCGCTAAGGTTCAAAACCAACTCATAGGCGCCGCCGACCGCATCGAGACGATTGCGAATCCAGCCCTCCAACCCTTCCGGCGTGTAGAGCGTGTTAAATCTTATGTTGAAATTGGCGGTGGCGCGGGCCGGAATCACATTGGTTGTCGGATTGCCGACATCAATCGAGGTCAGGACCAGAGACGAAGGCGGAAAATAAGCAGAGCCCTCATCAAGCAGGCAATCAATCAACGAATCCAGCATCCGTACCAGTCGCGGCAACGGATTATCGGCCAAATGCGGGTAAGCGACGTGGCCCCTGGTGCCGGTCACGCTGAGACGGGCGTTCAAACTGCCGCGCCGGCCGATTTTCATGGTATCGCCGAGCCGATGTTCGCAGGTCGGTTCGCCGACCAGACAGAAATCCGGTGCCTCCGCGTTTTCGACCAGCCAAGGAAGTACCGCCTTGGTCCCGTTGGTGGCGTCGCCCTCCTCGTCTCCGGTGATCAACAGACTGATCGAGCCGGAGGGCGGCCCGCGCTCGCCCGTCACCCGCGCCACCGCGGCGACAAAAGCAGCCACCGCGCCCTTCATGTCGATTGCGCCGCGCCCGTACAGCAGCCCGTCTTTAATTTCGGCACCGAAAGGATCAACCGTCCATTCGGCCAAATCGCCGGGCGGCACCACATCGGTATGGCCGGCAAAGCAGAGATGCGGCGCTCCGGTCCCGAGTCGGGCATACAGATTTTCCACCGCGGCAGTGCCCGCCGCCTGCCGCCGCAAACGATGGCAGGTGAAACCGAGCGCGGTCAGCGCCGCCTCGAGCAGCGCCAAAGCCCCGGCATCCTCCGGGGTCACGCTCGGACACCGAATCAGGGCCCGGGCAAATTCGACCGGATCAAGAGGGCTCGGGGAAACCGGCATGGCGGCGTCAGTCGCGCAGTAAGTCGTTGATCGCGGTCTTGGATCGGGTTTGCGCATCGACCCGCTTGACGATCACCGCGCAATAAAGGCTCGGCCCCGGCGAGCCGTCGGGCAATGGTTTGCCGGGCAGAGCGCCCGAAACCACCACCGAATAGGCCGGCACCCGACCCTGAAAAATTTCGCCGGTGGCGCGGTCGATGATCTTGGTAGAAGCGCCGAGATAGACGCCCATCGACAGCACCGCGCCGCGCTCGACGATCACGCCTTCCGCCACTTCCGAGCGAGCGCCGATGAAGCACTCGTCTTCAATGATGACCGGCTCGGCCTGAAGCGGCTCGAGCACGCCGCCGATGCCGACACCGCCCGAAATATGACAGTTCTTGCCGATTTGAGCGCATGAACCGATGGTGACCCAGGTGTCGACCATGGTGCCGCTGCCGACCCGGGCACCGACATTGACGAAGCTGGGCATCAACACGACGCCGGGCGCGATGTAGGCCGAGCGCCGCACCACCGCCGAGGGTACCGCCCGGAAACCGGCGGCCCGGAAAGCGGGCTCATCAAGCCCGGCAAATTTGGAGGGTACCTTGTCGAACCAGCCGCCGCCGCCGGGACCGCCGGAAATCGGCGCATTATCGTTAAGCCGGAACGACAGCAGCACCGCCTTTTTCAGCCATTGATTGACCTGCCAGCCGCCGCCCTCGCGCGGCTCGGCGACCCGGACCGTGCCGGCATCAAGCAGATCGAGCGCGGTATCGACCGCGTTTCGCACCGCGCCGACCGTGGACGGGCTCAATTCGGTGCGATGGTTCCAGGCATTATCAATCGTGGCGGCAAGCTCGGCGTGGCTCATGGCGGCTCTCGACCCGTTCCGGTGCGAAGTCAAAGGGGTGGATGCACCATCATCCACCGGCACGTCCGTTGTCAACGCCGCTTAACCGCCGCCGCGCGCCGTCGATATGTTCACGCAAATCGTAAAGCTGATTGGCGAAGCTGAGCGGCACCGGCAGGCGGTTGACCGCACGTTCGATCCGGTTGATTTCCTCGATCATGGCGGAACGCTCGGCGGGGGCGGAGCCGTTATCGACCCGGGTCTCCAGCTTGATCAACTCACGGTACCAATACACGATTCGCTGCCGGACCCGCCACGCATAGAGCGCCGGAGCAAAGCGCACCGCCGGCAACAAAATTCCGAGCAAGGGCAGCAACAGCACGGTCAACCGGTCGGCCATGGTCGCCATCCAGAACGGCAAATAGCGCTGTAGAAAGGGCGGGCCGGAGTTGTAAACCCGTTTGGCCTCGGGCGATAGCGGGAACTCCTGGTCATCGGCGCTCGGAAAGACGCCGGCGCGTTGGAAAATCCCGGCTTCGCCGGCGGCATTGAGCCGGGGCGGCGAGTGAACCCCGATGATCGCTTGAGTGAGCAAATTGGACAGCGCCGGGTGCAGATCCTCGCGCACCACCACTGCGGCCAGCGTGGTCAGCATCGCGGTGTCGGTCGGCGGAATGTCACGGGCGAAATCGACCACGCCTTCTTTCAACTCGACCCGCTTGAGAAACGGGAAACGCTGGGCATAAGCCTCGGCCTGAGTCAGATTCATCAGGCGAACTTTAGCACTGTTGAGCAGTCGTTTGACCGTCCGCGCCTCGGGCGCCAGCACCAGAAAACCGGCATCGGCCCGGCCGTTTTCCAGCGCCTCGACATAATCGGGCAATTCCATCGTCATCAACTGCGTATTTTCAGCCGTGACGCCGCTCGCGGTCAGCAGGCGCAGCGCCATGATATTGGTCCCGCTGCCGGCCGGACCGACCAGCACGCGCTTGCCGACCAGATCGGTCAAACGCTCGAACCGAGTCGGCCCTTGATAGAATATCCACACCGGTTCGTAGAAGATCCGGCCGATAGAGCGCACGCCCGGCAGGTTTTCATTACTGGCGAGCCCTCCCTGAAGAAAAGCCGCGTCAATTCCGGAACCGGGGTCTTTCAACAGCGCCAGATTCTCAATTGATCCTTTGGTCTCCCGGACCGTCAAAGTCACGCCGCTGTCGGCTAAGGCTCGCACATACCGCTGCGCGGTCTCGAAATACGGGCTGCCCTTGCTCGACGCAGCAATCACCAGCGTGGCCGGGGGCGCCGGCCGGATGAACAAAGCCGTAATCCAGAACGCGCCAAGCACCAGGGCCACCACCGGCCCGGCAATCCACGCCAATTCACGAAACTGGAGCCATCCGGATTTCTCGCCCACGAATCTCTCCTTATATTTACTTTTTCGGACGCACCGTCTCCAGCATGGTTTGAGCCTTGCCGAGCGGATTGACTTCAGCAGGCGCCCCGCCGGCCGGACCAAGAGTCAAAGACGGAATTATCGGCTTGTTCATGGTCGCAATCGCGCCGGGCACACCGGAATCCCGAGCCGGGGGCGCGGGCTTAACCGCGGGCTGCGGCGGTTCGGGCGGCGGCGGCGAGGTCAGGGCCGTCTTTCCGCTACCATGGTCGTTGCTTTGTCCGGCATCGGCGCCCCCGGCAGGAGGCGCGGCTTGGGTCAATCGGTGATCCGAGCCGACATCGAGAATCAGCGGCAGGCCGCCGGTCCCGGCATTGCCGACCACCACGACCTTGCTGTTGGGAGACCGGGCCAGTTCTAAAGTCGCCTCGATCGACCGCCAGCGCAGAAAGTTTTCGGTCAGACTGTTGCGGACGGTTTCATGGTAATTCCGAATACCCTCGGCCTCGATCTGCTTGCGATTACTTTCAGACTGTTCGCGCTGCAAGCGGAACTGATATTCCTGAGCCAACTGATCCTGATTAATCTTGCGTTCGATTGCGGCAACCACCTCTTCAGGCAGGGCGACATTACGAACCAAAATATCCTGGACCAGAATATAGCCGGTAATTGCCGAAGGGGTTGTAATCGCGCCGCGCTCGGTCCCGACATAGCGCACATGGCTCATGCGGTCGGAAACCTGTTCGAACGCCTCCGACTGAATCTTCTGGCGCCGTTGCGCGTAAAGTTCGTCGGCCTTGTATCGAGAGATGATCTCACGCGCCACCGAGTCAATTTCAGGCGCGAGCAATACATTGATGTAAGTCGGGCCGACATGCTTATGCAATTCGGCAATACTGGCGCCGATCGGGCGGAAACGCGAGGTAATCTCGACCGTAACCGGCAAGCCGTCATTCGCGATTGCGGTATAAGGTCTGGTGTCTTGCTGAATCCGCAGGTCGTAAACTTCGATTTTGTCCCACGGAAAGATGATATGAACCCCTTCGCTTAACGCCGGCCTTAACTGTGTCCCGCCGGCGAAACGCTTCCACAGCACGCCGCCATGACCGGCCGGCACGAAAATCATGATCGAGGGCAGGAAGTAGAGAAAACCCAGCATCGCCATCAAAATAAAGATCAGGATCCCGCGCGAGCCTTCATCGACCCGGGCCCCGAGCCAGCGTGACAGCCTGCCGGCAGCGCTGCCCTGCTTCAGACCTTCCCGGAATTCAGGTGTGGCGGTATTCATGCGTTAACTCCTGTCCGATGAAGAATCCGGCTGATCCGACCATTTTCCAGATAAATCGAGGTATCGCACAAATCCTCGACCCGGGCATCATGTGATACGAACATGATCGTCTTATTAAGTTCGCGAAACTTGGCGAAAATTTCATTGCGAAACCGTTCACGAAAGCGGGCGTCCTGGTCCGCGGTCCACTCGTCGAGCAACAAAATCTGGCGCTGTTCGGCCAGCGCAATTGCCAGGCTCAACCGTTTCTTTTGACCTTTGGACAAACGATAGCGCAGCGCCGAGTCGACTCTGACCTGAACCAGATGAGCGATTTCAAAGAACTCCAGCATTTCCCGAAACAGCCGCAGGTCGAAATCCGGGCTGCCGGGCAGCTTATGCGGAATGTAGGGATCCTGATAGATCGCGACGAACAAATCCCGGTAAGATTCCAGGCGGTCCCGGCTGATTTCTCGGCCGTCCAACAGAATTTCGCCGGAATCCGGGCGCAGCAGCAACGGAATCAGCCGCATCAGGGTCGATTTACCCGAGCCGTTCGCCCCGAACATCCCGATCGTGGAACCGGGCCGAATCGTCAGATCGAACGGACCGACATGGAATTGTTGCTGACCGTTATCATCACGCGCTGAATAGGTATAAGCAATATTACGCAACGTGATCGAGTTGAAGCGCGGCGCGGCATAGCCGGTCTCGGCGGGCAGAAACTCCGGCGGCGGCTGACGCTGGCGCGCCTCCAGAATGGTAATGGCGGCAACCTCGGCGGCGGCGAATTCCGGGATCGTGTTCAGAAAGATCGCCATCGGCCGAATCATCAGCAACAAAAACGGCAAAGTCGTCGGCAAATCATCGGCTCCGATCAGATCAAGCCGCGGAAACACAAATATGACCAGCGCAGAAAACATGATGGTAAAGGTATTAATCGACGAAAACAGATCACCGTAGCGAATACCATGGTCACGGCGAATTACGTCCCAATCATGGACCAGATCATAGCCGCTCTGTAACACCGAATCGCGGTTGGCCTTGCCGAGTTTAATTTCATCATTGCCGTAAATGATCCGGTTGTATAGATCAACATAGTAACGCTCACGTTCTGTAGCCTTGCCGATCAAGGTTCGGTTAACCGTCATCTGGTGCAGATACCAAAGCGTAATCAAAAGTCCGGACCCGAAAAAGACCGCGGCGGCCGGCGGTGAAATATACCAGAAATAGGCATAGGCGACCACCGCCATCAACGCCATTTCAACCGCGCGGGCAATATTGGGAAGCAAAGCTCCGACAATATCAAGTTCGGTAATGCCGATACTGGTCAGATTTTGTTCGATCAAGCCCTGGATTTCGGCATAGGACCCGATCGCCATCTGCTTCAACGTTTCGCATCGCAACTCGGCCATGCGGTCGAAAGCGGCGTTGACAAAAGTCGCAATGAATTTGCGGCTGCAATGAAAGGCCAGAATCACGCTGACACAGAAAAAGCTGAATTCCATGGTCGGGTCGCGGTTATCGACCAGCGCCTGAGACCCCGAAATCAGGCTGACCACGGCGGTAACATTGGCAACCGCCGACATACCGCCATAAATCGTCAACCGCCGCCACAAAGCCGGCTCGTTGAAGCGGAGAAGTTCGATAAGCTTCATACTCCGACCCGCCGGTTCATTCCTGCCAGTCGGCAATGACGCGTTCAATTGTTCCGTCGGCCTTCAGCTTTTCGAAAGCGGCGCGAAAGCGTTCGGCCCTTTCGGCGCGCTGCCGCGGCATGGCGATGTAGCGGGGAGCAAGGATCAACGGCTTTTCCAAAATTTCCAACTTGTTGCTCAACCCGTCCTGTTCGGCGAAATATTCCAGTGTCTTGCGGTCACCGACCACCGCATCGACAATATCGAGAAACAGACGGCGAAAGTTGGTCAAGCTGCCACCGGCCGGAACCTTGGTCAGGTTTTGAGCCTTGTCGAAGTCGGGCGCATAATTAAAGCCGGAGACGATGCCGATCCGAAGTTTGGTCAAATCGTCAATCGTATTAAAAGGAACGGCCGTGCCTTTTTTCATCATGATCACGGTCGTTCCGGTCCGAAACGGGCCGATCATGAAGTACTTCTTGAAGCGAGTTTCATTACCGACAAACTGAAATGCAATATCAACCTGATTGGAATCGAGCATCTTAACCACCTCCGGCCAGCTAACCGCCCGGTGCTGTGGATTGACGCCCAATTCCTTTAGAATCGCCTCGACAATCAGCGTATCGATTCCGGTTCGCTTGCCCTTACTGGTAAAGTTATAGGGCGGAAAATGATCCTCCGACGCAACCGTCCAGTATTCCGGCCCGCTGGTTTTGCCCGCCTCGGCGCCGACACTCGCCGCCATCGATACAATACCGATCACCAGCAACCCGGCGAATAAAACACCCCGTAGCGCCATGGCCGAGCCCCATGCACCCGCATTGATACGCATCGTGACCCCATTCCGCCTTACGACAGGACTAGCTACCGGGCCGGCCGCCTACGGCGGGTCAGCAGAATCATCAGCAATAGCGCTCCTGGCGGTGTAATGACCACCGCCAGAAAAAAATACAGCAAAAAACCACCCAAGCGGCGCATGCCCAACAATCCGACAAGCAGGCACAGGGCAAAGTAAATCAGAGGATACATCGACACCGGGCACCTGTCGCAGTTTGGACGGGTTACGCTTGATCGGGGCTCTTGACCATCGGCGCAGCTTCAGCTTCCGCTTTGGCCTTCTCGAATTCTGCCTTGAAATGCGCGCGCATTCTTTCCACATCGAAGTCAATCAGCGTACCGCCGACCTCGAAATGATTGATGAATACCCGGCCCAATGCCTGAGTCGCCGCCCACGACAGCGCCGGCGTGGTCGCAATTCCGAGTGCTGCGCCCAGGAACGGGATCGCCTTCAACGCCGAGCCGAACGCGCTGCTGGAAATGATGAACGGCAAGGTTCCGCCGATCAGCGAGCCGACCGTGGTGCGGACGCCCTCTTGAGCGAACGGCACTTCGTATAAATTGCAAAGCTTATAAAGCATGCTGATCTGTGCGCCGCTGACGCCGGCCATGTCCAGCCCAGGAACCGGAATAAAGCCAAGTCCGCCAGCTAAATAACTATGGTTATTAACAATTGTCGCCGCTTTTTCCAACCGTTCACTCATGGCTGACCACCTTCGAAAAGGTTGCTAAATTATCCGGAAAAAAATACACGGGATATCCGCCGGTGGAAAGAGGATTATGCGCCACGGCGCTTACCCCTTCACAATACGGACATTCAGTGGTCGTGACCGGTGACGCTTTCACCGGGAGCACGGACCAGCACATCGACGGTGACCGCGCCGGCTTTTTGGAAGGTCAGAGTCAACGGAACGGTGGTATCCGCCTTCAGCGGCTCCTTGATGCCGAACAGCATGACGTGCAACCCGCCGGGAGCCAGCCGCACCGTCGCACCGGCTTCGATGTCGATGGCGTCGACCCGCCGCATCTTCATGACGCCGCTGTCGTCCATCAGGTGCGTGTGCAGCTCGGCTTTTTCCGCAACCGGGGTCGAGGCTGAAACCAACCGGTCGCCCTCTTTGCCTTCATTGTGCACGATCAAAAACACCGCCCCGTTCGGTGAGGCGGCGGTTGCCCGCGTCATCGGGTGCGCGACTTCGATGGCGCCGACCTTATATTCATGAGCAAAGGCCGCGCCGGCCAACAAAACCGAAGCCACGGTAACCGCAGCGGTGAAAAGCCTGATCATGACGATGAACTCTCCCGGTTAAGGATGGGCCCGGTTAAGGATGGGCGATGACCAGCAACGCCGGAGCTCGTTTTAACACACAGCCGAGCGACTGTTCCAGCGACTCCGGATCCAATGATGCAAAGCTTTCATCCAATATAATCATATCGGCGTTTTGGACCAAAGCGCGGGCGATAAACAGCCGGCTGCGCTCACCATGCGACAGGGACCAGCCGCCCTCACCGACCATCTGATCCAGCCCGGCCGGCATGCGCTCCAGCAGCGGGCCGAGCCCCAATTCCGTGCAAATCTCCCGGCACTGATCCAGATCGCGGTCGGAGGGGGGCCAATTCCGCCCCATCAACAGGTTGAACGAGAACGAGCCGGAAAAAACATGGTTCTGGTGGAATTGCGGAATATTGAGAATGCGACGGCGCCAGTCGCTATCACCGACATCGGCGCGCGGAATCCCGTGCAGCCTCAGCAAGCCCTCGGACGGCGGCCGCAGCCCCGACAACAGGGCGGCCAGCGTCGATTTTCCGCCACCGGACGGGCTGTCGAGCAGCAATCGCTCTCCCGGAAAAATATCGACGGCACAATCCTCGAGCACGGCACGCCCGCCCGGGCGATAGGCGAAACCGACCCCGTCGGCCTGAAGCACCGGCGGCGGCGGCTCGAACCGGGAGGGCACCGGCAGAACCTTGGACAGACCGGGGTGCGGGCGGCGTGCCGCCTTGAACAAGGGCGCCAGCTCCTGCCAGGCCACCGCGAAATCGATCAGATGGAACGCCGCCTGCCCCAGCGTCTGAAACGCCTGATAGGCCAACATGATACCGAACAGGCACAGGCTGAGCGACAGCAGATCGCCGGGCACCAGCACGATATCGGCGGCGATGCCGAACAGCGCCAGCACCAGCCAGCCGCGCGGCACCCCGGCCACCATCAGCAACAGCCGGTCCAACCCGATCCGGTTGCGCCAATGGTCGAACAGCAAGCGGTCTTCGGCTTCGTGCCAGTGCTGCGGATGCTCCTGCACCGATCGGGTCCGATGGCCAACCATGTGTTCGACCAGATCGGTGGTCAAGGCCCGCGCCGAAGCGGTCGATTGCGTCGCCTCGCGCCACAGCCGCAGCACCAGCCACGCACAGCCGCAGCCCCACAGCACCAACAATCCCGCGGCAACCCGGCTGCCGACCCCGAACACCAGGAACGCCGCCGCAGTGACCAATTGCACCACGCCGAGCAAGGCCAGTTGTCCGCTCGACAGGCTGACCATCTCCAGAATGTCGGCATTCATCGCCAGCCCCATGAAGTGGCCGGCGCCGTGACTGCCGATCTCGTCGGGCTCAAGCTGAAGAATACTGAACAACAGGCGCCGTTTGAACAGCGCCCCCAGTCGAACCGAGAGCAGGCCCTCGGCCCGCACCGCCACGATATGGAGCGGAATCATGCTGATCAACAGCAGTGACCAGGCATCGACCCGGCCCCATTCGACATGACCGACCAGGGCCGATTGACCGATCGCGACCCAGCTCAGGATCAGCAATATTTGATTGAGCACACCGGCCGCCAGCGCCACCGCCGCTACCGAGCGCACTCCGGACTCGCGCAGCAAAGACGGAAGGACGGCCCCCGGCGAGTACCGCACCAGCCACCCCACCGCGAGCTGTTGCCCCGAGAGTTGTTCCTTGAGCAAAGCGGCGCGGGCGGTCTCACGCCGGGCACCGTTAATGCCGATACTCTCAAGCAGCCGGTCGATTTCTCCGCGCTTCGGAGCCTCCAGCCCGGCCACCAGCGCCGCGCGCACCGCATCCGGCGCCAATCGAACCGTTGTGCCGGCCGGGGTCAGACAGTGCAAGCCGCGCGCAGAGACGCGCACCACCACCAGCAATCCGTCGGGCAGGCGTAATAGCGCCGGGGCGGAGCAGCTGAGAAACTCGTCGATCCCGGTATAAGCGACCTCGACCGGCTCGATATCGAAATCGCGGGCGGCCCCGGTTGCAACCAGCCAGCGTTCCAGTGCCTCCGGATCGGTTTGGTCGGGCGGCGTCATGACAACAGCCGGAGCCGGGTTAATCCGCGTGAACAGAGCGTCGAGTGCGACCCCGATCTGCCCGAGCGGCCAAAGCGCCGGTGCGATATTCCGTGTTCCGGACCACATCGCGCTTAACCCTCCAGCCGGCCGTTACGGAGGCTCAGACGACGCCAATCGGAACGGCCGAGCAGCATGGCCCGCGCGTTGCGGTCCGCCTCGAGCAAGCGATTATAGCGCGACGGCCGCGCCGCCAATTCCGCAGGCGTGCCGTCTTCGATGATCCTTCCGTCTTCCAGCACCAGCACGCGATCGAACAAGGCGGTGTCGGTAATATCGTGGGAAATCAGCAATAGCGTCGATTTTTGCCAACGGTCGCGGGCACGGCGGGTCAGGTCGTGACGAGAGGCGCGGTCCAGGCCGCGAAACGGCTCGTCCAGAATCGCCAGCCGGGGCCGGGGCCGCGCCAGTCCGCGCCCGAGCCGGACCCGTTGGCCCTCGCCGCCCGAAACCAGCCGGCCGCTTTCGCCGAGCGGTGAGTCGGGGGAGTCGAAACGCTCCAGCACTTCGCCTAGTCCGGCGTCGGCGATAGCCGTGTCGACCCGCTCGCCGCGGTCGAACTCGTCGAGGCCATAGGTCAAATTGTCGGAGACCGACGCGTTCCACAAATGAACCTGCGGATCGACCCAGGCGGTATTGCGTCGTAACGCGGTCAGGGTCTCGCGGTGCAACAGCCGGCCGTCGGCGCGTACCGTGCCGGATGCCGGACCCATCCAGCCGAGCAGCAAGCCGACCAGCGAAGACTTCCCGGCCCCCGACGGCCCGATAATCGCGACATGCTCGCCCGCGCCGATGCGAACGGTAATGTCTTCGAGAATGGTGCGCCCGCCGGCTTTCAAAGCCACCCGGTCGAAGTCGAGCGCAACCCCATCGGACTCGATCGGGTGTTCCGGCTCGGCCGCGGTCTCATCGGGATAACGCGCGCTGCTTTCCGGGCTTGCCGCCAGCGGTTCCAACAGACGCAGAATGGTAATACGAATCAGCGGATATTGCTGGGCCGCGACCACCAGTTCCTCGCCGTAGCGCGGCATCTGCATCGACAGGTACAACAGCACGATCACGGCGCTGGTCTCGCCGAAATCCGCAATATAGCCACGCACCAGCCAGACCGTGATCAGCGTGATCAGGGCGAACGCCGCGCCGCTGATCCAGGTCCGCCCGCGCACCAGCCGCGCGCCCGAGCCGCCCCACTCGACCACCATCTGCTCTTGCTCGTTGCGCATCGCCCGCTCGGCGCCATGGCTGCGCAGCGGCACCAGCCCGCGCAAGGCATCCAGATAAAAACGGGTAAGCGCGCCGGCATACGTGCGCTGGCGCATTTCGTGTTCCTGCACCAACGGCTGATGCAGCACCACCGCGCCGAGCGCCACCGCCAGCACCGCCAGCGCCGCCGCCAGCCCGTCCGGAAAAATCACGATAATACCGAGCGCGACGAACAGCATCGACACGACCAGCCGGAACGCATTGCCGAGCAGCGTCGGCAGTCCTTGCAAATGGCGCAGCTCGAAGGCGCGCTGGCTCAAATCGGAGACCAGCCGGCTGCGGAAATAGCCGTCGCCCAGCGCCGGAATCTTTTCATAGAAAGCCTGACGCAAGCGAAACTCGAGCCGCCGCCCGAGAAAGGTCGCCCCCGCCGCCGCCGCCAACTCCAACAGAAACAGCAGCAGCACCAGAATCGCAAGATTGCTCAGGGCGGCCAGCGGCTCGCCGGTGGTGCCGACATCAAGCACATGGCGCAGCACGAAGATTTCCGCGGTCGCCCCCAGCCCGATCAGGGCGAAAGCCGCCAGCAGCAGCGGCACCACCAGCCGGTCCTGCCGCAGCAAGGCCCACAGCCGGTGTTCCGGCCGCTCGGCCCGCTTTTCGGAGTCTTGCGCCGGGGTCGCGGCGGCCTCGGTCTTGCCGGCGATGCTGACCACCAACGCCGCCTCGAAAATCAAGCCGCCTTCGGTTGCGGGGTCGGGGTGCGCCGACCAGAACGCCGCGGGAATCCCGGACTCGCCCTCACTCCGAATCAGTTCGCGCTCGACCAGCAGCGCGATCATGTCTTCGGCCTCGAGGCCCCGGCGTACCGCGCCCGACTCGACCAAGCCGGTGACGAAGCGGGTCGCGGCGTCAAGCGCACCGAGCCCGAGCCAGCCGGGATGAGCCCGCGCCCGCTCCAACAGTTCCCGGCGCCGCACCGGCGCAACCTTCACTATCTGAAGCCGCAGATCGAGCGGTTTGCAAAAGCTGTCGCTCTCGGCCCAAGCCCGCCAATCCGCCGC
Source organism: Rhodospirillaceae bacterium (assembly GCA_037147415.1). Classification (GTDB taxonomy): domain Bacteria; phylum Pseudomonadota; class Alphaproteobacteria; order Azospirillales; family Azospirillaceae; genus BOG-933. The sequence goes on along the minus strand of JBAWVF010000016.1, from coordinate 13,406 downwards.
CGCGATCGGCTGGCGATGCCGGTACAGCTCGGACAACAAGGTCTGTCGCGGAATCCAGACCCGGCCGCGGCCGGGGTCCATCACCTGAACCAGCGGACCGTGACAGCGCCAGACCAGCACGAAATGGGTGAAGCCGTTGGCCAGCCTGACCACGGCAATCGCGGGCAAGGTCCGAAAATGCGGCAAAAGCAGATGGTCGCCAGGCAACATGACCTGCTCGGCGTTCAGTCCGAACTCACCCGCCAGTTTTTGCAGAGTGGTGATCGAGGTGCCGTCGACATCGGTCTGGCAGGCATCACGCAAGCGCTCGTAATCGACCGGAATATCGAAACCGGCGAGCAACGCCTTCAGCACCGCCGGCCCGCAATCCATGCCGGAGGTTTGGACCACTTCCGGCACCAGCCGGGAGCGCTCGGGCGGAGAGGGCGCGCTGAAAATCATGGCCGGTCCGTGTACGGTCTCCCGCCCGCACCGCTAACCCCCGAGTTACCCGAGCTACTCAGGCCCGAGCCGCTCAGCACCCGGTCGACCGGCGCCTGCATGGCGATTTGAACGCGCAATTCGCCGATTTCAGCCGGGCTCAGCGTCCGGTCAAGCTCGGTCATGATCGTAATGCGAACCTTGGGATTCATCCGCGACGGGTTCTCGGCAACTTTGCCGCGCAAAACCCCGGCCCCGGCCACCGTTGCCACCGAGGGCTGAACAATCACCGGCTGGCCCTGTTCAATCTGCGCGCGCGCGTCCGGCGAAAACACGGCGTAAACCGTCCACACCTTTACCGGGCGGTTCGCATAAGCCCCGTTTTGCTGCGAAACCAGGGTATCGTAGGAGGGTTTGCCGTCAAAGGACAGCTGACGGCTGACCAGATAGAGCGGCATCGTCGGGTTGGTAAACCACCACAGCCATAAAACGGCAAGCCCGAGCGTGGTCGCCAAAAGCACCAGCGGCGCCATCAGCCGATCCCGGTCGAGCGCTCTGGTTGTTGCTGCGAAGTTTTTTGCCATAGGAACCTGAACCGGAGGTCAACCGGACGCGACAAAAGCTGCCTTCGCCGCGTCCGGCGATACCGGAAATTAGCGATTCCCGCCGCGGCCGGCGCGAACGGGGGTGGTCACCGGCAGACCGGGCTTCATATCCTTGGTCATAACACTGTCTCCCGCCGTTAAGATTAATCCAAACTGTCGGTAAAGACATTCACCGACCGGGAAATGCCCGACCGGAAAATGCCCGACCGGGAAATGCCCGACCGCTATACTCTCTGAAAAACCGCAACCCAAGTCAAGGGTAATTCGGCGCAAGCTTTGACAGCCTCGTTAATTGCCCGCCATTTGCCCATATCATGTTGTAAAAAGACAAGGCTCAGGCCGTTAACGCCAGCGCGCGTTCGTTGCCGACCTCTGCCAGCATGGCCAGCGTCTTTTCCGCTTCTTCGCGATCAAGCTTGTTCAGAGCATAGCCGACATGGACGACAACATAATCGTCAAGAGCAACCTCCTCAACCAAGGCCAGGGAGATGGCAAGCTTGACGCCGCCAAGATCAACGGTGGCCATGTCGTTGTCGAGCAGCTCGATGACTCGGGCCGGTATGGCTAAACACATGCGCTGGTTCCTTCCTGATATCGGTTGCCGCCGGTTTTAACATACAGTTCGTGCGGCGATCACCGCTTGTCCGAGCGCCAGACCACCATCTCCGGGCGGAGCCTGACGGGCAAGCAAGGCGGTTATGCCCTGACCGGCAAAGCCCGCCACCAGGCCCTCGGCCAGCACCCGGTTATTCAGGCAGCCGCCGGCCAGCACGACCCGGTCGAGACCCTCACCCGCCACCACCGGCACCGTCCAGTCGACCAGCGCCGCCGCCAACGTACCATGAAACAGTTCGGCGCCAACTGCGGCGTCTTCGACTTCCAGTAAGGACTCCAACAAGGGCAGCAGGTCAAGTTCGGCGTGGTCCGGGCTGATGCGCCATAAGCCGGGTACGACCCGGGCCTTCCGCACCAGCGATTCCAGCACCATCGGCGCCTCGCCCTCGAACCCCGCCTTCGGGCGCACGCCGAGCAGGCCGCAGGCGGCATCGAACCAGCGTCCGCACGAGGAGGTCGGCGGCGCGTTAAGCCCCTTGTCGAGCAGTTGCACCAGCGCGGCGGCCGGGCCATGGCGGGACAGGCGGGAGGCGATTTCATCACGCCGGCCCATGCGGTGCAGCGCCGCGGCCGCCATGCGCCAGGGCTGACGCGCGGCCAGGTCGCCGCCGGGTTGAGCCAACGCCGCCAACCGGCCGATTCGGCGATACTCCGCCCCCTCGAGCCGCAGCAACTCGCCGCCACGGGCATCCCCTGATTCGCCCAAGCCGAAACCGTCGAGCGCAAGGCCGAGCGTCGGCTTTGATACGCCTGTCCGAAGGCTTTCGGACAGGCCGCGCTCAGACGCCGCGCCGGCTTCGCACGCATGCTCGGCGGCGACAGCAGCGACATGGGCGTGGTGATGCTGAATCGCGAGGCAGGGCACGCCCAGTTCGGCCGCCAAGGTCTCGGCAAAGCGGCTCGACAGAAAGTCCGGGTGCAGGTCGCGGGCGATCACGACCGGGCGCACCTCCAGAATATCAAGCAGATGGCGCACGGTTTCCTCGAAAAAGCCGAGCGTCGCGGCGTTATCGAGATCACCGATATGCTGGGACAAAAACGCCTGATCGCCCCGGGTCACGCACACCGCATTCTTAAGATGCCCGCCGACCGCCAGCACCGACGGCACCGGCCGCGACAGCGCAATCGGATCGGGCACCAGACCGCGCGCGCGCCGGATCGGGCAAGGCGCCCCGGCGATCACCCGCATCACCGAATCATCGGCCCGAATCACGATGGCGCGGTCGTGATCGACGATCAGGTCGGCAATGCCGGCCAACCGCCGCGCCGCCTCGTCATTATCGATCGCCAGCGGTTCGCCGCCGGGATTGGCGCTGGTCATCACCAGCACCGCCGGTTGCGCCCCGGTTGCCTCGTGAAGCAGCAAATAATGCAAAGGGGTATATGGCAGCATCACCCCAAGCCACGCCAAGTCCGGCGCGACCGACGCCGCGAGTTGATCCGCCCCCGCCCGCTTTTTCAGCAGAACCACCGGCCGGGCCGCACTCTTCAGCAACGCCGCCTCGACCGGGGAAATTTCCACCAGCCGCTCCGCGTCGGCGAGCGTCTCAACCATCACCGCAAAGGGTTTGCCGTCGCGTTGTTTAAGCGCACGCAAGCGGGCGACCGCCTCGGCGTTGCGGGCATCACACGCCAGATGGAAGCCGCCGAGCCCCTTCAGGCCGACAATCCGGCCCGCGGCCAGCTCTGCGAGAATGTCCTCGATCGCATGCGACAGGCGCGGCCCGCACACCGGGCAACAGGTCGGCTGAGCGTGAAAGCGCCGGTCGGCCGGATCGGCATATTCGGCGGCGCAGGCCGGGCACAGCGCAAAGCCGGCCATGCTGGTCTGCGGCCGGTCATAAGGCAGCCGGCGCGTGATCGTGTAGCGCGGCCCGCACTGCGTACAATTAAGAAACGGATAGCGATAGCGCCGGTCGGTCGGATCGAACATTTCGGCCAGACAGGCTTCACACACCGCAGCATCGGCCGGAATCACGGTCAGCATCGCCGCCCCGCGCTCGCTGGCTTGAATGACGAAGCCGGCATCGCCCGTGACCGGAATCTCCGTGCTTTCAATGCCGGTAATGCGGGCCAGCGCCGGCGGCTCGCTCCGCAACGCCTCGTGGAACGCCGCAAGCGCGGGCTCCGCGCCCTCGATCTCCAGCACCACGCCGCCGCCGTCATTATGGACCGAGCCCGCCAGTCCGAGCCGCCCGGCCAGCCCGTAAACGAAAGGCCTGAAGCCGACGCCCTGAACCTGCCCGCAGACCCGGATGCGTAGACGCCGCGGTCCGGGATACAAAGACCCGGGCACTAGTACGGGCGGTTGCGCATGAACCGGAACACGGTATCGAGCCCGAGAATCAGCACGGTGATAATCGGCACGGTCTTCATCAGCGCGATCGTGTCATAGCGGTGGGTAATCGGCATCGCCGTGTCAAAGCCATACCAGATAAAGTACGGCATCAAGCTGACCACCGATACCCACATGAAATGCTCCAGCGGGCGATTCAAGAACCGCTTAAACAAGAACAGAAACAAGCCGGTAAAGATGCAATCGATAATCAAGCGCGCAAACTCGTCATAGTAAATCCCCATGTAAACCATCAAGACTAACCCGACAATCGAAGCAATCATCATCAATTCTCCCGGTTCAATTCACGTATCTCTAAGTTTTTAATGGTCGTGATGGCCGCGCCGCCGATGCGCCGCGTCCAATCCGCCGGCCAGCCAATCATACCAAGCGGTCAGACCGGCGCCGGTGGTGGCCGAGACCTCCAACACTTGCAGGCCGGGCTTGATCCTGCGGGCATAGCCGATCATCCGTCCGACATCAAAGGTGACATACGGCAAAAGATCGATCTTGTTGACCAATAGCAAGTCGGCACCGGCGAACATGCCGGGGTATTTCAGGGGCTTGTCCTCGCCTTCGGTGGTCGAGAGCACCACCACCCGCTTCGCTTCCCCAAGATCGAACCCGGCCGGGCACACCAGATTGCCGACATTCTCGATAAACAACAGGCTTTCCGGCGGCAAACCCAGGCGACCGACCGCCCGGGTCACCATCAGCGCGTCGAGATGGCAGCCGGTCCCGGTATTGACCTGTATCGCCGGGACGCCGGTTGCGCGAATCCGATCGGCGTCAAGACTGGTCTGCTGATCCCCCTCGATCACCGTCGCGGGATGACGCCCCTTCAGGTCGGTCAGCGTCCGCACCAGCAGCGTCGTTTTGCCGGCACCGGGACTTGACATCAAATTGACGGCAAACACCCCGGCCGCCGCGAACAGCTCGCGGTTGGCGGCGGCATAGGCATTGTTCTTTGCCAGAATGTCCTGTTCAACCCGCAAAAGGCGCGACTTTCCCGCCTCATCCGCGCCGTGTCCGTGATCGTGGTCATGCCCGTGATCATGCGCATGACCGGGGCTGTGATCGTGCTCGTGGCTATGCCGAATCACCGCGCCGTCCGGGCCGACATGCTCATGAAAGCCTTCGTGATCATGGTGGTGATCACCGGTGGTGTGATCATGATCATGGTGGCCATGGTCATGCCCGTGCTCATGAGTTCCGGGATTGATCCCGCCGCCGCAGCCGCACACCCCACACATCACTCGACCTCCAGCTCAAGAACCCGCAACTCGTCGCCGCCGACCAGTATCCAGCCATGTCCGCCGCAGCGGGGGCAAGGCAGATCGCGCGCCGCCACCCTAACCTCGACCTGACAGGTCAGGCAATGCGCCCGACCGGGAGGTTGCTCGATTTCCAAAATAGCGTCTTCGACCGGCGTGCCTCTGGCGACCGCACCGAAGCTGAACTCGATCGCGGCGGGGTCGACATGGGACAGCGCGCCGATGGCGATGCGGACGCGCCTGACCCGAACCGCGCCATCGGCTGCGGCCTGTCGGCAGGCGACATCGACGATCCCCTGGCTGAGAGTCAGTTCGTGCATGGCCTTCCCTTATGTCCGCAGGCATTCTAACCCGAGCCGTGCGGAAACGCACGCTTCACGAACGTAAAGTCGATACCCGGGAGTGTATATACGTACAATACCACTACCCCCGGGGAAAAGCCGATAGGGATTGCGAGCCGGGGCGGGGCTGTCCTATGATAGCGCCGGATTCGCGGGACCGGATGGTCCCCGAACCATGTGCTCCAACCGATTACCGGAACAACGATACCGGAACAACGACAGTGGCTGAAGAAACGGATGCCGCCGCGGAGTCGGGTTCACAGCCTCGCTCAACGCATTTCGACTTTGAGCATAAGGTTTTCGCCATCGAGGGTGGCTATTTTTCACTGTCGAGCGATAAATCCCATGCGGTTTATTTCGTGCCGTTGGGCAGCACGGTTGGTGCGGTTCCGCTGCCGACCTTGCGCTCGACCTTCGAGATTGTCGAAGATAGCCACGATGACCATCTGCTCGGCACCGTCGCAGCCGGGCTTCGCTTCGTCAAAATCATTCGGCCGGGCGAATCAATCCCGCGGGAATTGCTTGACGGCTCGGCGTCCTGGCAGGTCTCGGAAGAGCACCGGGCCCTGGCCCGCAATCGCCTGCTGATCCAGTTGTCCTCGTGGGTCTCCGGCAACGAGGTCGTCATTCACGACGTTCACCAGATCGAGCAGATCGTCGAAGACCCGATTACGCGCCAGCGTGTCGCCGATGCCTATATTCAATTGACCAAGCGTCTCGGCTTGGCGCCGCAACGTCAGATCGAGGTCGAGACCCGGGTCGGCGCCTTTGCCCACGAGCTGGCCTATATCGAGGCTCAGCGCGAGCGCTTCGGTGCGGTCCGTAAAATCCTGGAAAAGATCGAGAAACTACGCAACATTTATCGGCTTGATCGCACCTTTGCCGCCGAAATCGAGCAGATGCGCAAGTTGTTCCGAACCCCGGTTTCGGAATTTCAGGCGATTTTCGATCAGGTTGACGCGCAGTCGGGCGAAATTCTGGCCTTGCTCCGCAATGTCGAGTCTCAAATCGCGTTCACCCGGCGGATGCGCGACGATCTGCACACCCGTATCATGGACTGGGACGAGTTATTAGAGAAATGGGCGGAAGCCGAGGTTGAGCGCTCGGGCGCCACCGAAGCTTTGGTTAAAACCACCTATCGCTTTCTGGCCCAGCGCTATCTTAAGACCAGCGTCTGGAAGCGCGATTGAGCGGGCATACCCTGCGATCCGTTGCGGACTTGAGCGCCGCCGGCCTGATTGCCCGGACCGACGAGGCGGCTTTGGCGGCGGTGGCCGAGCGCTATACGGTCACCATTCCCCCCGCCTTTGCCGCGCTGATCGAGCCCGGTAATCCGGCCGACCCGATCGGGCTTCAGACCGTGCCCGACCCGGCCGAACTCCACGCCGTCCCCGGAGAGCAAGCGGACCCGATCGGCGACGCCGCCCATGCGCCGCTGCGAGGTTTGGTCCATCGCTACCCGGACCGGGTGTTGCTGACCCCGGGCTTCGCCTGTGCGGTCTATTGCCGGTTTTGCTTCCGGCGGGAGCGGGTCGGGCCGGGCGGCGGCGAGCAAGCGTTGTCGCCCGAAGAGCTGACCGCGGCCTTCGACTATATCCGTGCCCGTCCAAATATTCGGGAAGTGATTCTGACCGGCGGCGATCCGCTGGTGCTGGCGCCGCGCCGGTTGGCCGCCATCCTGCAAACGCTCGATGCCATCCCGTCGCTTGGTCATTTACGCATCCATAGCCGGGTGCCGATGGCGGCGCCCGAGCGAATTACCGACGAATTGCTGGCGGCGCTACACACGACCAAGGCTCTGTTTATCGCAATCCACGCCAATCACCCGCGCGAATTCACCCCCGCCGCCCGGACCGCCCTGCGCCGGCTGGCCGGAGCCGGGATTCCACTGCTCAGCCAGTCGGTATTGCTGCGCGGCGTTAATGATGATGGTGCGGTTCTTGCGGCATTAATGCGCTGTTTTGTCGAAAACCGGGTCAAGCCCTATTATCTGCATCATCTCGACGCCGCGCCCGGCACCGCGCGCTTCAAGGTCTCGATTGCCGAGGGGCAGGCTTTGGTGCGGGCCTTGCGCGGCCGGGTCTCCGGCCTGTGTCAGCCCGCTTATGTGCTCGACATCCCAGGCGGCCACGGCAAAAGCCCGCTCGAGTCCGGCTGGATCAGCCCGGACGGGGCCGTCATACGCGATTGGCAGGGGCGAAGCCATTTCACTGACGTCAAAGGCTGAGAGAGCCGAATTTGACCGTCATCAGCTCCCGACCTCATGGTGAGGGGTGGCGGCGGCGGGCCAAGGCTCGCCGATATCCTCCAACAAACACCCCCAGTGCGGCGCGGTCAGATGAATTGCACTGCCGCCGGCAAAAACCAGATCGAGCCCGTCTTCGTTCGGCAGCAGGGTCAACAAATCGAGCACCAGCGAGCGGTCGCATAAATCAAGCTTGCGCCGCCGCACGGCGCGCACACCGGTGATGGTCACCGCGCTGTTGGTGCGCTCACCGGCCCCGCCCGCCCCCGCACTTTCCCACTTGAAGCGGTTGACCACCATGACGAAACAATGCTCGTCCGGCAGGTACCCGATTTCGGCCACCGGGAGAATGGCGTCCTGAAGACAGGCCGCCAGCACCTTCAAGTCTTCGGCATCTTCCGCCCGTAGTTTCATTCTTTCGCCTTTACCCGTTCAACCTCGGCCCCGCAGGCCACCAGTTTTTCCTCAAGCCGATCATAGCCGCGATCGAGATGGTAAACCCGGTTCAGCTCGGTTTCGCCCTCCGCCGCCAGCCCGGCCAGCACCAGCGACACCGAGGCGCGCAGATCGGTCGCCATCACCGGCGCTCCGGTCAAGCGCTCGACCCCGCGCACCAGCGCCGAAGAGCCATGCACCGTAATATTCGCTCCCATCCGCTTCAGCTCGGGCACATGCATGAAACGGTTCTCGAAAATGGTCTCGGTGATCATCGCCGCCCCCCGGGCGGTGCACATCAAGGCCATCATCTGAGCCTGAAGATCGGTCGGAAAGCCGGGAAACGGCTCGGTCATGACATCGACCCCGGACAACGGCCCGTTGGCGCGCGAAACCGTAATCCCGTTCGCCGTCTCGCCGAACTCGACCCCGGCGCCCCCCAATATCTTGGCGACCGCCCGAATCAAGTCAAGACGTCCGTTGACCAATTCCAGCCGGCCCCCGGTGATCGCCGCCGCCATCGCATAAGTACCGCACTCGATCCGATCGCACACGATGGCATGGCGGGTACCGTTCAGCCGGTTCCGGCCGCGAATCCGCAGACGATCGGTGCCGATGCCTTCGATCTCGGCGCCCATGGCGACCAGACAGTGCGCCAGATCGATCACTTCAGGCTCGCGCGCGACATTGATCAGTTCGGAATCGCCGCGCGCCAGCGCCGCCGCCATCATCAGATTTTCGCTGGCACCGACCGAGACCATCGGGAACACGATCGAGGCGCCATGCAGCCCGTTCGGCGCCTCCGCCTCGATATAACCGCTGACCAGATCAATCTTCGCCCCCATCTGCTCCAGCCCGGCGATGTGCAGATCGACCGGCCGGGTGCCGATCGCGCAGCCGCCCGGCAGCGACACCCGCGCCTTGCCGCAGCGCGCCAGCAGCGGCCCGAGCACCAGCACGCTCGCCCGCATCTTGCGCACCAGATCATAGGGCGCCGTGGTGCTGGTCACCGCGGCGGTGGTCAGGTGCATTTCGTCACCACCGACCCCGGTTCCGCGCTCGCGCTTAACCTCAACCCCATGCTGAGCCAGCAGATTGGCCATGGTTTGAATATCGACCAGCCGCGGCACGTTGGTCAGGGTCAGGGTGTCTTCCGTCAGCAACGCCGCCGCCATCAGCGGCAATGCGGCATTCTTGGCTCCGCTGATCGCGATCGAGCCGTTCAGCGGCCGTCCGCCGCGGATGCGAATCTTATCCATTAACCGCCGTCCTTCCGGGACTATTTTTATAAAAAGCCGCGCACTATTTAAGGCGTGGCAAAACAACTTCGGCCTGTTGCCACATGTATTTGCCCTTACGATCGGCATAGGAGGTTTCGCACGGCCCCTCCCCTTTCAGGAACAAAAATTGACACAACCCCTCGTTCGCATAGACCCTGGCCGGCAGCGGGGTGGTGTTGGAAATCTCGAGCGTGACGTGACCTTCCCATTCGGGCTCCAGCGGCGTCACATTGACGATCAAGCCGCAACGGGCATAGGTCGATTTGCCGAGACAGATCACCAGAACGTCGCGCGGCACCCGGAAATATTCGACCGAGCAAGCCAGCGCGAAACTGTTGGGCGGAATGACACAGACATCGACATTACGCTCGACGAAACCCTGCTCGGAAAAATTCTTGGGATCCACCACCGCATTATCAACATTGGTGAATATTTTGAACTTGCTTGAGACGCGCGCGTCATAGCCGTACGAGGACAGGCCATAGGAAATGACGCCGTCCGCCCTTTGGCTTTCGACGAACGGCTCGATCATGCCGCGCGTCAGCGCCATTTCGCGAATCCAGGTATCGGGCATAATCGGCATGGCGGTCCTCGCAGGGGGATATATCTCCGCACGGGTTTTAACGAGCCGGAGCCTTCGGGGCAAGAGTCGCCGCCGTTTCCGCCTCCGGCCGATCGCGCCGCGCCCGGGCCTGAGTCTTGCGCTTAATCAGGTTATCGCGTAGCGCCGCCGCCAACTTGCGCTTGCGCTCCCCCTCATCGCCCTTATCAGTGGTCGGCACGGTGAAACATCCGGTCCGACAAGCCGGTGTCATAGCAAAGACCAAGCGCGGTTATCACGACGCCACCGAAACCGTTGCCCGTGGTCAGACCTTTGCGCTCCAACGCGGTCCAGACCGCCGGGTTGCCGAGACCGGTCGCGTCGGCACTGGCCACCACCGCATTACCGAGGTGAAAATGATTGCCATGGGGTTGCGGCAGGCGATTGATTCGAATCGCTCCCGGCTCGCTCGGGTCGGGAGAGGCATACTCTTCAAGTCGGGCCAGCGCTTGCACCAGGCTCAGCGTCTTGAGCTGAAGGGCATTTAGATTGAGCGGATTTTTTTTGGGCGGCATGAGGTGAATGACCTGCAACGGGAAAACCGTTGTCAATAAGCCGGTGCGACCCCCCGCTGTCAAGCCGCCGCCGCAATCCTGCTGTGCAGTCTACGTAAAACCCCTTGCCTCTTTCCGGCCAAACCGGATAATATGTTCACGCACTATATAAGTGCGATCTTCAGGTGGTCGGCCCGATTATGAAGTGGAATGCCTCTCTTGAAACCGGAATCGAGCGCATTGACGCCGAGCATAAACATTTGTTCGAATTCATAAAGCTTATTCAAACCGCAAATACGGACCAGAAACGCCGGTTTGTCACCGCAAAAATGTTGGAAGATTTTTATGAGCTTACTAAAGTACATTATGAGGATGAAGAAGACCTCATGTTCCGTGCCGATTTCAATAAACTCAACTCCCATATCGGCGAACACAGCCTGCTGTTAAACACCCTTCGCCTGATGATCGACGACTTTGCTCGGACCAACGAGGCTGAACCGCTTCTTGAATACATCACGGGCGCTCTGTCCGACCATATGAAAAGCGAGGATATCCAGCTTGCCGAGTTCGTTCGCGCCAAGCGCCGCGCCAAGGCAGCCGCCATTGCCCAGAAGGCCGGCGCGGCAAAGGGGGCTCGCCCCCGGTAAGTTGCTGCGCTTGCAAGCCGCAGCCGAATCGTTCAAAGCTGTGCGCTACGGAGTGCACGCATGATGCTTGGAATTCAGCCTGTCGGCCGGGGTACGGTCGTTTATCTTCACGACTTGACCATGACCTTGGCCGCGGTCGTGCTGGCGCTTTATCTGCGGGTCGGGGATGATGCCTTCGACCTGTACCTGCCGGCACTCTTGACCATGACCCCGATCACGGTGGCGGTCGCGGCCGTAACCTATCGGCTGTTCGGGCTTTACCGGGGCATGTGGCTGTACGCGTCCGCACCCGACATGCTTCAGTTAATCATGGCGGTGTCGATAACCGTATTCCTGGTGAGCGGCGCTATTGTCGCCCTGACCTGGGTGGCGCCTTATCAGGCTCCGTTGCCGCGTTCGCTGCCGCTGATCGTGTGGTTCGTGCTGGCCACGCTGTTGGGAGGGCCGCGCTTCGGCTATCGGCTGTTCAAGGACAGCCGCCGGGCCCGCCGCACTCAGCCGGATGGCCATGACGGGATTCCGGTGCTGGTGATCGGAATCGGCGACGCCACCGCGCTCTTCATCCATTCTTTGGTCAACGAGCCGAATGCGCCCTATCGCGTGGTTGGTGTGATCGACGAAAAGAGCAAGCTCGGTCGGGTCGGCCGCCATATCAGGGGGGTGCCGGTGCTCGGTTCGATCGACCAGCTTGAAGAGGTGATCGAACGGCTCGACCGGCTCGACCGCCGGCCTCAGCGCTTGATTTTGGCCAGACCGCAAAGCGAGCTATCCGGCAGCGTTCTGCGCACATTGTTCGACCGAGCCGACGCGCTGGCCCTGCCGCTGACCCGACTGCCCAGCCTGACCGAATTCAAGGAAGCGTTGGGCGAGGGCAAGATCGAGTTGCGCCCGATCGCGATCGAAGATTTGCTGGGACGTCCGCAAACCGCACTCAACCGTTCGGCCATCGAGGGCCTGATTTCGGGCCGGCGGATTATCGTCACCGGGGCCGGCGGCACCATCGGCAGTGAATTGTCGCGCCAGATCGCGGTGCTCAAGCCGTCCATGCTGATCCTGATCGATAATGGCGAGTTCAACCTTTACACCATCGACATGGCTCTGCGCGAACAACACCCGGCGCTGGACATCCGCACCGTGCTGGCCGATGTGCGCGACCGCGACCGAATCACCGCGCTGTTCCGGGAGCATCAGCCGGAACTCGTTTTCCATGCCGCCGCGCTCAAGCATGTACCGCTGGTCGAGTCGTGCCCGGCCGAAGGTGTCCTGACCAACGTGCTCGGCACCCGCAATGTTGCCGATGCGGCCCAGGCGGTCGGCGTGCGCGCCATGGTGCTGATCTCGACCGACAAGGCCGTACGGCCCTCCAGCGTCATGGGCGCAACCAAGCGCACCGCAGAGGCCTATTGCCAATCGCTCGACACGGCCGGAGCCGATGAAGACGCGGTGTGCACCCGCTTCGTCACCGTACGCTTCGGCAATGTGCTCGGCTCCAGCGGCTCGGTGGTCCCCCTGTTCCAACGCCAGCTGGCGCGCGGCGGGCCGCTCACCATTACTCACCCCGACATGCGCCGCTATTTCATGACGGTGCGCGAGGCGGTCGAGCTGGTGCTGCAAGCCTCCGCCCACGGCGTCGCCCATCCCGACGAGCGCGGACGGATTCTGGTGCTCGACATGGGCGAGCCGGTGCGTATCGTCGATCTGGCGCGGCAAATGATTCGTCTGTCCGGTCACAAGCCCGACACCGACATTAAAATCGAGTTCGTCGGCCTGCGCCCCGGCGAAAAGTTGTTCGAGGAAATCCTCGATGCCGCCGAGCAACCCTCGCGCACCGAATCAGACGGGGTGTTTCTGGCCTCGCCCCGCTTGCTCGACCACGTCCTGATCAGCCGGACTCTGGAGGAGCTGAAGGCCGCCGCGGCCGCGAATGACCCGCAGACGATAGCCGGTCTTTTGCAAAGCATCGTCCCCGAATATAAAATTCCGACCACCCCCGACAACAGGGCTTGCGCTGCCGCGTCCGGCGTGTCATAAACCCGCCCGCACCGGTACGCTGCTGTAGCTCAGTGGTAGAGCACTCCCTTGGTAAGGGAGAGGTCGACAGTTCAATCCTGTCC
>JBAWVF010000015.1:0-39420 GCA_037147415.1 Rhodospirillaceae bacterium | reverse complement strand
ATGCCAATCTGGCCAATGTGCAAAAGGAACAGGGCCGACGGGCCGAAGCGATTGCGGCTTTTGAACAGGCGCTGGCGCTACGCCCGGATTTTCCGTCGGCTCGTTTCGGCTTGTGCATGGCACAGTTGCCGGTCTTGTTCCGCGATCAGGCCGAGATTGCCCGAAGCCGCGCCGATTACACCCGACAATTGCGCAGCCTGAAGGATTACGCCCTCAGCCATGCCGGCCCCGGCCGGATCGCCGATGCGGTCGGCTCGCATCAGCCGTTCTTTCTGGCCTATCAGGGGCTGAATGATCGCGAGTTACAGACGCTTTACGGGCGTATGATCGTGGACATAATGACCCGGCGCTATCCGGAATCGCCGGCCTTGTCGCCGCCGCCGGCCGAGGGCGAGCGTATTCGTGTCGGCTTTGTCTGCGGCTATGTTCATTCACATTCAGTATGGAAAATTCCGCTGAAGGGGTGGGTGACCAAGCTTGACCGCACCAAATTCGAGGTATTCTGTTATCACACTCGCGGCCGCTATGATAACGAGACTGAAATTGCCCGAAACAGTGCCGACCGTTATTTGCAAGGTCCGCTGACTCTTGATCACTGGCGCCGGGAAATTCTGTCAGACCGGTTGCATGTGCTGATTTATCCTGAGATCGGCATGGACCCGGTGACCGTGCAGCTTGCGGCTCAGCGGCTGGCTCCGGTGCAGTGTAATTCATTGGGACACCCGGTGACTACCGGCATGCCGACGATCGACTATTACTTGAGCAGTGATTTAATGGAACCGGCCGATGGGGCCGAGCATTATACTGAGACGCTGGTTCGGCTGCCGAATCTTTCTTTTTACTATGATCCGCTGCCGCGTCCGGACATCACCCTGACCCGTGCCGACTTGGGATTGCCGGAAAATGCGCTGATTTATTGGTGCTGTCAGTCGCTTTACAAATACTTGCCGCAATATGATTTCATATTTCCGCGCATCGCCAAAGCGGTGCCCGGTTGTCGCTTCGTCTTTATCGGCTATCAAGGCGGTGAAGTCGTCGCGGCGCAATTCCTGCGGCGGATCGGTGTTGCCTTCGCGGCCGAAGGTCTGCGGGCGGAGGATTATTGTATCATGCTGCCTCGCCTTGATGGCGAGCACTTTATCGCGGCCGGTGCGGTGTGTGATGTCTTTCTTGATAGCATCGGCTGGTCGGGCGTCAACTCGACATTGGAGGCGATTGTTACCGATTTGCCGATGGTGACTTTCTCCGGGCCACTCATGCGGGGCCGTCACACCACCGCTGTTCTGCGCATGATGGGAGTTACCGAGACTATTACGGAAACCATCGAGGATTATATTGCGATGGCGGCTCGTCTCGGCACCGACCCGGCGTTCCGGGCCGGGTTGCGCGCCCGTATCGCCGCCAACAAGGAAAAACTCTACCGCGACGACGACACCATCAAGGGGTTGGAGGCGTTTCTGATCGAGGCGGCCCGCTCGCCCGCAACGCCTTTTTAGCCTCGACCACCTCGTCTTCGGGGACCATGGCGACGCGGAAGCCCATTTTGCGCATCAGGCGCAACATAGTGCTGTTATCGGGCAGGATTTGGCCCTTGATTTCCCCGGTGCCGCGAGACTCACAGTAACGGATCATCTTTTCCAGTAATTGCCGGCCGAGACCCTGTCCCTTCAAGTCAGAGCGCACGATCATCGAGAACTCGGCAACCCTATTGTCGGGATCGGTAATGGTGCGGACGATCCCGAGCGTTTCCAATTCTCCATCGGCACCGATTGCTGCTGCGATAAAGGCCATTTCGCGGTCATAGTCGATCTGAGTCAGTCGCGCCATCTGGGTATGTTCCAACCCGCGGATGAAGCCGAAGAAACGGAAGCGGATATCCTCGGGACTCAGGCGCGAGATGAAGACATGGTGCGCGGGTTCGTCCTCGGGCCGGATCGGGCGGGCCAGCACGGTGCGGCCGTCGCGCAAAGTCAGGTTTTCCTCGAGATCGCCGGGATAGGGCCGGATCGCCGGGCGGCGCCGCGCCTCCGCCGTAACCGGGGCCAGCCTTAGAAAAGCGCCGAGCGCGCGCAAATGCCCGCCTTCAACTTCCAGCGGGTTGATGTCGAGATCGACGATTTCCGGTAAATCGATCGCCATTTGCGCAAGATGAATCAGGGCGCGCTTGACCGCCAGCGAGGTGTTCGGGCCATCGCTTCCGGTGGCTAGCTTCCGGCTGATTCGGGTGCGGCTCATGAGTTCCCGCGCCAGCGGCGGATTCAGCGGCGGCAGTGCGATTGCGGTATCGCGCAGAACCGCGGCGGCCTCACCGCCCTCACCGAACAGAATGACCGGGCCGAACACGGTGTCGGTGGTGATGCCCATGATCAGTTGACGGTGTACCGCAACGCTCGATCCGGGCGCGGACTCGGCGGAACGAATGCCATAGGCGGCCAGAATCGCCGCGGTTTCCGCGGGTGAGGCAATCTCACGCCCGTCGGCCAGCAGGTTTGCGACCACGGCGCGGGCACTGGCCTTATCGGCGACAAAATCGGCGGCAATCGCGGGCGGAGTCTCGATCAACATCGCCTGGTTTCGCCGGTGATGCACGACATGCAGAAACGCGCGTGCCGCGCGGGCCGGGGTGTCGTGCGTGGGAATGCCGGCGCGGGCAAATAAGCGCCGAGCCGAAGCCGCGGTTTCCTCGCCGACCCAACTGGCGATGACGTTACCGCCAAGCCGGCCGATTGTGCCGATGACCGCGATGGCGGTATCTTCGGGCGAAACAATTCCGGTCGGAGCGTGGATGACCAGAATCCGGTCGATATCCGGGTCTTCAAGTAATATGCGCAAGGCGGCGGCGTAACGATCGCCATCGGCATCAATTAAAATATCAACCGGATTGGTGCGTGACCAGGCGAAGGGTAGGGCGGCGTTCAGTTTATCCAGAGTCGCCGGAGCCAGTGTGGTTAATTCTCCATGAGATGACAATATCTCGTCGGTAGCGATGGTGGCCAGCGTGGCGCTGTTGGTCAAAATTGTCAGACGTTCGTGATGCAGCGGCTTGGCATTGGCCAGAGTATCGACCGCGCCGAACATTTCCTCCAGATAGGACACGCGCAGCACACCGGCGCGGCGCAAAGCGGCGTCGGCGACATCGTCGGGCGACGTCAGTGCCGCCGTTAGCGAAGTCGGTCGGCCGCACCGGGGAACGATATGCGGGCGCTTGATGCAGAGCACGGGTTTCGTGCGGGCCGCGGCGCGTACGGCCGAAAGCATGGCGCCACGCTCGGTCATGTCCTCAAGAAACAGCAAAATGGCGCGGGTGCCGGGGTCTTGAGCCAAGTAATCGATCGCGTCATCATAACCGATATCGGCGCAGTCCCCCAGCGAAACACAGACCGAAAAGCCGATATTCCGCGGCCGGGCCCAGTCGAGTACCGTCGTCGTGATTCCGGCCGAGCGCGCGACAAAACCGAGCTTGCCGGGCAGGGCGTCGACATGGGCGAAGCTGGCATTGAGTCGCCGGCTCGGCACCACCAGACCCAAGCAATTCGGCCCGAGCAAACGCACGCCGGCCTCGCGGGCGGCGCTGCGGATGCCTTCCAGCAAGTCGGGACCGTTGCTGAGATAGCTGTGACTGTAACCGCCGGTGATAGAGATCGCCGCGCGCCCGCCGCGCCGGCCGAGCGCCAGAATTTGCTCGGCAACGGTATGGGACGGGCTGCAAATCACCGCCAGATCGGGCACCAACGGCAGACTCGCGACATCGGGATAACACAGAATCCCGGCAACATGAGTGCGGCCGGGATTAACCGGCATGATCGGCCCGTCGAACCCGCCGCGCGACAGGTTGCGCATCACCATGGCCCCGGCCCGACCGGGGTTGGCGGTCGCACCGATAACCGCGATCGAGCGCGGCTGGAACAAGCGTTCGAGGTCGTGAATGGTCATGAGGTCTTAACGGCCACCAACCGCCGCGAGTTTGGCCGGAATCAGGGCCGCCATGATCTGGTTCTGATCATTGAGTCTGGCGTTGGTCACGGCCTGAGCGGTCCGGACCTCGATCCGGAATTCGTCGAATTCCGCACGAAGTTCGGCGATCTGTTCGCCATGATGACGAATCAGCGCGTTCTGTTCGCGAACCAGCATAATCAGCGCGTCGATCTTGCCGGTCAGCTCGGTTTCTTTTTCCAGGGTCATGCCTGTCTCCGTCATCAGCGTTGACGATATCATATCCGTGCCACCAATGGAATCCCGGGTTGACTCGTATTGAAGCCGGGCTCTATCGTCCGCCTGTAAAAAATTGTCCGGTTATCGCCATGGCTCCGCTGACCCCGCGCTCGATTCTGGTTTATGTCGGGAGCCACCCCGATGACGCCATCGGCGAAAACTTGCTGAAAATTCCGTTTATCCGGTCGATCCGCAAGACTTTTCCCGAGGCGACGCTGACCTGGATCCCCGGTTATGGGCCGGCACAGTTTCAAGGCGTGCTGAAACCGCTGGCCGAAGGTCTGATCGACGACCACATTACCGATCTGTATTTGGAAAATCGCTTTTCTCGTCTGTTGCGCGGCAATCCGCTGCCGGGACGGCATTTCGATTTGATCATCGATACCCAGACCAACATGCTGCGCACCTTGCAGCTTAAGATGATTCCGCATCGCTGGTTCATTTCACGGGCCTGGAAATGGGCGATTTCGTCACGACGTCCGCCGGCCGGACCGCCGCTCGGCCGCAATATCGTCGAGCGTCTGAACGCGTTGGTCATGGCGGCCAGCGGCACGGTGGAGGAACCGCCTCACGGGGTTGAACTTGCACCGAAATGGCGAGAGGCGGCCGCGTGGCTGTTGCCGGCCGGGCCGACCTATATCGGGTTGGCGCCGGGCGCGGGCAACAAGGACAAGGGCAAGTGCTGGCCGCTCGACAATTACCTTGCCGTCGCACGCGACCAGCTGGCTAAGGGCAGAGTGCCGGTCTTTCTACCCGGTCCGGCAGAGGCGGACTGGGTCGGGCGCATGCGGGCCGAGGCTCCGGGCGCGTTGGTGCCGGTGTTCGACCATGCCGAGCGGCTGGACGGATTACGGGGGCCGACGCTTGATATCGCGTTGGCCGGACGCCTGACCGCCGCGGTCGCCAATTGTTCGGGTACCGGACATATGCTGGCGCTGGGCGGCGCCTCGATGGTCTCGCTATTCGGCCCGACCAATCCGGTGAAGTATCGCCCTTATGCACTGCGTGTAATTTGTCTGAAAACCGATGATTTCGGAGGCGGCGACATGGCGGTCATTCCGGTTTCCGCGGTGATCGACGCCGTGGATACTCATGTACAAGCGGGGGCAGCGTGACCCGCATCAGCCGTTATCTGTTTCGTAACCTGCTCATTACCACCCTGTTCGCGTCTTTGGCCGTAACCATGACTATTTGGGTTACCCAATCGATCAAGCTGATTGATATGGTGATCAACTCGGGAGCCCCGTTCGTGGTGTTCCTGTGGATGATGGTGTTGACGGTGCCGACCTTTCTTGGCGTCATCATGCCGGTGGCCCTGGTCGGAGCCTTGTTGTTTTCTTATAACCGCATGATCATGGATAGTGAACTTGTGGTCATGCGTGCGGTGGGAATGGGGCCGTGGCGGTTGGCCTCGCCGGCTTTGGGGCTGGCCATTCTGGTGACCGGTGTTGTCTATTTTTTGAATATTTACGCCAGTCCTTATGCCAATCGGGAGTTAGTTCGGCTGCAATTTGCGGTGCGTCACGAGTTCGCCTCAGTATTGATTCGCGAAGGCGCCTTTAATGATATTTCCGAGGGTTTAACCGTTTACTTGCGCAAACGGCAAGATAACGGCGAAATGCAGGGCTTGTTGGTGCATGATACCCGTCAACCCGGTAAAGCCATCACCATCATGGCGCAAAGGGGCGTCATGGCCGATTCTCCGGGCGGCATCAAGGTCATCATGCTGGATGGTTTACGCCAGGAAGTTGATCTAGCCACCAATCGTGTTTCAGAACTTTACTTTGATCGGTATCTCGTTGATTTCCAGGTTGGAGACGACAAACAATTTGATCGTCAACTGGAACCGCGCGAGCGGCCGATTGGTGATTTGCTCGACCCGCCTCCGGAAATTCGCAAAGACCCCCATGTGTACCGACAGTTTATTTCGGAACTGCATATGCGCTTGTCGTCTCCGTTGTTGTCATTGTCTTATGCCATGATTGCCTTAGTCGCGCTTTTATGCGGCGAGTATAACAGACGCGGACAGGGGCGCCGTATTCTGGCGGCGACCGGTTTGGTTTTGATGATTCAATGCCTTTCGCTCGGTTTGACCAGCCTCGGGGTTCGCTACCCTTTTGTTCTTCCGCTGCTTTACCTGCTCTGCCTGGCTCCGGTGCTGCCGGCCGCAGTGCTGTTGTCTCGACGATGACCGAAACCGTTTAAATTCGTACATGACAACGGCAACACTTTAGTGTAGTGTCTCTGGTACTCATTTAAATTTCGGGGTTAACATGGCTGTTCGTGTTCGGGAAGACTATCGAACCCTGACCGGTCCGGAAAAAGCCGCGATTTTAATGCTGTCTTTGGGCGAGGAGCATACCGCCAAGCTTTTTCAGCATATGGATGACGAAGAAATTAAAGAACTTTCGCAGACCATGGCTAATTTGGGCACGGTCAGCGCCAATTTAATTGAACGATTATTTGTTGAATTTGCCGAACAAATGTCGGCGACCGGCTCGGTGGTCGGTAACTTCGACAGTACCGAACGTCTGCTGCTGAAAGTCATCCCCAAGGACAAAGTCGACGCGATCATGGAAGATATCCGTGGTCCGGCCGGTCGAACCATGTGGGACAAGCTGACGAATGTTAATGAAAATGTTTTGGCCAATTATCTGAAGAACGAATACCCGCAGACGGTTGCCGTGGTGCTGTCGAAAATTCGTCCCGACAGCGCCAGTAAGGTGATCACGATTTTGCCGGAAAGCTTTGCCATGGAAGTGGTCATGCGTATGTTGCGCATGGAAGCTGTGCAAAAGGAAGTATTGGACGATTTGGAGCGTACACTAAGGACCGAGTTCATGACCAACTTGGCGCGCACCAACCGCCGCGATTCTCATGAAATGCTGGCGGAAATCTTTAACAATCTCGACCGGGCGACCGAGCATCGCTTCCTTGCGGCTCTTGAAGAACGCAACCGTGATAGCGCCGAGCGCATTAAGTCCTTGATGTTTACCTTTGAAGATTTGGGTAAGCTCGACCCGAGCGGGGTTCAGGCCTTGTTGCGGGCGGTTGATAAAACCAAGCTGTGCGTGGCGTTGAAGGGCGCTTCGGAAACATTGCGCGACTTGTTCTTTACCAATATGTCCGAGCGCGCCGGCAAAATGCTGCGCGAAGAAATGGCGGCTATGGGGCCGGTACGCCTGAAAGACGTCGACGAGGGCCAGATGATCATGGTTCAAACCGCGAAAGACCTTGCGGCGCGCGGTGAAATCGTCCTGTCCGAAGGCAAGGGCGAGGATGAACTGATCTACTGATATTTATTGCATCAGCAGGCGTCACCCTCGCAAATAATCTATGAATTTCAGCATCGAGGTCAAAAGAGCGACTCCGGCAATATTAATGCCGGCGACGAAGATCAGCATTTGCCAGGGCTCGAGAGATTCAAAAATCTCACGCCAAGTTCCCGTGATCTGAAAATAATAGATCAGATAGACGTTGGCTGCGAGCGCCAGTCCGACCGGTATAATATACAGCCGCCTCATGCCCGATCTCCTGATCGAGACAAACCGGTCTGAAAATCGGCTTGCCCGACCCTGTTAGCCATATTAACATTGGCCGTGCGAGTGTCAATCTCACGGGATAATTTCAGGAAGCGGTAATGAGCAACATCTTGATTCCGGGTGCGGTCGGTGAATTGATCGACAAGATCACTATTCTGGAGATTAAAGCCGAACGGATGAGCAATCCGGAACAGCTTAAGAACATCCGTCATGAATTGGCCTTACTCGAACAAACCAGACGGGAACATGGCCTTGAAGGCGTGGCGCTTGAGGAAAAGACCCAGAGCCTGAAGACAATCAATGCCGAACTTTGGGTCATTGAAGATGACATTCGCGACTGTGAGCGGGCAAAAGATTTCGGATTACGTTTCGTTGAATTGGCTCGGGCCGTCTACATGACCAACGACCGGCGCGCCACAGTCAAACGCGAACTGAATACTCTTTTCGGCTCAACCATTTTTGAGGAAAAGTCCTACGCCGCTTACTAATACGCCGATCCGAATGCTTTCGGACCGGCCATGTTCGACCGGCTTCATGGACAGCCGCTATTTATAGCGCCGCCAGGGTTGCCGCAAGCCCGTCGGTCAGTCGAGTCGAGCAGGCCAGCCCGAAACTTCCCTCAAGACGGGCCGACGAGCCGATCAAATATCGAACATCTCCGACCCGCGATGCCGTGTAATGGATGACGGGCTTCCGGCCGCTAAGACCGGCAATCAACGACGCCAACCGATTAATCGTGGTGCCATGGCCGGTACAGACATTATAAACAGGAGCATGTGGCTTCGGCTCCGCCATCGCGGCACAAAGTACAGTCACAACATCACTGATATAGACGAAGTCGCGGACTTGCTCGCCATCTCCATTAACCTCTATCGGAGCATCCCGGTTGATGCGATCGATGAAATTGGCAATGACTCCGGAGCCGGGCGCATTTGCAGTTTGGCGCGGTCCATAAACGTTGAAAAAGCGAAAGCCGACACTCGGAACCCCGTGTACATGCTCGGCAACCCTTGCATGCAACTCACACGCATATTTGTCGGCACCATAGACGGAATGCGGATAGCGGTGCGAAATTTCCGAGAGCGGCGCCGCAGGATTATTGCCATACACCGCTGCGGAGGAAGCATACACGACTGGTATTGGAGCCCCTGAATTCGCGTGGCGCGCGCCGGCAAGCACGGCGATGGTGCCAACAAGATTTGTCCGATCAGCTGGAAACAGGAAGCCTTGGCTGGCCATGGTCGCCGCCAGATGAAAGCAGCCTTGATGACCACCCATGGTTGTCGCCGTCAGAGCCATGTCGGCGACATCGCCGACAATCACCGGGACCGAGGCGGGAATCGTGATTCGCTGTCCGGTCGATAGATTATCTAACACGGTGACCTCGTGGCCGCTTGCCAACAACCGGTCAACCAAATGAGAGCCGATAAAGCCACAGCCGCCCGTTACCAGATATCGCGCCATTCATGTGCCTCCCGTCGATTGGTGCGCTCACAATGAACATGGCTATGCCGGCTGATTTCGTGCTGCTCCGTTGCCCGGGGTTCCGAATATTCACCTCTGCAAATGCCCAGGTTCACAGAGGAACGCTTTAATGCGAATGCGGGTGTGTTATAATCTTTGGGATTTTTGCCTCAAACCGAACGAGAAGCCCCGTGGCCCTTCGTCGTAGTGACACCTGTTATTTCTGCAAATTTTGGGTCGGGCAGGGCTTGCGCGAACGTGGCCCCAAGGGGGCTTGCCGCCGCTTTCCACCGATGACAACCTCGCGCACGCCGGACGGCGCGTTTCCGATTACGCTGTCAACCGATTGGTGCGGCGAATGGCAGCGCGATGTGGGGGAGCGTTCCGACGCCGGCGGCAGCAGCGAAGACAGCATCGGATGAAGATTTTCGGACTGGCCGGTTGGAGCGGGAGCGGCAAGACCACGCTATTGGTCAAGTTATTGCCGTTGCTGATCGGACGCGGTCTGACGGTGTCGACGATCAAACATGCCCATCACGACTTCGATATCGACCGGCCCGGCAAGGACAGCCAGCGTCACCGCGAAGCCGGCGCTTCGGAAGTGTTGATCGGTTCGGCGCGGCGTTGGGCACTGATTCACGAGCATCGCGCGGCCCCGGAACCGAGCCTTGCCGAATTGCTGTCGCACATGATGCCGGTCGATCTGGTGCTGGTCGAAGGCTTTAAGCGCGACAATCACCTGAAGCTTGAAGTGTGGCGCAGCGCCAATGGTAAACCGCTGCTCAGCCCCGGTGACCCGCAAATTGTCGGCGTAGCCTGCGATGAAGTGCCGTCAGAATTGCATATCCCCCGGCTCGATTTGAATGACGTCGAGGCAATCGCTGATTTTATTCTTGCCCGATGCGGGCTCTGACTTAGTCTGAGACAGTATAGCCTTATCCTTGATTTACGGATTGGGGCACGGTATCCGGCCGCCGCCGCGCCCGGTTGCCCGTTGAACCGGACCGGGGGGAAGGAGGCTTGACCGAAATTTCAGCCAAGCCGCACCGCAGGAAGAGTCTTTTTTGTCACATTCTGCGGCTTTGAATTATATAATATCATGTGATTCAAGCGCGTTGTTGTCATTTCTTAATGCTGGATATAAAAACTAGCCACCGCCGGGAACGCGCGGAAGGGTGGGTGGCTATGAATAATAATCGTCATGGAATCGGCGCCGCGGAGGATACGCGACGCGCAATGGAACTGTTAACCGAGGCAGTGGTTCGGGAAATGCGCCCAGGCGTGCTTGAACTGAGGTTAGCAGCACGGATGTTGCGTGATGCGCTTGATGATCCGACGCCCGGTGCGCTCGCGCTTGCCACGCGCGCCTTTAACGCGATCGATGCCGACACGCGTCGCCGTATTCATGATTCCGCTTTACTCGCCGCCATCGGTGCCGACGCCCTAAACAATTGGGGCAAGCAGTGAGCAATCGGCCTAAGCCTTTATTCTGCGGCCCAGGATTCAATAGTGCGGGCCGAAGCGACCCGGGCCGGCAGCGGGCGCACACCGTCACGCGGCGGCTTGTAGCGGGTAAGCGGCAGGTATTGGTCGATCAACTCGGCAACAAACACACCGACTTCATCTTCATCAGCCTTAAGCTTTACCCGCAAGTCGGGAACATGGCGAATCAATCGGCTGTCGATTGCAGCCAATTGCTTCAAAGCCGCCGTCAACATGTGGGCGCCGGTTTCGATCGACGCCAACGCGGCGGCGCGCGATTCCGTAATGCTACGAATGGCGGATTTGTTGCGGGTATCCAGCATGATTGCTCTCCGGGACAGTCTAAGCCGGCTTCGGCCGGCACTCAGGATGACGCCATTCTACCCCGGTTGCAGCAAAAGACCATGCTGTTGACAGTTTTGGCCAAGCCTTACCGACCTCACAGTTCAAGTTAACAAGTCGTTTACTATTGTCACGAGTTGTGTTATAGAGTCTTTCGCTCATAATCCGTTAGTCATCTATGATCCGCATGTCGGAGGACTGACCAAAGATGCACCGAATCATCGTCGTCGACGCCGACAGCCAAGGCCAGCTTGCTAATAAGAATGCCGAAGCGGCCCGCAAGCTTTTTACCACCATCCAACAGAGCTTACTTGGGGCCTGTGGCGATCGGGATCAGGTTTCGGTACAAGAGTTGACGGCCAATCTAAAAAAATTTGAAGATCGGTGGCCGACTATTGAAAGTTTTTTTACTCGGGCTGCCGATGAAGCAATCAGTTCCCTATGTTATGTCGCACAGGATCGCCGTAAAGATCATTTAACCCGGCTGATCTTTGCCCGTATTTTGATGAGTGTCACCGAACGGCCGGTTGCAAAAAGTGCGACACCTTATCCGCGTTTAATTATTCCGGGATTGCCGACCGTTTTTATGGAAATGTTCACCAAGCCGGAATGGAGTATGCTGAATCGGCATGCTAAATGGGTATTCGAGTTTATCGGCAGTGACTCCGATCAGGTCATTGTACAGCATCTGAAAGAGAATAACGCGGTCAAATTGTTCTCTGAGCAGATATTCGTTTCATTGCTCTTGCGGTTTTATCGGTTCAATGTACGCCGTTCGGAAATGGTCAGAACAATTAACGATGCTCTGCCGGATGGGGTTCAGAAAATCGGGGATCCCGAATTTTGTGAACTGTACGAGGCGATGTTCAATGACATTTACGCGACACTGAGGACTGAGGACGGCCGTGCCCGTATAGAAATGTCGCATGGAGAGGAGTTTCTTGCTCGCGTTCGCGGCATTCAAGACCAATATTTGCGCTATAAAGAAGGTATTACCGCACCCAAACCAGTGCGCCGGCAAGCTTGATTCTCGAGTTCACGCCTGACACCTTAGTTGCATGTGCGAATAGCTAACCTGTCGGCCTGACTGATCGTTCGGGCTACGGCTATTGCGTGCAAGCTTTATGACTTCGCTTTCCGTAAAAATAATCCGTGCAAGGTGATCCGGTTCGGGTTGCCGACACGTATTAACGATAAAAGCGGCGGAGTTCACGCCGTTGCGGTGCCGGGTGATCCGGTTACCAAATCGTGAAGGGGGCAAGCGATGGCTTACATTGATGATCCGGTGACCCAGCGGGCCAATCTGAATTACATTAAGGCATCGATGCGGGAACCCTTATTAACTCGAGATCACGAGGTTGAACTCGCAGTTAACTGGCGCGAAAATGGAAACGAAGATGCGTTGCATGAGCTGGTTCGCGCTTATACACGCTTGGTGATTTCCACGGCATCGCGCTTTCGAAATTACGGATTGCCGATGGGCGATTTGGTCCAGGAAGGTAATGTAGGGTTGATGCAAGCGGCCGCACGATTCGAGCCGGGGCGCGAAGTGCGATTTTCAACCTATGCCGCTTGGTGGATTCGCTCGGCGATGCAAGACTACATCCTGCGCAATTGGTCGATCGTACGCACAGGCACGACCGCAGCCCAGAAGTCGCTATTTTTCAACTTCAGGCGGTTGCGAGCGCAGATTGCATCTTGTGCTTCGAGCACCAACCTTACGCATGAAAACCGAGAGTGGATCGCAACAGAGCTTCAGGTTGATATTTCCGACGTCGAAATGATGGAGATGCGTCTTTCCGCCTCTGACCAGTCATTGAATGCGCCGATAAGCGATTCCGGAGAGGATGACTGGCAGGACTTTTTGGCTGACAGCAGGCCGAGCCCCGAAGATGTGGTGATCGGGATGCGGGACGGGGAAACCCGATCACGCTGGTTAGCCGACGCACTCGGCGAGTTGACCGACCGTGAGCGCACCATCATCAAACATCGCCGCTTGCGTGAGGATGGTGCCACTCTGGAGGAGTTGGGGCGTGAACTCGGGGTCAGCAAAGAGCGGGTGCGCCAGTTGGAACACCGTGCCTTATCCAAGCTGCGCGAATCGATCCTGCGCCGGGTAGAAACCAGTAATGACTTGTTTGCCGAAGGGTAGTCGTCAACTCAGCAGACTGTAGAGCATGCGGCACCCGGTCAGAGCAAGGAACAGGGCGAAAGCTCGGCGCAACCAGTTTGGCTCGATGGCATGAGCAAGGCGGGCACCGAGCGGTGCGCTAAGCATGGCAACCGGCGCGGTCAGCATAAGGCCGAGCAGGCTGACATAGCCGACCGAAAAAAGGGGGCGGCCCGACACGCCTGAACCGGCGATCATGAATCCCAGCGTGCCGGGAATGGCGATAATCATGCCGATTGCCGAGGAGGTACCGACCGCACGCCGTATCGGATAATTACAAAGCACCAGGGACGGCACGGTCAATGTGCCGCCGCCAATTCCCATCATTGACGAAAAGCCGCCAATCAGAGCAGCGAGCACACTTTGTATGGCCGGGCCGGGTAAAGTATCGCGCAACTTGGCCTCATTGCGGACGACCGTCATGTAAAGCGCCGCCAAGAGCGCCACCGTGCCGAATACACCGGTCAGGACAGGGCCTTTGACACCAGCGGCCAGCACGGTGCCGATTATAACACCGACCACGACGCCGGGCGCCCAGCGACGTAACAATACGACATCGACGGCATCGCGTCGAAAGTGTGAACGTACCGACGAAATCGAAGTCGGTACGATCGATGAGAGCGAGGTTCCAACCGCAAGATGCATTGTAATCGCGGGATCAATGCCAAACATGGTGAACACTGTAAACAGCACCGGCACGATGACGATCCCGCCACCGACCCCGAGTAACCCGGCAATCAGGCCGGCAGCCAATCCCGCTGCAAGTAAAGCAAGGGCTAACAAGAGCAATGACGTCACGTCCGGCATGGGCTTAGTACTCTAAGTGTCATCAAAAACAGTCTGAATTAAAGAGTCGCTTTCCGCAGGGTCGGGACACTGAAAGGATACCCTGTCCGAAGCGAACTCCGGTTCGGCACCAAAAGCGAGCGTGCCCGAGCCTTTAAGCACTTCAGATTTACCCATAACGTGAACAGTATGGCCATTGGAGTATTGAACCCACGTTCCGAATTTACTGACATCCGACAAAAGAAACTGATTATTTTGACATATTATACGGGCATGGATTCGCGACGTTATCGGATCGGTAAGGACCAAATTATTCTTGGAGCTGCGGCCGATCATAAAGTCAACAGCGCCAATCGGGATATCGATGTCAATTGTGCCTCGGCGCAGTCTCAAGACATTACCGGATTTGATCTCTACCGGGTTGTTGAGCAAGCGTTCCGGTTCAACGGCGTGGATAGGCCGGGGACGCGATGGCTCGTATCCGGGGGGCGGGACCGGCCCCTGAGTGGTCACCGGTGCAGGCGCCGGAATTGCGGCCGAGGACCGGCTGACTGTACTGACAGCCGGGTGGGCCGGTTGAGGACTTCGCGGCGCAAGTGATTTGCGCCAACTCTCCATGGCCTTTTTGGCAAATTGATCTTGTGCGGTCGGGTGATAACCAAGATCGCGCGGTTGTTCAGGCTGACGGACATGAAGAGATCCCGGTCGAGCGGGGGGTGATGGCGAAGCAGCCAACGGAAGATCGGGTTCGAACTCGGTCCGCTCAGCAGCCGTCGCTGCTCCGGTTATTGTTATCGGCGGCGATACCGGCTCCGATTTTATCGTAATTCTTGCAAGAAGTTCAGCCGGAACCGGGCGCTCGCCCTGCAAGACTTCACGCCATTCCGTAATCGATTGAAACCGTAGCGAGGGCTCAAACATCAGAGCACCGTCGACGGCAGCCAGTAATTTCTCACTATAGAGTCCCCGCTTAAGCGCGCTGACCGGTTGATAGGGGTCATTGCGCATACGGGATAAGCTATCGGGCGGCTTCTGCCCGGTTATGGCCCAATAAAAGACCGCTCCTAAACCATAAACATCGGTCCATGGCCCTTGGTCGCCGTCGGATGAATATTGTTCAATCGGAGCATAGCCGTTAGTCACAATTACCGTGAACAGGCCGGAGCGCGTGCCCATTGCTTGACGGGCGGCGCCGAAGTCCAGCAACACGGGAACGCCGTCCGAGCGAACCATGATGTTGCCGGGCTTGATATCCCGGTGCAAAAAGCCCGCCCGATGGACAGTGGCCAGCCCGTACATCAGCGGAATCATCAGCCCGCGCAACTCGGATTCGGTAAACGGCCGGGCCAGCCGCTTTCGATACGCTCCCAGTTCTTCACCGGGTTCAAAATCCATTACCAAATAGGCCGTGCCATTGGCCTCAAAATATCGAATGACACGAATAATATTCGGGTGGCGGCAGCGCGCTAATATTCGCGCCTCATCAATAAAGCGCTGCAAACCCCAAGAAAATATCCGTTGCTTTTCCGGGTCAGACCCGCTGACCAAAGAAACTGCTGCACCGATGCGCACCGATAGTCCGATCGGGCAATATTCCTTTATTGCGACGACGTGATCGAGATAAATATCTTCTGCGACATACGTGATGCCAAATCCGCCCCGACCCAGAACGGCACGGATTCTATATTCATTGAGCTGAGAACCAGGGGGAAGCGTATCACTGCCACTTTCCGAATCCGTCATCGGGCAATTGAACTCCCTAACTTGCTTGACACCGCTTGCCAGCACAAAATTCATAAGTGGAATTAAATGCTTAGTGATCTGACCCCGATGATGACCAAGGGCGATGCGTCATCACCGGAACCCTATAGTGAACTGTGACACAAATTTTCTCGAAAGTCATTACCGCGCACGCGGTAGCCCGTATCAGGTCTGGATAGGCAGCGATCCCGCTCTGTTTATCAGTTGAAACGATAATCACAAGCCTCTATCCTTGCAGGATAGCAAAATTAGAACTATGGCGATATCTTTTACCGTTGCACGTTTAAGGACAGTGTAAATGCTTCCGAAAGACTACCAATTTGAAGGATATCGGATTTTAGATGTTTTGGGCGCCGGAGGCTTTGGCATCACCTATCTTGCTGTAGATATCGCGCTTGACGAAAAAGTTGCGATTAAAGAATTTATGCCATCAGGCATTGCCAGTCATGTTAATAATACTGTGATGCCGGTTAGTACTTCTAAGCGAGAGGTTTATGATAAATACTTAAGCCTTTTCATTAATGAGTCACGAAATCTAGCGCGGATACGTCATCAAAATGTGGTCCGGATCAGGCGTTGTTTTAAGTCTAATGGGACTGCGTATATTGTTATGGATTTTGAGGAGGGAAGTGACCTTCAGACCTATCTTCAAGCGCTCAACAGACAGCTTACTGAAGCGGAGTTACAGTGCCTGATTAAACCACTACTTGGTGCATTACAAGCCATTCATTCTGTTGGAATTCTTCACCGCGATCTTAAACCGCAAAATATTGTGATACGGAGCAGCGACAGGTCACCTGTATTACTTGATTTTGGTGCGGCCCGACAGTTGGAGGCAACCCATTTTACTGCAATTTTGACCTCCGGATATGCGCCGATTGAACAGTATGATGAAGATACACGTCAGGGACAATGGACAGACATTTACGGGTTAGCGGCCGTGTTTTATCGTGCCGTTACCGGCACCAAGCCACAGGCTGCGCTGAATCGGACCGGCACTGATCGGTTGATACGGGCAATAGATCAATGTCGGGGCAAATATTCAGAGAAACTATTACAGGGTATTGATTTGGGTTTGGCGCTATTCCCGGAGGATCGACCGCAGACTATTGCCGAATGGCGGGGGGCTTGGCTTGATGAACCGACTTTGGAAGTTGCATCATTTACTCCTTCCGAAGTTATCATTGGTCCAACAATTTTTGTAAAACAGCCCGCTGAACAAGTCATCACAGAGCACGTGCCGACTAAAAATTCGTCTTCGCAAGTTAAACAATCGGAGAATATACCGGCAACCGAGCCGCAGCCACAAATTATACACATGCGGGATGAAGAAGTTGACGAAACGCCGCCACAATTCGGCATTTATGAATTTACTCAAATATCGCCGCTGCTTATTAGCATGATGAGCTTTTTTGCCCTGATTGAAATAGCGATATTTGGTATCATTATTAAAAAAGTACTCCATGGGTCAGGGGTGTCAGCTTTTTTTCTGGCTATTCTGATTACGTTTGGTTTTAATCTGGTCTATTCGATCCAGACAAGAGAGAGCAATATATTTTCCGCTGTTGTTTGGACTGCAGTCACGACTATTGGAGCCGGTTTAATTTTTACATTAATATTCGGCCGGGTCTTTCTCTAATCCAGTGCTGCCTAGCAGACGGCGGGCAAAGTTATGCGTACGGTTGTACCATGGCCGGGAGAGCTGGTAATTTCCAGACTACCGCCGTGAAGTTCCGCAATCATTCCTGCAAGCGGCAGTCCAAGACCGGCACCATCATGACGACGGGACAGGCCACTATTGACTTGGCCAAACGGAGTGCGTGCAATAGCCAACTCGGTTGCACTCATGCCGATGCCGGTATCGCACACGATAAGGTCCACTTGCCCCGGTTCAGACAGTTCGGCACTTAACGCAACAGCGCCTCCGGTATGGTTGAACCGAATGGCGTTTGAGAGCAAGTTTAGCAACATCTGCCGAATCCGCCGACTGTCGCCCCAGACATATGGCAATCCTTCCGGCACCACGGCGCTCAGTGTCACCCCGGCCCTGGCGGCCCGCGCTTCGATCGGTTTCACCACCCGTCCGAACAGACCTGCAAGATCAATGCTCTCGTAAGAAAGAGCAAGGTTTGTGTATTCGATATCAGCTACGTCGAGAATAGCACCCAGCGTCTCGTTCAGGCTCTTGCCTGAAGTAATAATATCATGAACGAAACCACGATATGTCTCGTTGTCCAATACTCCGAATACCTCATTATCCATTAACTCAGCCAAACCAATTATAGCATTAAGCGGCGTCCTCAATTCATGATTAATGTTTGCCAGAAACTCAGTTTTAGCACGATTAGCCAAAATAGCTTGCTCTTCAGCGCGCTGGCGGGCAGTGATTTCAGTATAGCCCCGCAGCGCCGCCACAACCGAAGTAAACAAAGATTGTGCGGTCAGTTCCGTCTTCAGCCGATAGTCGTTGATGTCATAAAGAACGATAACATCCCGTTCGGGCGCAAAACCAGGTTGACCGGTCCGCAAGATGATCCGTACGTCATGGCGCTGTAAGTCTTCGCGAATGGCGACGGCCAATAGAAGCCCGGCGTCATCAGTTTCCATAACAACATCAAGCAATACGACTGCGATGTCGGAATTCCGCTCGAGCAGAAGCCGGGCATCAACTGCCGAGCCCGCCGCAAGTACCTGTATCGGCCGACACTGAAACGTACAGCCATTTAATGCAGCGCGGGTTACAGCGATTATGTCCGGCTCGTCATCCACGACCAGCACCAGCCACGGGCGCACAGCATGCAACCCTCCGCTGCCTTGCAGCGGAACGGCTTCATCGTGAAAAACCAGAACATCGTCAGGCTGTATGTTCATTCTACAAATATTCTAAACAAAGTTATAGCCGGGTTCAAGCATTGATCGAGACATCCTTTGATATAAGGGTACACCAAGTCTCTAAATCGGAAAGAGCCCGGTGCGCAAGCGCCTGTTTACGGGCGCGCCCCTTAATTAGCTCATTTAGCGGTTGGAATAAACCGAAATTTATATTCATTGGCTGGAATGTTTCTTCAGAACCGCCGCCGGTAATATGCGCAAGCAAAGCACCGAGCGCGGTGGTCGAGGGCGGCAACCGTGGCGATTCGCCCAGATGCTCGGCGACAGCAAAACGGCCCGCCAACAGCCCGATTGCAGCACTTTCTACATAACCTTCGCAACCGGTAATCTGACCGGCAAAGCGTAACCGCGGCGCCGCCTTAAGCCGCAAAGTATTGTCAAATACACGCGGCCCATTAAGAAAAGTATTACGGTGCAGCCCACCAAGGCGGGCAAACTCCGCATTCTCCAGCCCGGGAATCAGGCGGAACACTTTCAGTTGTTCAGCATGGCGCATCTTGGTTTGAAAGCCGACAATATTATAAAGTGTTGCTAATGCATTGTCTTGCCGCAACTGAACTACAGCGTAAGGGCGCCGCTCGGTGTGCGGGTCGGTCAGCCCGACCGGCTTCATCGGACCATAACGCAAGGTATCGACGCCGCGCACCGCCATTTCCTCGACCGGCAAACAGCCTTCGAAATAGGGGGTATTCTTCTCCCAATCACGGAACTCGATTGCAGGGGCTGCCAGTAATGCCTCAATAAAAGCGAGATACTGATCACGATCAAACGCGCAATTTATGTAATCGCGTCCGGTTCCAGATGGTCCAGCCTTATCATAACGTGATTGAAACCACGCCTTACTCATATCGATAGACTCGGCGTGAATAATCGGCGCAATCGCGTCAAAAAAAGCCAGCGATTCTTCCCCGGTTAACTCAGCGATCGCCAGGGCCAGCCCGGGCGAGGTCAATGGACCGGTGGCAATGATCACTTGCTGCCAATCGGCGGGCGGTAATCCCTCTACTTCACCACGCACCAGGGTCAGCAATGGATGTGCCGTCAGCGCCTCGGTGACGGCGTCGGCAAAGCCCTCGCGGTCGACCGCCAGCGCCCCTCCGGCCGGAACCGCATGCCGGTCGGCGCAGCTCATGATGAGCGACCCGAGTCGCCGCATCTCGGCATGCAGAACACCGACCGCATTAAACTCGGCATCGTCGGAGCGTAGTGAGTTTGAACAGACCAACTCGGCCAAGCGGTCGGTGGCATGCGCCTCGGTCGGGCGTAACGGCCGCATTTCGTGCAGCACGACCGGAACGCCGGCCCGGATCAATTGCCACGCCGCCTCGGATCCCGCCAGACCACCTCCGATAATATGAACCGCTGTCACGTTTCGACCTCGCAAAGGGGCATCATTTCACAAACAGCGATTGAAGCAACCGGAAGCGAGTGGACAGGCTGACCATCAAAAGCCTGAAAAGGAATTTCCCGCCCGAGAAAATCACGCGAGCGTTCGGTCACGACTTCGGCGTCGCCGGTGGTCAGGAACAGACAGCGCGGGACAACCGGCATATCAACCAGATATTCAGGATGGCGCAGCAAATAATGTTCCAAACTATTGGCAACGGCCCCCGGCTGGCACAGTAGACGAACATGCGAGGGAAGCGCCTGGCGAAACAAGTCCTTGACCAGAGGATAATGAGTGCAGCCGAGAATTGCCGCCTCCGGCATGCGCCCGCCCATACGGCCGAGTAGAGCCTCGACATGACCCACGACCACTTCACGTAAACGCGCCGGCGCTGCTCCGATTTCAATCAGCCCGGCCAGTTCCGGACAAGCTTCCTGAATTACCTCGACTTGCGGGCAGCGCTTGTTGATCTCGACCGGATAAGTGCCGCTGTCCACGGTACGCAGGGTTGCAAAAACCGCAATGGTGGCATCATTATACATCTGCGGATAGACCGGGTGATTGATCGCCCACGGCACCTGAGTAGCGGCCTCGATCGTCGGAACCACGATTCCCAACACGTTACGACCGGGCCAAGCGTCGCGCAGCCAGTATTGTTGCAGATTGTGGAGAGCAACCGCCGAGGCGGTATTGCAGGCAATGATCGCCAACCGGCAACCGGCCGTGAACAGCCGGTCGATGTTGGTTCGGGTAAATTCCAGAATTTCTTCTGAACCTCGGCTGCCATAAGGCGCATTGCGGCGGTCGCCGAGATAGAGGAAGCTCAGGTTCGGCAAACGACGAATCAGCGCTTCATGAATGGTCAGGCCGCCGAATCCGGAATCGAAAACGCCGATCATCTCCAGCCGCTCCCGTGATGCTGAAAGCATGATGCCGACGTTATCATAAATTATACCGGCGTATCCCGAATTCCTTGATCGGAGCGTCAAGCACGGCAATAAATCTGTTCACACCGAGATATTAAGGTTGCTGCCACGGTGAGGCGGAGGAGCGCTGACGGCTGCTTTGGCGGCCGAATGTTCTTGACTGAGACGTTCCCGATTGCCCCGCGGATCAACATGCTGGCTCACCTGAGCCGCCGCCAGGTGCTGATAGGTGACGCCTGACCTCTCAATTGCAGTCGTGCTCATTTGCTGCCCCTGTCCGATAGTTCCAATCAAATCGAATTTGGCATTTACTCGAGCTTTTGCTTCAAAACAAGATTAATATTCAAGTAAGTCGATTAACGATTTGTTAAAAACTCACTATTTTGATTGTGCTCTGTGAATGCATGGTGCGCTGCATCACGGCTATTGACGGCATAGCAATATACACAGCCATGCGGGCAACTGTCATAGGCACCGATATCGCGGGATTCTGCACAAAAGCAGCCGGGACGATTGCCCTTTTGCTTTATCAGGATCGACTTATCAGCAATATCGCACAAACGTTCGGCATCAATACAGGCTGCGGGGTAAGTGCCGGCGATATTACTTAACTCAGGTTGAGTGCATAATGTTAATTTCATGCCATGGTCAGCGGCAATAGCAGTAAGGCTGGCGAGTAAAGCGC
Organism: Rhodospirillaceae bacterium; assembly: GCA_037147415.1. Taxonomy (GTDB): domain Bacteria; phylum Pseudomonadota; class Alphaproteobacteria; order Azospirillales; family Azospirillaceae; genus BOG-933. Next base: position 17,771 of record JBAWVF010000015.1, on the reverse strand, counting down.
GCTTTTCCTCCACGGAAGGATCACGCCATACGAAACCGGCTGAACGTGCGGCACTATCAAGGTTGCGTATGGTTTTACGATAAGGTTTCATTATGCTGACCGTAACTTCGTCGGTGACACCCTTTAACGCCGCGGCAAGTCGAGCGAAATTTGCTTTATGCCACTCAGGCGAAGTGCAATCGGTGATTACAATCGGGTCATAACGCCAAACCGTGACACGCGGGCCGTACCGCTCACGGAGTTTTTGCATTTGAGCGACAGCGCGAGTCGAATCTATCACTGAGCGTTCAAGGACACGCGGTAACCCGGTGATGGTGTATTGCACCACAAAGGGAATGCCGAGTCTCTCAACGGCCAGTAGTCCCGAGGCAAAGGGTTCAAGATTGCGGGTCCAAAACACGATGCCGTCAACCGCAGTCGGGCTCAACTCAATCCTTCCGGGCGATCCCCCATAAGGATTGCGCGTTTTACAATAGCCGGCTTGCAACCTGTTGACAAACCAGTTGCCATAGAAAGCCGGAATATCGGTGCGATAACTGGCGGAAACAATCATTGTCGGCGCTATCGAAACCGTTAATTCATACCGGAAATCGGCAAACGTACCGTGAAGGTTGAGCCCTGCCCGAGTACACTTTTCGCTTCCACTCGTCCACCATGCAGGCGAACAAAGGTTTGAACAATATAGAGACCAACCCCGCTGCCTGAAAAGCTAGAAACATTTGCAGCCCGGAAATAGGGCTCGAATAGCTTCGGCATATCTTCGGCAGGAATACCAATTCCGAAATCTAATACCGTAATAACTGCATAGTCGCCATCTTTACTTCCTATAACTTTTATCAGTGGCGATCCTGGTGAATATTTTATAGCGTTACCAACTAAATTATCAAAAACATAAATCAATAAATTCTTATCTGCATAAATATGCTCAGGTAGATCACCTATAATACAATCAATGGCAATAGTGTCATCCCTCGAACGGTCAAGACAAACTGTTCGAATTAAATCATGAAGGTTAATCAATTCCGGGGAATAGTTAACCCGATTTTCCTGCGCTTGGGCTGAGCAAAGCACACTATCAATCAGAGTAATCATCCGTACAACAGCACTGCGAATTGATTTGGCGCGCCGCTCGATATCGGCGGGTTGAATGTTGTCCTTTAGTTTAACAAGCCGATAGGCCTCGGCGTCAATAATGGTAAGCGGGGTCCGGAACTCGTGAGAGACCATAGAGACAAAAGCCCGCTGAGTTGCCGACGCATTTCTTTCCTTTGATAACGCGTCTCCAAGAGTTTTCTCCAATCTCAGCCGGTAATGGATCATAATTCCGGTAATCAATACAGTTGCTACTGACAAGATTCGATTTGCAATAAAGACGAGTAAGTCCATATGCACGGGAACTGGAATAAAACAACCAATCATTATTAAAATAGCAGAAATAGCAACAATTATATTTAATAAAATTCGCTCTTTAACGAAAAAACCCATCAAGGTCGGAAGCGTATAAAGGAATCCTATCGATACATCATCTTCTTGCGTAAAAATATCAAATGAAAAAATCGATAGCTGTGCCGCGATAATCGTAAGAAACCAAACCAGATCAACCCCAGCCCTGAGAAACATCAAAGTTGCCTCCTGCACGATCCGGCTCGGCCCGGTGGCCACCGTTGATCCGACCAAAATAGGGCCAAAGCCAACCCTGTGACAAGATTGGCTTATGCCCGATGCGCAAAATTTATTTATTGCTTCCGCTCGGCACTAATGCTTAAATAGCGTGCAACTATATTGATTATTTTGCTCGCCTTTTGTACCAGCTCATTTTTATCATCAGATTGTAATTTTATTTAATGTTCAAATATTTTTGGACGTTCGCGCGGGCAGCCTTGACGGTTCGACCCCGTTCCATGCAAAAATCGGGCGCAATATATTCGTCACTTGCGAAAGGCCGGTGATGGCCGATAATGATTATACGAGGATACGGGCGCTTGTGGTCGATGATGACGACAGTGTTCGTCGCGTGGTCAGGATGTTGTTAAGCCTGCTCGGCCTGAGTGCGGTTGCCGAAGCAAAGGATGGGGTCAGCGGACTTCTGGAAGTATTGCGTCTGCATCCGGACATCATCTTTTGTGATATTCACATGAAGCCTCTTGGCGGCATTGCGTTTTTAAGGCAATTGCGCACTATTAAGACGGCTGACCTTGCCGATACTCCGGTCATCATGTTGACCAGCGAAACTTCACCGGAGGCGATTGCCGCGGTACGGGAACTGGGCGCCAACGGCTATCTGATTAAACCGGTGTCACCGCCGCAACTTAAGCTGCGCATTGATGCCGTATTGGGCACCGCTCCCGCACTGGCCGAGCGCATTCGGAATCGTAATCGAATATAAATCCTTATAACACCGGCTCGACGATTACATTCTCGGCTTTGGCAAGAGTGGAAATATAGCGCCGATCTTCCTTCAAAATATGATTGGTCAGCCAGTCAGCAAGAAACTCAAGTATATCTCCTTGAAAATGACTTGTCAGGCCGTTAAGAAAGCGGGTGCGCAGAGTCTGAACCTGTTGTGTAAGTACAATATGAAGATTACGATGTTCATTTAACTCCTGATAACCGGCTTGCTCCAGCATCTCCTCTTCCCGAGCAAAGTGAAGCAACGTATATTGAACCAACTCATCGATTACAAATTCTACTGCGGACCGATTATTATCGCCGGCTGCGGCACCGAGTTGATTGATAAGCTCGACCAGCACCTGATGATCATTGTCAAGTCGCTCATTACCGACGCTCATGACCGGCGTCCACTGGATTTGAAACGAGGTTGCTCGATCTGCGATAACAGTAAGAAAAGCGTCAACAACCTGCGGGTCAAAACGAGTGCCACTATGCTCCAGTATATAGGCGACGGCATCCTGTCGTGACCACGCAGACTTGTAGCTGCGTTTCATGGTCAAGGCATCGAAGACATCGGAGACGGCCGTGATGCGGGCCGACAGTGGAATCTGTAGTCCTTTCAATCCCTTAGGATAACCGGAGCCATCAAAAGTTTCGTGATGGGCGGTCGCGATTTCCCATCCGAAAGTCAAGGTCGAGCTTCCGCTCACCAATTGTCTGGCTTTCTCCAGTGTTTTGCCACCGAGTGACGGGTGGGTTTCAATAATCGTGCGTTCTTCAGGGGTCAGTCGCCCCTCTTTCTTAAGAATATGGTCGGGAATACCGACCTTGCCGACATCATGCAGCATGCTGGCAAGCCCGACCTGTTCTACGAATATCGGGTCAAGTGCCTCCGGGTGACTGCGGGTATTCAGTTCTCGCGCAATCTCGCCGGTCAGTCGGGCCACGCGCAATACATGCTCGCCGGTATCGGTGTCCTTGCTTTCAGCCAGATCCGCCAAGGCGACCACGGTCGCTTTATTGGAACGGCGTAATTCATCGACCAAATAAACATTCTCAAGCGCAGCACTGATCAGCGACACGAACATGTCAACCAAAGGCGACAAAGTTTCATCCGCCAGCACCGCCGCATTTTGCCGCGGGATCAGAGCGACGCCGACCCAACGGTCGGGAGCCTCGATAAAAACCTCCGCACGCTCGGGGGTGATACGATGGCGGCGATCGGACAAACAGCGTTCAACGGCTTTGGCTTCCTCCGCAGCGAGAACCCTCGCGTAAGGCTTTCCGATACAGGCGCTATAACGACCGGTGCCCGCAACCAGATCGATTTCAGGTTTCATGGAACTATGGTCAAGTTGGCGCACACAAAACACCACCTCGCTTTCACCGAGAACCGCAGCAAGTTGGACCACGCCGTACTCAACCAGACGGTACATGGTGTTTTCACGAAACAACCCGGTTGCCGATTCGGCAATGCGACGTAAGGCTAAATTGCTGGCCTCAACACGCATGATATCCCGGTATGAACGGAGCGCCACGATTGCGCAGGCAATCAAACGGTCATGGGTCAGCTCGGTTTTATCTTTGTAGTCATTAATATCAAAGTCAGAGATAACAATACCCCTGGGCGCAATTCCGGGTTGACCGGTACGGAGCACGATGCGCACGGCACGATTGCCGATAACCTGACGAATATAGCGCACAAGATCAAGACCGGCCTCGTCGGTCTCCATCACAACGTCAAGCAAGATCAAGGCAATGTCAGTGGTGTTGGACAAGAGCTTGCGTGCTTCCGCTGCAGAATAGGCGCTGATCAACTCCAGCGTACGATCTTCAAACCGGAATTGGCGCAAGGCCAACCGCGTGATGGCGTGAACTTCGATGTCATCATCAACCACCAGGATGCGCCAGGGCGGGGCAACTGGCACGCCGACCGCGGTCGTAACCGGTTCGTCCTCGTCCTGAAACATCATGGTGTCGTCGTTTGTCATCGGCGCTCTCTGGCAACATGGGGGCAACACGGGCGGTAAGTTTCTATACCTGTTAATCATTATGCCGGTTTCGATGCCGAAGGTCCATGAAACAACATGAAAAGTCGCTTTTGTTAGTTAGCGATTGCGCTTGTCGCCGACAGTTCGATCGTGTCATACTCCGTAAAGCAGCGACGCCAGGCATGCCATAACGGTCCGGGCTTTCGCCAGCGAAAACATTAAGAACATCAATTGGGGTGAGTAAGATGGCAAGATTAACCGGTATTATCCTTGTACTGGCGACGTTGGCTGCTTGCAGCACTGTTGAGACGCCCTTCTTCTTCTCGTGCGGCGCTCAGCCGTATCACACGAGCTGCGCTCCCTGAGTTTGATTCGGGACGGGGAATCGGTCGATTACTCGGCCGGTTCCTGTCTTGATTCGCAGTCCTCTTTTCCGCGGGCTCGACCGGGGAGAATATACAATGAAGACGCGGGTTCGGGCTATCACATTGATAGCTTTGATGGCTTTATCGGTTACTCCGTTTGCCGCAGGAGCGGAAACGCGCCTATCGGTCACGGTCGGCAACGGATACGACCCCAATTATTACCGCCATCACCATCATCGCTATTATTCCGACTGGGACAGACCGGTTTACGTTGTCCCGCCGCCGGTTATTTACGCTCCGCCCCCGATGGCCCTGGCCCCTTCGCCTTCGGTCGCTTATGCGCCGCCATACGCCGCCGGGCTTAATGCGGCTCAGACTTCGCCGACCTTTGTTGACAAATTCGGCCGTAGCTGTCGGGAATATCAAACCTCGGTCAATATTGGCGGGACCATGCGCCCGGCTTACGGCACGGCTTGCCTCCAGCCTGACGGTTCCTGGCGTGTTGTCGAATAGGCCCGCGTTAATAACGAGCGCCCCGATTCGCCCCCTTTGTCAGGCGAGGGCGCCTGACAATTCGCTTGGCGGCGCGCTGGCTCTTGCACCGGGGACAGTATAGAGCGACCGCAATGTTGACAGTACGGCAATGGCGTCTCCGCCATTTAATGAATAGTGAATGCTTTGTGCCTTGCGCCGGGTTCGAACCAGACGGTCTCGGCGCAACTTTGCCAAATGCTGAGAAAGTGCGGACTGGCTGAGATCAATCAGCCCTTCCAATTCACCTACAGTTTTTTCACCGTGAGCCAGATAATACAAGATCATCAGTCGGCGCTCATTGCTCATTGCTTTGAGTAGAACACTGGCCTTTCGGGCATTGACTTGAAGCTCTTCGGTTCCCATACTTCAACTCTTTCCGGCTAGCTGTCATGCAAATCGATCATTGTGCCCGCAAGGGCGGGCTCTGACGGCGGGTTCGGAACCTCACCCCGTTTGGTGCTTAATAATTCATCACTTTGCTGATTTTGTCCATATATTGTCTATTTTCACGCCATGGTGCGTCATCATGCCTCAATATCCATTGAATGCTAAAGGTCTCCTCTGTCCGTTGCCGGTTCTGCGCGCGAGGAAGGCGTTGAAACCCTTACGCGTCGGAGATGTGCTGGTCGTTGAGACAACCGATGCCGCGTCGCCCGCCGATTTCACGGCGTTTTGTCTGGCGACCGGACACCGTCTGATCGCCTCTGATCAAGCGGGCGAGGTTTATCGATTCGAAATTGAAAAGAGCGCCGGTTAAAAATTTTGCCGGATAAAAATTTTCCATGAAGTTTGGCGTGCGTTCTGAAAAGATGCTGAACGGTTTTGTCGGAACCACGGACATGATGTCGCAGCATGAACACCGTTCTTTTTACCCACCCGGCCTGTATCGAGCATGATACCGGGCTAGGCCATCCCGAGTGTTCCGACCGGCTGAAGGTCATTCTGGCCGCGCTGGAAACGGAGACGTTTCATTTTCTTGATCGGCGTGAAGCGCCGCGTGCCACGCTCGACGATTTGGCTCGTGTCCATGACAGGGCTTATATCGATCAAGTGTTTGCAACCGTGCCTGAACAGGGTCATGCCGGCCTGGATGACGACACCGTCGTTTCGCCGGGTTCAGGGGAGGCGGCCTTGCGGGCAGCCGGAGCCTTGATCGCCGCGGTCGACGCGGTCATGAGCGGGGATGCACGCAACGCTTTTTGTGCCGTACGGCCTCCCGGACACCACGCCGAATCAAGTGAGGCGATGGGCTTTTGCCTGTTCAATAATGTTGCGGTCGGGGCGGCCCATGCTCGAGCCGCACATGGGCTACAGCGGATCGCCATTCTCGATTTCGATGTGCATCACGGCAACGGTACGCAGCAGTTCTGCGAAAAATATCCCGGTTATTTTTATGCCTCGACTCATCAATGGCCGCTCTATCCCGGTACCGGCCATGCCAGAGAACGGGGCGCGTTTAACAATATCGTTAATGCCCCGCTGGCGGCGATGTCCGGTTCGCCCGAATTCCGCCACGCCCTGACTCGCAGTATTTTGCCGGCGATGGATGCCTTTGCGCCGGAACTGATTATGATCTCGGCAGGTTTTGACGGACATTCACGCGATCCATTGGCCTCGCTTCATTTAGTTGAGGATGACTATATCTGGGTAACCCGTAAGTTGGGCGAACTGGCCCACAACCACTGTTCAAACCGTATCGTTTCGACGTTGGAGGGTGGTTATAATTTTCACGCACTGGCCTCGAGTTGCGCAGCCCATATCAAGGAGTTGATGGCCCTGTGAGTGTCGACTCGCCAATTGTTGCTCCGTCGGTATCGCTGCCGGCCGATATCACCGCCCTCAGCTTTGAGGACGCTCTGGCTGAGCTTGAACGAATCGTTCGCCAACTGGAAGAAGGGCGGGTCAAACTCGATGAGGCGATTTCAGCCTATGAACGCGGTACGCTTTTGAAACGCCACTGTGAGGCGAAACTTCAAGAGGCTCGTGCTAAAATAGAACGCATTACCGTTTCCGCTGACGGCATGGTAGGAACCGAGCCGGCAAAGCTGGATTAAGCCGTTTGGACGCGGCTATTCAGAACCGCGATGCTTGGCGTATCGATTGAGCCTATGTTAGGTTGAGGCGTATCTAAGGTCTCGATATGGTAAGTGCGGAGAGGCGGTAGAAATGAACCAACAGTATCAAGAAACGGGGACCGCTGATTCTCTGAGATGGAAAATTTGGCGCGGCATGGAGCAGCATGGAATTCCGCCTGTTGGCGATGGCGACCCTGCCTCCACGATAACCAGCCGGGTCGAATTGATGGCCTTGGTCCATTACCGGTTGTCGGAGAGCCTGTGGCACCGCAGTGGCAGCGGCCGGCAGGCGCTGATGCACCGGATTGCCGCCGCGATACTGTTTTCCTCTTTAGGAGAGGATCGGCGGCGTTGGCGTCTGGCCTCGGTGGTGCGGGACGTCATGGCCGTTGGCGATGCCGCGCTGCCCGACAGCTTGGCCGTGTTGGCGGGAGAGGTTAGCTTTCTGGTCGGTCATCCACCGTTTCTGGGCACGCTTGAGACGATTTTCGACGGGCGCGAAGCGGCCGAGGCACGGTTTCATACCGTCATCGACTTGACCCGTATCATTGTTCGCGAGGTGTCCGCTTTGCCTGCGGCCGGCGATGTCGTCGGGTCTGAGTGCGATGGTATGGACTGCACTTGACTTGAACCGGTAACCCGGTATGAATAAACGCTGTTTCGGCAATCAAGGCCGCATCGGCTTCGGTGACGGCCTATTCAGCTTAGCGGGTTGGCGGCATGGCAAGAGCATTCGTATTTCCGGGGCAGGGCAGTCAAGCGGTTGGTATGGGGCGCGAACTTGCAGCGGCGTTTGTCGAGGCACGAGACGTCTTCGGTGAAGTCGACGAAGCGCTGAGCCAAAAGCTGTCCGCCCTGATGTTCGAAGGTCCGGAAGCGGACCTGACTCTGACCGAAAATGCACAACCCGCTTTGATGGCGGTCAGCGCTGCTGTCGTACAAGTCTTGCGCAAACAAGGCGGACTTGATTTTACCAAAACGGCTCGATTCGTTGCCGGCCATTCTTTGGGAGAGTACTCGGCTTTATGTGCGGCCGGCTCATTTTCACTTGCCGATACTGCGCGTCTGCTCAAATTACGCGGTCGCTCGATGCAAAAGGCGGTGCCGGTCGGGCAGGGGGCGATGGCGGCCGTGCTCAGCATCGATCCGGAAACCTTGCAGGAAATTGCCAAAGAGGCGGCTGTGGAGTCGGGCAAAGTGTGCGCCGTTGCCAATGATAATGGCCCCGGTCAGGTGGTAATCAGCGGCGATGTGGTTGCGGTTGATCGAGCCCTGGCGATTGCCGCGACACGCGGGTTCAAGCGGTCGGTCAAGCTGCCGGTGAGCGCACCGTTCCATTGTCGGTTGATGGCGCCGGCCGCCGATGCGATGGCGGAGGCGTTGGCCGGCGTTTCGATTGTTGCACCCGTCGTCCCTTTGGTGGCTAATGTCGTTGCAACGGCGGTGAGCGATCCGGACGAAATACGCCGCCTTTTGGTCGAGCAGGTGACCGGCATGGTTCGCTGGCGTGAAAGCATGCTGTATGTTCGGTCTCACGATGTCGATACCGTTGTGGAGTTGGGCAGCGGCAAGGTGCTGACCGGCTTGGCTAAGCGGATTGACAAGGATTTGGCGGGTATTTCGGTTAATACCCCGGCCGATATTGAGAATTTTTTGAAGACCCTGTGATTATCTGTCCTTCTTTGGCTGAAAAAGGCGGCGGCGATGTTTGACCTTACCGGGAAAAGCGCATTGGTTACCGGGGCTTCGGGTGGCATCGGCGCTGCGATCGCTCGGTCGCTTCATGCCGGAGGCGCAACGGTGGCGCTGTCGGGAACCCGCGTAGAAGCACTGGAGTCGCTGTCGGCCGAACTAGGTGGCGGAGATCGAGTCAGGATTGTACCGGGAAATCTTGCCGATGCTGCCGGGACAGAGGCCCTGTTCAAAGCAGCCGAAGCCGCACTGGGTGGCAAGGTCGATATCCTGGTCAATAATGCCGGCCTGACCCGCGACGGCTTGGCCATGCGGATGAAGGACGAGGACTGGCAAACCGTAATCGACGTCAACCTGACCGCCGGCTTTCGTCTGGCGCGGGCGGCGATGCGCGGCATGATGAAACGGCGCTGGGGCCGAATCATCGGCATTACGTCAATCGTCGGAGTTACCGGCAACCCCGGTCAGGCCAATTATGCCGCCTCGAAGGCCGGGATGATCGGCATGTCGAAGGCGCTGGCGGCTGAGGTCGCCTCGCGGGGAATTACCGTCAATTGCGTCGCGCCGGGCTTTATCGCGACCCCGATGACCGATGCGCTGGATGCCGGGCAAAAAGAACGACTCGTCGGTGGGATTCCAGCAGGGCGTTTGGGGCGTCCGGCCGATATCGCCGCTTGCGTCGTGTTTCTGGCGTCGGAGGAGGCAGGCTATATCACCGGCCAAACCCTTCACAGCAATGGCGGTATGGCCATGATCTAGGGTCGCGTGCGGGAATGCTGTTCAAATGTGTGTGAATTGTGTTATCTGACGTGACTTTTCGGGCGACCGAAGGTGTCGTAAACCGGGCAACCGGCACCATGTCGATGGAACAGGAAAAGGTTTAGAAAGATGAGTGACATTGCCGATCGCGTTAAGAAGATCGTCGTCGAGCACCTTGGTGTCGAAGAGGTTAAGGTGGTCGAGAACGCCAGCTTCATTGACGATCTGGGCGCGGACAGCCTGGACACCGTCGAACTGGTGATGGCCTTCGAGGAAGAGTTCGGGTGTGAAATTCCGGACGATGCCGCTGAGAAAATCCTTACGGTTAAGGACGCCATCGACTTTATCAAGGCGCACGCTCCGGGCTGATCCGGGCGCGAGCGACAAAAGCGGTCATGCCACGGCAACAGTCGGGGCCTGACCGCTTTGCAAAATGTACAAAAGTGTACCCACGGTAAACATGTCGGGAAATACCATGAGACGAGTCGTGGTGACCGGTCTCGGTCTGGTAACGCCGCTCGGGGTCGGGCACGAGAATGTCTGGTCGAAGCTGATTCGCAGTGAGTCGGGAATTCGGCCGCTGCAAGGATTTGACGTCTCCGACCTGCCGTCAAAGATCGGCGGGCAAGTGCCGAAGGGTGAGACGGCGTCGGGATTGTTTAATCCGGACGCCTATGTTCCTCCCAAAGACCAGCGCAAGATGGATGATTTCATCATCTTCGCAATGGGCGCGGCACATGAGGCGGTGCGGGATGCCGGCTGGCAGCCGACGGATGAGGAGTCCCTCGAACGAACCGGCGTAATGATCGGTTCCGGCATCGGCGGTTTGCCCAATATCGCCGAAGGGGCATTGATACTTAAGGAAAAGGGGCCGCGCCGGGTATCGCCCTTCTTCATCCCCGCGGCACTGATCAACTTGGCCTCCGGCCATGTTTCGATCGAATATGGCTTTAAAGGGCCGAATCACTCGGTGGTCACGGCGTGTTCAACCGGTGCGCATGCTATCGGTGACGCGGCGCGGTTGATCCAGTGGGAAGATGCCGATGTAATGATTGCGGGCGGGGCCGAAGCGGCGGTAAGTCGACTCGGAATCGCCGGTTTTGCAGCAGCGCGGGCTCTATCCACCGGCTTTAATGACACCCCGGAAAGGGCGTCGCGTCCTTATGACAAGGATCGTGACGGCTTTGTTATGGGTGAAGGGGCCGGCGTAGTCGTGCTTGAGGAGTTGGAGCACGCTAAGCGCCGCGGTGCACATATCTATGCTGAAATTGTCGGTTATGGCATGTCGGGCGATGCTTTCCACATTACCTCACCGCCGCCCGATGGCAACGGCGGCTTCCGTTCGATGCGCAATGCTTTGAAACGCGCCGGACTTGCGCCCGAAGATATTGACTACATTAATGCTCATGGCACGTCGACGCCGCTTGGTGATGAAATCGAGTTGGGGGCGGTCAAGCGGCTGTTCGGTCAAGCCATTGAAACGGTTTCGATGTCCTCGACGAAATCGTCAATCGGCCATTTGCTCGGTGCCGCAGGCGCTGTTGAGGCGATTTTCTCGATCAAAGCGATGAATGCCGGCTTGGTTCCGCCGACGCTTAATCTTGAAAACCCGTCAGAAAGCTGCCTGGGAGTCGATTTGGTACCGAAAGTGCCCCGGGAGCGTAAGGTGCGCGCCGCTTTATCGAACTCGTTCGGTTTTGGTGGAACGAACGCTTCTCTGGTGTTCAAGGCGTTTTCATAATGTTGTATCGGTCGATGCTCCGGCTTCTTGCCGGAGCATTTTCCGTTTTGGTGGTATTGGCGCTGGTCGGAACATGGTTTGTTTTTGAGCTTACCCGGGTCGGGCCGCTCCTAGAGGAACGAACGGTTGTTGTGGTCCGCGGCACCGGTACGGTCCAGATCGCACAGCAATTGACTGAAGCCGGCGTGAGCCGCTGGTCACCTTTGTTTGTTGCTGCCGCAGCTATCGGTCGGGTTACGGCCGGATATGAGCCGCGCGCAGGAGAGTACCTGTTTGCCCCCGGGGTCAGTGTTCTTGAGGTTTTCGAACAGATGCGTCACGGACGAACCGTGGTCCATCGCCTGACGGTTGTTGAAGGCGTGACCGTGGCACAGGTGGTTGCGCTGATTAAAGCCGAACCGGGGCTGATCGGTGAAATCACGGAGTTACCGCGAGAAGGCAGTCTGCTTCCGGATACTTACCATTTTGCACTTGGTGATTCCCGGCTTGCATTATTGCAGCGCATGCAAGCGGCGATGAATGCGGCCATAACGGAAATGTGGTCCAGTCGAGTGCCCGGTTCGTTGTTGCTAAATCCGAGTCAAGCCGTGGTCCTGGCTTCGATCGTCGAGAAGGAAACGGCGCTTCCTGCCGAACGGCCAAGAATAGCCGGTGTGTTTCTCAATCGCTTGGCGACAGGGATGCGTCTTCAATCGGATCCGACGGTGGTTTATGCTTTGACCGGCGGCAAGGGTGCGCTTGGCCGTCCACTGACACGAGCCGACTGGCGCTTTGAATCGCCCATTAATACCTACCATGTCGACGGATTACCGCCGGGACCAATCGGTAACCCGGGCCGGGCGTCGTTGCTGGCGGTGCTTCACCCCGAACATCATGACTATTTGTACTTCGTTGCCGATGGTCACGGCGGTCATGCTTTCGCCAAATCACTGGCCGAGCACAATGAAAATGTTGTGCGCTGGCATCAGGTCCAGCACGGTCCTTCCGAGCAAAAATAGGCGATCACCGCCCCGGCGCAATTCGGCGGTAGCTCAGCGCTTCAGCCACGTGAACGCGTCGTACCGCAGTTAAACCTTCCAGATCGGCGAGTGTACGAGCGACCCTCAATACCCGATGATAGCCGCGGGCAGACAAGTGCATGTGCTCGGCCGCCCGCGTCAACAAATCACGGCCGTGCTGATCGGGAGCCGCGATATGTTCCAGCAATTCGCCATCGGCATCAGCATTAGTCCGAATGGCCGGGCGTCCATCTTCGCGTAAGTTGCGCAGCACGGCGGCACCGGTGTTGTCCGGACGAAAGCGGTCTGCTTGAACCGCGCGCGCGACCGCGACTCGAGCTGCAACTTCGGCACTCCCTTCGGCCGGCGGCGGCAAGCTCAGATTAGCAGCGGTAACCGACGGCACTTCGATATGGCAATCAATACGATCAAACAAAGGGCCGGAAATTTTAGCTTGATAATCGGCCGCACATTTGGGCGCACGCGCGCATGCCAATGCCGGGTTATCCAGATATCCGCAGCGGCATGGGTTCATAGCAGCCACCAGTTGTACCCTGGCCGGATATGTAACGTGGTGATTCGCGCGTGAAACCGTGGCGCGGCCGGTTTCCAACGGCTGACGCAACGACTCCAGGCTGGCCCGGGGAAACTCGGGCAATTCATCGAGAAATAATACACCTTGGTGTGCCAGAGAAATTTCGCCGGGCCGGGCACGGCTACCGCCACCAACCAGCGCGGGCAGAGACGCGGAATGATGCGGATCTCGGAACGGTCTGCGTCGCAGCAACCGCCCGTCTTCAAGCAAGCCGGCGATTGAGTGAATCATCGAGACCTCAAGCGCCTCTGCCGGAGACAGCGGCGGCAGCAAACCAGGCAACCGCGCCGCCAGCATCGACTTACCCGAACCCGGCGGTCCGATCATCAGTAAATTGTGGGAGCCGGCAGCTGCGACCTCAAGCGCTCGTTTGGCCGTTTCCTGTCCCTTAATATCGCGCAAATCTAGGCCATAACTCCCGATCTCTTGGATCAGCGGTCGTGGTGGCGTTAGAACTTGCGTCCCTTTGAAATGATTAATGAGTGCCAGCAGTGAAGCGGGCGCCAGCAAATCGAGATCTCCGGCCCAGGCCGCCTCGCCACCACATGCAGCCGGGCAAATCAGGCCATGGTCGCGGGCAACCGCACTGACAGCAGCCGGCAAGACTCCCGCCACTTTGGTGAGCGCGCCATCAAGTGCCAATTCACCAAGTGCAACATAACGGCTGATTTCGTCTCCCGGCAGCACCCCCATTACGGTCAACAGGCCAAGCGCGATTGGTAAATCGAAATGACTACCCTCTTTCAACACATCGGCCGGAGCAAGATTAACCGTGATTCGCTTGGCTGGAAGTGAAAGTCCGAGCGCATGCAAAGAAGCGCGAACCCGTTCCCGGCTTTCCGCGACCGCTTTATCAGGTAGCCCGACCAGATTAAAGGCAACCATGCCGCCCGACATTTGCACCTGAACGTCGATAGCCAGTACCTCTATGCCCTGGAACGCAACTGTTTGAATGCGCGCGACCAAATGATACCGCCTTTTTAGCGACCAAACTTCCCATACGATTGTAGGCGTATCGGGCCGTGCAACACCAGTGTTAATGGTGCCCTTACATGATCAAGTCCTTAGCTGTAACAATTGATAAACCGTAGCGGTTCATTTTCTCCAAGGCCGAAGTTCGACGCCTGTCGCTACCTGAAGCAACGGCATCCGAAACAATCATCGGCTCAAATCCTTCACGCAACGCACCCTTAGCAGTGCGCCAGACACAACCTTCGGCAAAAGCACCGATTAAGACTACGTCGCTAACGCCTTGTGAAATCAAATACGCTGTCAATTCAGGATTTGAAAAGGCATTCTCTTTTGATTTGCTAAAGCGCTCGCCCTGGACCTTAACCACCCGTCGATCAATTTCGGCGCCCGGGTTCCCTCGAATCGCTGCATGATTACGAAAAAGATTCGCCGGATAATCCCAAGGAGAGAATTCGCTAACGACATAGATAATCGGCCAACGCTTTTCATTAACCCGCACCAGCAATCGATTCGTTGCTTTTAGCAGGCCTGACACTTGAGAAGTATCGACCGGCATGCGTCCGCGCACATCCAGAAAGTCGTTTTGAAGGTCGATTGCCAGAAGTGCTGTGGCTCGTCCCCTGATCGCTTTCATTCTGTCACTTTTTGGTATAGTCAGATCAACATACGTAGTGTATCTGAGCACAAGCACCAAGGCCAGTGCTATGCGACTGCTTCAGGCGTCTCCCCCGACCAACCGCAAATGAGAAGAGCCTTGCGAAGATGGGCGGGTATCGGCGCGGTCGCTACTATGGCTGGCTTATTTGGATAAAGCGGAACGGAAATTGACCGGGCATGTAAATGGAGCGGCACGCCGCCGGTATCGCGCGCACCACCATAAATTGGATCACCAAGCAACGGACAACCGATTTCGGCACAATGAACGCGAATTTGATGTGTGCGGCCGGTACGAGGGTGCAGTTCGAGCCAACTGATACCATCGCCGCTGCCGCAAACCCGATAGTCGGTAATGGCTGCTTGGCCGTCGGGGTCGGGCTTCATCCACCAGCCACGGTTGGCGGTCGAACGCTTCGCCAGCGCCAAATCTATTCGGCCTTGCTCGGCCGGTGGCGTTCCTTGAACGACCGCCCAATAGGTTTTCTCGATTCGGCCGGCGGCAAACAATTTGCCCAACCGGGCCAATGCCTTGCGATGGCGCCCGAGAATCAGGCAACCGCTGGTGTCACGGTCGAGTCGATGGGCCAGCGCCGGGCGGGTCGGCAGGCCGAAGCGGAAAGCATCCAGATATTGCTCAAGATTGGCCCCGCCACCGGGGCCGGCATGAACCGGTAATCCGGCAGGCTTGTCGATAATCAACATCAAGCCGTCACGGTAGAGCAAATTCAGGTCCATCGGTCTCTCGACATAAAAAGGGTCCGGGGATGACGCTCCCCGGACCCCGTGTGATGCTTAGTTCGTTAGAACCGTGAGTTTTTAATTAGCCACGGTTCATGCGGTTATCGACAAGGCTGGTGACGACCGTCGGATCGGCCAGTGTGGTCGTGTCACCCAGTGCTTCGTACTCGTTCGCGGCGATCTTGCGCAGAATTCGACGCATGATCTTGCCGGACCGGGTCTTCGGCAGGCCGGGAGCCCACTGAATCAGATCGGGAGCGGCCAGCGCACCAATCTGCTTACGCACCCATTGCACCAATTCCTTACGAAGCTCTTCCGTTGGCTCATCTCCGGTGTTGAGCGTAACGTAGGCATAGATACCCTGGCCTTTAATATCGTGCGGATAGCCGACAACGGCCGCTTCCGAGACCTTAGGATGGGCGACCAATGCGCTTTCGACTTCAGCCGTACCCAAGCGATGGCCGGAGACGTTGATGACGTCGTCAACGCGACCGGTGATCCAGTAATACCCGTCTTCGTCACGGCGGCAACCGTCACCCGAGAAGTACTTGCCGGGGAAGGTCGAGAAGTAGGTCTGGCCAAAACGGGCATGGTCGCCATAGACCGTACGCATTTGACCGGGCCACGAGTCGGCGATGCAGAGATTGCCTTCGCATGCGCCTTCGAGAACCTTGCCGTCATTGTCAACGAGAAGCGGCTGCACGCCGAAGAACGGCTTGGTCGCCGAACCGGGCTTTTGGCCGATGGCGCCGGGCAGCGGGGTAATCAAAATGCCGCCGGTTTCAGTCTGCCACCATGTATCGACGATCGGGCAGCGCTTGTCACCAACCACATTGTAGTACCACAGCCACGCTTCCGGATTGATCGGTTCACCGACCGAACCGAGCAGACGCAGGCTCTTGCGGCTGGTCTTCTTGACCGGGTCGGCACCTTCACGCATCAGCGCGCGGATGGCGGTCGGCGCGGTGTAGAAGATGTTGACCTGATGCTTGTCGATGACCTGCCAGAAGCGAGAAAAGTCCGGATAGTTCGGCACGCCTTCGAACATCAGGGTCTGAGCGCCGTTGGCCATCGGGCCGTAGACGATATAGCTGTGCCCCGTTACCCAACCCACGTCGGCGGTGCACCAGAACACATCACCATCTTTGTAATCGAAGATATACTGATGGGTAATCGAGGTATAGACCATGTAGCCACCGGTCGTGTGCAGCACGCCCTTGGGCTTACCGGTCGAACCGGAAGTATAAAGAATAAACAGCGGGTCTTCCGCATTCATTTCTTCAGGCTTGCACTCGGGCGCCTGCTTGGCGACTTCGTCGTGCCACCACAAGTCACGGCCTGCGGTCCAGCTGATCGGCGCACCGGTACGCTTGTAGACCAGCACATGACGAACGCCGGGGCAGGACTGCAAAGCGGCGTCAACATTGCCTTTGAGCGGAATCTTACGGCTGCCGCGCAAACCCTCGTCGGCAGTAATGATGAAATCACTTTCGCAGTCGAGTACACGGTCTCGAATGCTGTCCGGTGAGAAGCCACCGAAGATAACCGAATGAATGGCGCCGATACGGGCGCAGGCAAGAAGCGCATAGGCCGCTTCGGGAATCATCGGCATGTAAATAGTAACGCGGTCACCTTTTTTAACACCGCGGGCACGCATCACATTTGCAAGGCGGCACACTTCTTCATAGGCCTGCCGATAGGTGACGGTCTTGCTCTCGCTTGGATCATCGCCTTCCCAGATGATGGCGGTCTGATCGCCACGTTTCTCCAGGTGACGGTCGAGGCAGTTAACGCTGGCATTCAGGGTACCGTCGTAGAACCACTTGATTTTAATGTCACCGGTATAATCAACATCCTTAACCTTGGTATAAGGCTTAATCCAGTCGATGCGCTTCCCCTGTTCGCCCCAAAAAGCTTCGGGATCTTTGACCGAAGCATCATACATTTTGGCGTACTTGTCTGCATCGATCCAGGCCGTCTTGGCAAATTCGGCGGGAACCGGGAAAAACTTGTTGTTGTCCGTCATGGGTATAATTTTCCTCCCCCAGGTTTATTTTCGGACCAGGTTAACTGCCTGAGAAAGCCGGCAGCCCCGATCATGGCTCATGTTTAACTAAAAGAGGATCGTTTGTACAAGGCTTATGTGCATGCCCCTCGTGGTAAAGAGGCAGGGCCAAATGTCGCACCGCGGCTATTTACGTATTCTTTTTGTAACTGCCCAGGTTCCCGTCGGCGGTCAGGCGGTGCGAAGTCGCGTCAGTAG
>JBAWVF010000014.1:0-42101 GCA_037147415.1 Rhodospirillaceae bacterium | reverse complement strand
CTTCGGTTCGGGCCTTGCCGTGTTCCTTGGCGCGGTACATCGCGATATCGGCGTCACGGAGCAAACCGTCGGGATCTTCGCTGAGACCGTCATCGATGGCGACGCCGATGCTGCCGGTCAGGCGTAGCTCCATCTCGTTGATCTGAAACGGTTGGCGCAATGCCTCGTCCAGCCGACCGGCCTTGACCAGAGCCGCACTCTCGTCTCCGTCAACCACCGAGACGAATTCGTCTCCGCCCAGGCGCACCACGAACTCGTTCCCGGTCAGCAGGGTCTCGATCCGGCGGGCGACGGCCGTCAGCAGCCGGTCCCCGACGCTGTGGCCAAGGGAGTCGTTGATCACCTTAAAGCCGTCGAGATCAACGAACAGCAACGCCAGCGGCGCTCTGGTGGAACCGGCGGTCATTCGCTCACGCAACCAGTCGATCAGGAAAGCCCGGTTGCGCAAGCCGGTCAAATAATCATGGGTCGCCTGATACACCAGCCTTTGTTCGTAGAATTTCCGGTCGGTAATGCAGGAGGCGGAGCCGGCCACGCGCACCAGTTGTCCGGTATCGTCGTGCGCGGGGATGCCACGGACCAGAATCCAGGTGATATCCCCATGAGGCAACAAGGCGCGGAACTCGATGGTAAAGCCGTCGGTACAGCCCTGCTTCGGCGGGTGCCATGTCGTGCGCACCCGGTCCACATCGTCCGGGTGTACTAAGGTCAGCAATCGTTCCAGCGCACAACCGGGGTTTCCGGCGGTCAGTCCGACCATCTCGTAAAGGCGCGGCGAGAAATACATGCGGCCGGTGGCGACGTCCCAGTCCCACAAACCGTCTTTGGTGGCGGCGGCGGCCAGGGCGTAACGCTGCTCGCTTTCGGACAGACGCCGGGTCTTTTCCTCGATGGTGGAGAATGAGGTCTGCAACTCGCTCCGGCTGTCCTCGAGCGAGCGACCGAGGACGCAGAGTTCGTCGCAGCCGTTCCACTGAAAGGGATGGTCGAGGTCGCGCCGCGCCAGCAATTGAGATTCCTGAACCAGTCGGGCCAACGGGCGCAAAATGCGACGCCGGGTCACCCAGACCAGGGAGACGCACAGGCCGAACATCAACAGGGTGGCAATACCGCCGCCTGCCGCCATCAGGTTTTGTTGGTCGGAGATCGCCGCCAGATTGGTGGCGGTCAGGGCGGCTCGGTCGTGGCTGAGTTGGGTGTCGAGGACGTGCAACGCTTTGACCGCCGGGTCGATATCGACGGCGGTCTCCAGAATGATCGCGTGGGCGGGTTTGCCGAGCGCCGTCAGTGCCGCGACTCGAGGCAAACGGGCGGCAAAATTGTCAAGTGTGCCGGCAATATCGGCAATGGCCCGTTTTTCTTCCGGGGTCGGTGGTGACAGGTCGCGGTAAACCGCCAGATTAGCGCGCGCGCCCGCAATGGCCCGTTCGATTTCCGGGCAGCGCCCCGGTTGGCCGGTGATCTGATAATCGTGGAACAGGTCGACTACGCCGCCCATGCCCATATAGGCGCGCAGTTCGGATAATGCGTCGGCTTTGGAGGCGGCGCCCAAATCATAGGCGGTCCAGCTTTCGGCAATACCTTGCATGCCGCGCATCAGCTGAAACCCGACGCTTCCCAGTACCGCCAGCACGACGAACAAGGCTGCGACCATGACCAGCGCAAGCCGGGCGATGGTCAGTTTGAATCGGGGGGGCCGAAGATCGTCACGGGTGAGGGATTCCATCGTCACCGCAAGGCACTCCTTCCCGCACAAGCCGTCTCCGGTTTAATGCGGGAAGGCCCCTTTCGTCAAATCCTTAAGCCTTTTTCTTGGGATTGACACCCTCGAACGCTTTAAGGCTGCCATTTTCTTTCTCACAGCTGCCGGCCGGAACCAGCTTCCAGTCGCCACCCTCGAAGGACAGAGGCGAAATTCCGGCGCAGGAGTGCAACCCTTTGGCATGGGCGCAGCCATTTTCCCCCGGTTTCGCCACGCCGTAACATTTTTCCATGGCGCCACCCTGGGCGACGGCGGTGCCGGAGGCGGCAAACGCCCCGGTTACGGCAGCGGCGAGCGCGACGGCCCCGAGGGTAAAACTCTTTTGTGCCATAAGGAAAACTCCGAAAAGGGATTGGTGGCTGCGCACCGGGTAAAAGCAACGCCAATCTATCATGCGACGTAATGTCGCGGCAGAGCGGATCTGCCGAAAGCCCGCCCCGTCACGTTTATTTTTTATAAAATTTACATAAATGCGACACTTGGCCGATTTAAGCGTTAATGCCCGAGATAAGCTTCTTTGACCTGAGCATTATTGGCGACCTCCTTGGCCGGACCCTCAAGGAAGATACGGCCTTCGGCCAGAACATAGGCGTAGTCGCTGAGCGCCAGCGCCAGATGAACATTCTGTTCCACCAATAAAATGGTGGTGCCTTGTCGTTTCAGCTGCTTGAGTATCTGAAACAGTTGCTGCGCCATCAGCGGCGAAAGCCCGAGTGACAGCTCGTCGATCATTAAGACTTCGGGCTCGGCCATCAAACCGCGGCCCACCGCCAGCATTTGTTGTTCTCCGCCGGAAAAAGTGCCGGCTTTTTGTCCCCGCCGTTCCCGCAAGCGCGGAAACAGGTCGAACACCCGCTCGCGGTTGTGTTCGATATTGCCGCGCACCCGGGGCGAGAACGCGCCCATTTCCAGATTTTCATCGACCGTCATGTTGTTGAACAACTGCCGGCCTTCGGGCACCAGAACCAAGCCGCGCCGGGCCTTGGCATGAGCGGGCAGCGTGGTGACATCCTCGCCCTTCAGTCGGATACTGCCGCTCCAGGGTTGTACGCTGCCCATGGTGGCATAAAGAGTGGTGGTCTTGCCGGCCCCGTTGGCCCCGATGATGGTGGTGACTTGACCGGGACGCACGGCCAGCGATATGCCCCACAAGACCTGGACTTCGCCATAGCCGGTCTGAAGATCGGTGATCGAGAGGATGGGCTCCGTGCTCATCGCTTTAATCCTCCTCAAGCTTGTGGGCAATATCGGGGTCGCCCAGATAGGCTTCGATCACAACCGGATCGTTGGTGACCTCCAGAGGCGGACCCTCCGCCAGCTTTTCACCGAAGTTCAGCACCACCACACGATCGGACAGGCTCATGATGGCTTGCATCAAATGCTCAATCATGAGGATGGCGATCCCGGACTCCCGGATCGTGCGGAAGATCGTGATCATCCGTGCGACTTCGGAAGGATTGAGTCCCGCCAATACTTCATCCAGCAACAACAGCTTCGGGTGGGCACACAGGGCGCGGGCCACTTCCAGGCGCTTTTTAAAAGCAATGGTCAGGTGACAGGCCAGAATATCCTTTTGGCTCTCCAGCTCCACGGTCTCCATGACTTCGTCGGCAACCTTGCGGGCGGCGGCGAGCGACAGGTTTTCCCGGCCGAAACAGGCCCCGACCACGCAGTTTTCCCGGACCGACATATCGTTGAGCGGGCGAACGATTTGGAATGTGCGGGCCAAGCCCAGACGCACCACCTTATAAGGCGGGGCTCCGGTAATATCGTGACCGTCAAACAGAACCCGGCCTTCGGTCGGCGGCAATACACCGTTGACCAGATTGAACAATGTTGACTTGCCCGCGCCGTTCGGCCCGATCAAGCCGAGGATTTCCCCCCGGTTGACGTGAAACGACACGTTGTTGACTGCCCGCAACCCGCCGAAACTTTTGGACAGGCCGGTGACTTCCAGAAGTGTACTCATTCCAGAATCCCCCGCAATGCCGGCCAACGTCCGTAAATCCAGCCCATCAACCCGCCCGGCACGAACAGAACGCAGGCGAGTAACAGAGCCCCGGCGATCACCAGTTGAAAGCTGGACAGAACCGGGTCGGTCAGCAAATAACCGCGCAATTGGTCATAGAGCAGAGCGCCCACCGCCGGACCGGTGATCGAGCCTTGCCCGCCCAGCATGACCATGACGATGGCCTCGATCGAGCGGTGCAGGTCGAACGCTTCTTCCGGTTTGATCAAACCGCTCTTGAAGAAGTAAAAAGCCCCCGCAAGCGCCGGCAAAAAGCCGGAGACACTGTAAATGATGGCCTTGGTCCGTGGTGTATTGACGCCCAATACCGCTGCGGCCTCTTCATCTTCACGGATTGCGAACAAGCCGAGACCGAATTTGGAACGCTTGATCCAATAGCTGAGGAACAAGGACGCCGCCATGATCCCGATCATCAGGTAATAGACCGTCCACATCGTGTTGTTCATGGCAATGCGGGTTTTGCCGCCGCCGCCGAACTCGATCAATGTGCTGAGCGGCAAATAAAGCCCGGTGGCGCCGCCCCAAGGCTCGAAATTGGAAACAAAAGCCTTGACCGCCTCGGCGATACCGATGGTGGCCAGCGCAAAAAAGGCGCCGCGCAGGCGCAAAATCCCGGTGCCGAACAAAAAAGCGATGAAGCTGACCATCAATCCGCCCGTCAGGGCCGCGATATACAGGTTTACTCCCGCCACCACCACCAGCCACACCCCGAAGTAACCGCCAAGTCCGAAAAAGACGATATTTCCGAAATTGACGTAACCGGTGAAGCCGATCATCAGATTGAGGTTGGAGGCCAGAATAATGGAGACGGCGCTCAAGAGCAGGCTTTCCCTGAGCGCAACGTTATTAGTCAGTCCGGGGACGGAAGCGAACACCGCCACCACCGCCACCAGGATCCAGAAAAAGGGTTTGGAAAGGCTCATCGGCGGGTGCCCCTGGCAAACAACCCGTTGGGGAAGGCGATCAGGATCAGGACGAACAGCACGAATTCAATCACCGGAACCCAGCTGACTTGAATAAAGGGGGTCACGCCGCCCTCGATCAAGCCCAGCAAAACGCCGCCCATCAGCGCGCCCGCCGGGTTGCCCAACCCGCCCAGAACGCAGACGACGAAGCTTTTCAGCTCGTAAACGCTGCCCTTCAACACGTCGAACGGGAACAAGGTGGCGATCAGCGCGCCCGAAACCGCGGCAATGGCAATCCCGAGCGCAAAGGCATGAGACAGCACCAGGGTCGAGGGCACACCCATCAGCTCCGCCGCCCGCCGGTTGCTGGCCACGGCCCGAATCGCTTTTCCTTCACGAGTGTGCTGCAAGAATACGAATAAACCGGCGGCAATCAGCGCTGCGGCCAGTGCCGCCAGAATGTGGTTCCCGGTAAAGGTGAACCCTTGCACGGTAACCCCCGGAACCGAGTAATTCACGTTGTAAAGGTCGGTGCTCCAAAGCGCGGTGCCCAGACCGATCAGCACCATGTTGACGGCGAAGGTGGAGAGCAGGCTCATCAAGGGCGGCCGGGTGATCACGCGGTGAACCGAGGTCCAATAGACCGCCAGACCGAAGCCGAACCCGATCACGGCGACCGGAACCAAGGCCGCATAGGGCATGATCCCGGTCTTAACAAAGATGAGGTACAGGGCGAACATGCCCAGAGTGATCATGGCGCCATGGGTGAGGTTGATCACGTCCATGACGCCCCAGATCAGGGTCAGGCCGATGGCGGCCAACCCGTAAACGGCGCCGACCAGGACTCCGTCCAGCATGGAGGCGAGGATGCCGAACATTCAGCTCTCCGGTTTCCGATTTGAAAAAAGAAAATCAGTGTAGAGGATAAACCAAAGGCTTGGTCCGGGCGTCTTTCGGCCAAATCACTTCTTTGGTTAAAGTACCGCCCTGGTTCTGCCATTGCACGATCACCATGTCGTGACCGATTTGCAGGCCGTGGTTGGCGGGATCGACTGCAAACTTGACATGACCGAAAAAGATCGTGTTGTCTATCTTGTTCAGGGCATCGGTGACTTTGTCGCCGTCGAGCGAGTCTGCCTGCTCAATCGCCCGCTGCAACACGACGCCGGCCGCATAACCGCCGGCTGCGTGATAGCTCGGTTCAGTGTTGTATTTCCGGCGGTAGCTTTGATTAAAAGCGGTTCCTTCCGGGCCGAAGGCCACCTTATAAGCCGCCTGTGGCGCCCATTGCGACGGGGCGGTGATGTTCCCGGCCGCAGCTTCACCCAATTCCGCGAATTTCGGGCTGTCGGGAGCAACCAACAGGCTGATAAAGCTCAACGGGGCCTTGTGATCGAACAATTGCCGCGCCAACGTCGCGCCATCGGCATAGTGCCCGCCACCGACGATCGCATCGGCACCGGAGGCGACGACCTTATTGATAATCGGTCCGAAATCGGTGGTTCCGGGGGCGTAGGCTTCATCGAACGCCTTGGCCAGTCCGATCTTTTCGGCATAGACACGCGCCCCGGCAACAACAGCCTTGGAGAACCCGTCATCCTTGTAAGCAAAGGCGACTTTGGCGCCGGGGTTGACCTCCTTCAAGGCATCAAGCGCGCCCCGAAGATAGGTCGTGGCCGGGGCGTACATCTGAAACAGGTACTTGTTGCCGAGTGTGTAGGTCTTGTCCTCGGCCGCCCCGGTGGTAATCATGACTTTGCCGTATTGTTCCGAAACAATCGCCGCAGTCGAGGTTAATCCGGATGAATATGGACTAAATAAAAAATCGGCATCATCCTGAATGATCAGCCGACTGTAAAGCTGTTGAACCCGGTCGGCCTTAGACTGGTCGTCATATGAGATAAAATTGACTTTATATTTCTTGTCGGCTACCGAGATGCCGCCGCCCTCGTTAACCTGTTCCTGCCAGAGACGGAAGCCGTTCATCTGAGCCGTAGAATCGACATTCAAGGCTCCGGTCTCGGAAACAGTCAAGCCAATGGTGATGGCATCTTGTCCGGCTACAGCCGGAAATGCCAGGACGGCCGCGGCCAGTCCCGTGAGTATTAATGTCCGCATGGTTTCCCCCCGTTAATCTTCAGGATCGTTCTCCCGATCCTTTTTAAGATTTAGGGTATACTATCGATCATATGTACGAATAGCTACACTCTTTCTAGTGCAGTCGTAATTTATGTTGCATTGCGGTATGCGTTTATGGGGTGAGCCTTTAATTTTTCCGCAAGCGGCAGGCATAAAACCCGTCCATGCCGCCGAGTTCAGTCAAATGGCAGGGCAGGGTGCGCAGATCGCCCGCGGCTGTGATGGCTTCGGCAAGACCGCCGATTTCGTCCGCCGCAATCGGCACGCGCTCAACCGGGTGGCCTGCGGCGAGCAGAGCGGCGATTTGCCGTTCGCTTTCTTCGGGCTGGAGCGAGCAGACGGTATAAACCAGCACGCCGCCCGGCCGCAGCAGGTCGACCGCCCGTTCAAGCAAACGGCGCTGAAGCACCGAGAGCTTGGCGATATCGTCCGGGCCTTTCAGGTGGGGAATGTCGGGATGGCGCCGGATGGTGCCGCTGGCACTGCACGGGGCGTCCAGTAGAATCGCATCGGCGGCTTGCTCCGGTTGCCAAACGGTGGCATCGGCGGTGACGATCTCCGCGCTCAGGCCCAGGCGTTGCAGATTGGCGTGCAACCGCTCCAGGCGCTTCCCGGCCCGGTCGATCGCAATGGTTTGTGCCCCGGCTGCGGCCAACTGAGCGGTCTTGCCGCCGGGAGCCGCGCACAGATCGAACACCAGCCGGTTGCGGATGTCGCCCAGCAGACGGGCGGGCAGGGCGGCGGCGGCATCCTGAACCCACCAACTGCCTTCGACAAACCCCGGTAAGTCAACGACCGATCCGCCGGCAGCCCGGCGCAGCGATCCGGTCGGCAGGATCGCCGCGTCCAGTGCCTCGGCCAGTCGGGGCGCGTCCGCCGGGTCTTTCAGCGTCAGGTCGAGCGGCGCTTCATGAAGATGGGCGGTGGTGATGGCCCAGGCGGTCTCGGCGCCATAGGCCGCTTGCCACGAGGACCATAGCCGGTCCGGCGTGTTGAGCCGGGCCGCGTCAGGACCGGCGAGTTTAGCGGCACCTTCGCGCCCCAGGCGGCGCATGACGGCATTGATCAGCGGCTTGTAAGCCTTGGTGACGGCGGAGGCTCCGGCCAACTCCACCGTCGTATTGACGGCGGCATGAGCCGGCGTGTCGAGAAACAGCAATTGGGCCGCGCCCAACCGCAACAGGTCGTGGACCTCCGGCTTGGGCAATTCCGGTTTAGCCAGCGCGGCGGCCAGCGCGGCGTCGATCTGGCCGAGCCGGCGCAAGACCGTCGCCACCACCAAGCGAACGAAGCCGCGGTCGCGCGGTTCCAGTGTCGAGCGCCCGATCAGTGCTTCGAACTCGTCGTCAAGCGCCCGCCGCCGGCGCAGGACCGCCGACAACAGGTCAAGCGCCAGCATCCGTGGCGACAGGTCGAGCGCCCGCGGCGCACTGTCGGTGGTCATGATTCGGCTATCGTTTTCGGCAAGAAAAAATTTCCTTCGGGTAGGGCCGGCCGGGGTCGGGCGGGGCAGGACGGCCTGTTGATTTAAGGGGCCTGCTTCAAATGAGAATCGGCGTCCTGCTGCGGCGTTTTGCGAGGCTTGGGAGCTTGGAGCTTGCCGGCCCGGGCTGCTGCCTTGGCTCTGGCCTTGGCCTCGGCGTGAATATCGTGTTCGTATTTCTCTTCGGTCGCCTCTTCAACCTTTTCACCGGCGAACAAGGCGACTTTGGTCGAGGCCAGGATGCCGGCGGTTGATTGGGCCAGCTGAAATATCCAATTGCCGGAAAACGACAGCGCCGAGACAAACAGCTCACCCACGCCCAGGGTCTCGATCAAAAAGCCGAGAAGGACGAGCTCGGTTGAAATGCCGAGCGTTTTAGCAAGCGCCTTGTGATGTTCCCCATTATTATACAGCTCGTTGACATGCTCGACCTTCGGCTTAAGCTCGGCAATCTTAATACCGATGCCGGCAACGCTGGCCTCCAGCGCTTCGGAGAAGAGATCAAGCACGACAAAGGTTTCGGGTGCGGTTTCCTCGGCCTCGCCGCCATGCCCGCCGCCGTGAGCCGCCGCTGCGCCGCCGTGAGCAGCCGCCGGGGCCGCGCCGCCATGCTCGCCCGCGCGCGCAAGCGGACAGGACAGCGCGAGCAATGTCGTCAGTAGCAGAGTGGCAACAAGGCGACCGTTTATTTTCAAGGACTCACCGCCTTCGGATTCCAAAAATCATTAATACCCAAAAATCATCAATACAAGGTGGCATTGCTTCGCCGCCCTGTCAATGAGCGGCGCAAATCAGGACAGCTCGCCACGCCGGTCGACCAGCATCTCCGCCGCCATGTCGCCGTTCTCCGGGTTCCCCGACAGCCACATCAGCTTGGTCAGCGCCGCCTCGAAAGTCATGTCCCGGCCGGAAATCACGCCCGCCGCCTGCAAGCCGGAACCGGTGGTGTAACGTCCCATCTCGACCTTGCCTTCAAGGCATTGAGTGACATTGACGATGGTCTTGCCCGCCCGGACGGCGTCGGAGACCACCCGGAGAAAATCCGTATCGTCCGGGGCGTTGCCGGAGCCGAAGGTCAGCAACACAAAGCCCTTGATGTCCGAAAGATCGAGTATGCTTTTGAGATGCTCCGTCCGCATGCCGGGGAAAATCGAAAACGGCATCATGCGGCTGTCGAGTTTCGGATAAACGAAGAACGGATATTGTCCGGGCTCGGGCGTTTTGCGGATCAGTTCGGTATTGATACTGACGTGCTCACCGAAGCTGCCGAGCGGTGGCAGGTTGAACGAGTCGAAGCCCCGCCGATTGATGGTGGAAATCTTGGTCGCACGGTTGGCGCGCAGTAAGCGATCGGCAAAGGCGATGGTCACCTCCGGCACCCGGGGCAGGCCGGTGGCCTTATAGCCGGCGACCCGGAGCGCATTGGTGAAATTGATAACGGCATCGGTATCGGTCTGAAAAATCGGCAATTGCGAGCCGGTCATCACCACCGGCTTAGCCAAATTTTCCAGCAGGAACGACAGGGCCGAGCCGGTATAGGCCATGGTGTCGGTGCCGTGCAGAATCACGAACCCGTCGTACTCCGGATAATGGCGCTCGATCGCGCGCGCCATCCACAGCCACTGTTTCGGTCCGACCGAGGCGGAATCCAGCGGCGGCACCGGAGCACCGTTCTCGTCGGTCAAACCGATAATATCCCACGCGATCCCGCCGAGCGGATTGGGGATATAGGGTCGCAGCCGTTCCTTGCCGGCCGGGCGTAGCGGTCCGGCCGAATGATCGGGAACTTCCGGCACCGCGCCGATCGTACCGCCGGTATAGAGAACCAGGACTTTAGTGCGCATAGCCTTACGTCACTCTCTTCACGACCGTCTCTGATAGCGCCAGCGCTCGATGGTTTGCTCGACGGCTGAAAGGTCGGCGGTATCCTCCTGCCAGGCTTCCGAGAAGCGGGCACTGCCGGAGCGCGGCCGGTGCTCGGGCGCCAGCGTGTCGAACGAGATGCGCATGGGCACCGAGGCGCCGACCCCGACCACCACGCCTTCGCGCGGGCGGAGCGAGGGCAGGGTGCTGATCAGGCCGCGCGCACCTTCGGGCAGAATGCGGCGCACGAACTCCTGATCCTGCTCATTGCTCATGCGTAGCGCGATCACGGTGCCGCATTGCGACAGGATCGAGGTATCGACTTCGGACGGGCGCTGGCTGACCAACCCGACCGAGACGCCATATTTCCGTCCCTCCTTGGCGATGCGCCCGATTGCGGTCTTGGTCGGACCGAACCCGAGATCGTCACGGCGGGGGGCGTAGCGGTGGGCCTCCTCGCACACCAGCAGCAGCGGCACCGGCTGAACCTTGGTACTCCACAGCGCAAAGTCGAAGATCGTGCGCGCCATCACCGAGACCACGACATCGACGATCTCGGACGGCACCGCGGACAGATCGAGAATCGTGATCGGCTTGCCCGCAACCGGAATGCGCAGGACGCGCGACAGAATCTCGGCCATGGTGTCGCGCACCATCAACCCGGAAAACATGAAGGAAAAGCGGCGGTCATTGACCAGACTGTCCAGCCGCGACAACAGCCGCAGATAGGGTGCGGTCGGCTCGGCTTTTTCCAGCTTGCCCATCGCCCCGTTCAACAGATGCTTTAACTCCGAAAGCCGGAACGGGGTCGGCGTGTCCACGGTGATGTGGCCGTTATCCTGCCCGGCCTGAACATAGGCCCGGCGCGCCTGAAGCACCGCTTCCTTGAGGATGGAGGTTTGCGCGACCCGATCCGAGCCCTCCTTACTGACCAGCACCTCGACCAGCTCTTCGAAATTCAACAGCCAGGACGGCAGATGAAGATTAGCCGGCGTGATCACTTCGGCCAGATCAGTAAAGGCGGTGCGGTACTCGTTGTGAGGATCGAGCAAAAGCACATGGGCGTGCGGATTGGCGCCGAGAATGTTGCGCAGCAACAAAGTCACCGTGCACGACTTGCCCGACCCGGTTGAGCCCAACACCGCGAAATGCTTGGCCAATAAATCATCGGTGGCAAGGTAAGCCGGCAGATAGGGATCCTGGTGGATGATTCCGACCCGCATGTTGGCGGCATCGGGGCGGGCATAGACCTTGGCCGCGTCCTCGGTTCCGGTGGACAGCATCGGGTCGCCGAGCGTCGGATAGGCCGAAACCCCCAGCTCGAAGCGGCCGCTGCCGCCGGCTTCGGGCGCCAGCAGAATTTGGCCGAGCAGATCGGTCTCGACCGTCGGTTCCGCCCCGCGGCCGTCGAGCCGGTCAACCACACCGAAAATAATCGCGCCCGGTGTCTCCATCTTGACCAGATCACCGACTCGAACCGGCCGTCCTCCCGGTCGAACCTGCGGTTGCTCCAGGATCCCGGTCACCCGGGTGCCGGTGACGGCGGCAACCCGCCCGATGATGGTCGGGACGATGTTGATAAGGGGTGTCGTGATTTCAGTCATGGCTTGGCACGGCTTCTTTGTGGGCGTGGGCGATCATGGTCTCGAGACGGTTCACGGTGTCGGTATCCCCGAGTTCACGGCAAAGATTGCGTGCCCGTGTCCAATGGGCGCAAGCATCGATCGCGTTGCCGCTGCGCCGGGATACCGAGCCCGCACGGCGTTCCAGCTCCGCCCGTCCGGTAAGATCGGTCTCCAGGGCGAGCGCCTTGGACAGCGCCTCGCCGGCTTTGCTCCAGTCGCTGCGCCAGATGTAAATATCGGACAGGCCGATATAGGTCCGGATCATGCTGTCCGGACGCTCGAACCCGGCCTGATAGGTCAGGGCGATACGGAAATACTCTTCGGCCCGGTCGAAGCGCTCGCCTGCGGTATGAACTTCGGCCAGCGTGCACAGCGCCCCGGCCAGCAAGGTGCGATCGATGCCCAGGCTCAGCACTTTTTCGCTGGCGGTGCGGGCGCGCTCCCATTCTTTCGCTTCGGCGGCGACGATCGCCAGCAGGCTCCACGAATCGGGAACCTCCGGTCGGTGTTCCGTGGTCCAGAGCGCCGGCTCCAGCGCCGCCGCGGGGTCATGAACAAAGGTCACGGCGGCAAGGTGACGGACCAGCAGCGCACTGGCCGCCTGTTCGTCTCTGCCCCGTCGAACCATGGCAGCGCCCAAAGCCCGCAAGACATGGCGCGCGGCCGTGGCGTCGCCGGCATGCAGAGCGGCCAAAGCCCGCTCGATCGCACGCGCCGAGCGCGACCAACCGCGGGCGAGCCCGGATAAGGTGGTGACGGTCTGTGTCAGATGCTTGCCGCGTTGCTCAAGCCGCTGCGCCCGTTCAAAGGCACCGCCGTCATTTCGGGCTTGCTCGCGCAAGGCGGTCAATAAGCCGTCAACCGAGTCGACCGCGCGGTCGGTGCCGTCGGCGCGTGCATTGGCAAAGGCGCGCATCCGGGCGGACAGGCGCAGAGTGGCGGCCAAGTCCGTGCGGTGACGACCGTGCCGCCGAACCAGTATCAGCAAACAGATCAGAATGACGGCGGCCACCGGGGGCCATGCCTCCGCCCGGGCGCGCAACTCATCGAGTGCGGGCAGCCGCTGCATGGCCTCCGTGACCCAGCCGGTAATGCGGTCGACATTCTTAAGCCCGATGGTCTCAAGCTCGGCAATCCTGCCGACCAGCTCATTCGTCCAGTTTTCCACGCCGTCCGGCCTTTGCTTATGATGCGGTCGCAAGCATAGCGAAACCGGTGCGCGGGCAAAAGCCGTCTCAGTCGTCAGTGTCGACAGCCGTCTCAGCCGTTATTAGCGGGACACCAGGGCCGGCGTCGTTCACCGTGATAGGGGCGGGCCAGGCCGGCTGCGATCAGCGCGGCCCCGAGATCGGTGCCGGCTTGATTAAACACACGGGCTCGAACCCGGCCGCCATATTTGTCATTGCGGATCTCGCCGAGTCGAGCCGGACCGGTCGCCAGCAATTCCGCCAGTCGCGTCCGGGCTTGTTCGGCCAGCGCTTTTTCGCTGTCACAATGTCCCCGCAGTTCGGGCGCATCGATTCCCTCAAGCCGAACCCGGGTTTCAACAAAAAGGCCGAGCCACGGGTGTGCGCGCACGACAATGGTGTCCCCGTCGATGACTCGGATCACGTCGACCGTGACCGGGCCATCCAGAACCTCGCGCGATAAATGCTCAGCTTTCCCGTCGGCAACCAGAGCAAAGAACAATAACACGCACAGGACCGGCCGGCGCGGACTCCATAACCGATACCGCTTGATTGTCATCGCGCTCTCCGTCTTTTCTCTTGCTTGACGATAGCGCGTGCAGGGGGAACAAATCAAGAAGTATCTAGGCTGATAATCCTACCTACTTACGTATGCCGATTAAAAGTCGGAGCAGCGCCCCTTACATTCCCAGTCGCCGAAGCGGGTGGGTTCGGGGCCGCGGGGGCCGCCGATTTCCCCCGGCGGCTGCGCGACGGGTTGTGGCCGTTCGGCCTCACCGTGAAGCAGGGGCTCATCGGTGGAGGTCGCGGGAGCGGGAGGGAACGGATTTTCGGTCATGGCCTTGGTTCACGCTTGTTTCACTGCGCTATTATGAGAATTGTCGAGTGCGGATGGAAGAGCGGAGGTACCCTCGTGGAGCTTGGCTGGATTGAAACCACCTGCCTGCTTGTGGCAGCGGTGGCGCTGTTCGTTGCGGCCAACAGGGCCGCAAATCAGCCGATTGATTTAGCGCGGCCGCGTATGTGGCCCCCGATTCCGGTCATGGCGCTCGCGGCGCTGGTGGCGATCATGATGCTTGCCCATATGGTGACGCTTGCCACCGGACGGCCGTTCCAGGGTGGCGGCTTTTGATGTATCAAGGTATGCATTTGCATGCGGAACTTGTCGGCTTCCGGGCACGGGAAAAAGGGCGTGATGATGAATATTCGGCTGTGGCTGCTCGTCTTGTTTTTGGTTGGCATCGCTGCCCTGCCTGCGACTCCGAGTCGTGCTCAGCACGCCGATGTGAGTCGTGCGGAGCACGCCGATGTGAGTCGTGCGGAGCACGCAGATGTGAGTCGTGCGGAGCACGCCGAAGCGCCGGTTCAGGTCGCGATGGGAGCGCTGCCGGGCGGTAGTCCGCTGATGCTGGTCGGCACCGTGTTCCGGGATTGCAGCGATTGCCCCGAGATGGTGGTGATGCCGCTGGGGGATTTCTCCATGGGTGTCGCGCCCGGTGAGGAGGAGGCCGAGGAGGTTCCCGCGCGTTTCCGTGGCCGGGCCGAGCCAAGGCATAAGGTTGCCGTCAACCAGGCTTTCGCGGTCAGCCGTTACGAGGTGACGGTCGGTGAATTCTCCCGCTTTATTCAAGCGACCGGCCGTAAGATGGATGGCTGCTGGCTCTCTTCGAATCGGCAATGGAAGCTGCTGGAAGAGCGTAACTGGCGTTTGCCCGGTTATGGCCAGACCGATCATGACCCGGTGGTCTGCGTTTCCTGGGACGATGCCAGGGCCTATGTCGATTGGCTGAGCGGCGCGCTCAAGCAGCGCTACCGTCTTCTATCCGAATCCGAATGGGAGTATGTGACCCGCACCGGTACCGCCACGCCCCGGCCCTGGGGTAAAGCGATCGGTCGTAATTACGCCAATTGTCAGGGCTGCGGCAGCCGGTGGGACGGTCAGCGTCCGGCCCCGGTCGGATCGTTTTCAGTCAACCGTTTCGGCCTGTTCGACATGCTTGGCAATGTCGCCGAGTGGGTCGAGGATTGCTGGCACGACAATTACAAGGATGCTCCCGCCGAGGGCGTGGCCTGGACCACGGGAAGCTGCGAGTTTCATGTCATTCGCGGCGGTTCCTGGGTCGATCAGCCCCGCAATGTGCGCGCGGCTCAACGTGATCGCGATACGCCGGGCATGCGCAGTGTTTTTCTCGGCTTTCGAATCGCCCGCAATATCACGCCATGAACGTGTTCGTGCCGAAATCCTGTTTACGAAAGTAGCGTCATGCTGATCGAATGGAATCCAGCGTTTGAAACCGGAGTCGAGTGGTTGGATCGGGACCACCGACAAGTTATCGATTTGGGTAATCAGCTTTATGAGTTATTGAATGATACCCATACCGAGGCGATGATCAACGGGCTGCTCGACCAATTTTGCAGTTATTTTTCTCATCACTTGGTCGAAGAAGAGCATATTATGGAGATGATCCATTATCCGGATTTAGATTCTCACCGGAAGGACCATGCTCACATTATTTCCGTTCTCGACAGATTTACATCACGCCCGGTAGACTTGATGATTGTTGACGAAATGTCAGGCCTGCTCTTGAACTGGCTTGTGGTTCATCTTAGTGTGCATGAAAGTAAGCTTGCCGTTTTTATTCGCGCCGGTGGCGCCAACCGGGTCCAATCGGTGACCGACGCCGCATGATCCCGGGCCGATGCAGCCCGGGCGTTATGGCCGGGCTGCTATTGTAAGCTGCGCACCATCTCGTCAAAGGCGCGTGAGAACCCGTTAAGCGTAAAATCAATATCGCGTCGGCCGGCTCGCACGAAATTCATGCGGCCCAGAATAGTCGTGCCGTTTTTGAACTGATCGAGCAGACGGCTGCCGACAAAGTTCGGGAACATGCACATATTGATCGTGGCAATCTGAGTTTCGGCCCGGGGCTGGCGGTCAACGCGCAGGGCGCAGTTCTGGATCAGGCCCTGGCTGGAGGTCAGAAACAGATTATAGTCGTTGCCAGTCGGAATGACACTGATGGCGATATAGCCGGTGTCGCGGCCATCGTCGAACATGCGGTAAATCAAAAGTCGGCAGGTTTTGACGTCCGTCATGCGATCGATATCACAGGTGGCGTTCCACACGCCCTCGGGACCGAAATCCGGATTGCCCTTTGCGAACTCCGCGGCTGCGGCGGGGCGGAACGGGCTCGCGACAATCGCCCCCGCGACAATCACCATGAATACAATCAACAAAGCAGTCCAGCGCATGATTCTGATTCCTGTCGCAATTCGCCGATGCCGGGGCTTTGGCGGTCGATTATGAGCGGATTGACTATCGGGTATAGACAAAAGCAATCCCGGAAGAAACTCCTTCGGAACCGGCCGATTATAACCCTGTCCGCCGCCGCGGCAAGCTCCGGAGACGTATCTTTCAGGGTCCGGGGCATGTTTTAGCAGGGCGTTGCCGGTTTGCACCGGGCGTGCCCGTTGCCAAACTTGTTGACAGCCGGGCCTCCGGCGTTATACACGGCGTTTCCCGCGAGCGGCCCGGCCGGGCTCGCCGCGCGCTTTCTTTTGAACGGCAGTGACGACGATGTTTGCAGTAATTCGTACCGGCGGCAAGCAATACAAGGTCGCCAGCGGCGACGTCATCCGTGTGGAACGGTTGGCGGGTGAGGCGGGAGCCGCAATCCAGCTTGATGAAGTGTTGATGGTCGGCAGTGGCGCGGAGGTGTCGGTAGGCACCCCGTTGGTTGCCGAAGCCAGCGTCACCGCAGAGGTGATTGCCCAGGACCGCGGTCCGAAGCTGATCGTCTTCAAGAAGAAGCGCCGCCAGAACTACCGGCGCAAGAACGGGCACCGTCAGGATCTGACCGTGCTGCGTATCACCGGAATCAATCATTCGGGCGCGAGCGCCTGAGGGCAGGAACTTATGGCTCATAAAAAGGCAGGCGGCAGCTCCCGCAACGGCCGCGATAGCGCTGGACAACGCCTTGGCGTTAAGCGTTTCGGCGGTCAGGTCGTGCCGGCCGGCAACATTCTGGTTCGCCAGCGTGGCACCAAATTCCACCCCGGCAAAAATGTCGGGATCGGAACCGATCATACCTTGTTTGCGCTGGCTGACGGCGCCGTGGCATTCCACGTCGGCAAGGCCGGTCGGACTTTCGTTTCGATCGTTCCGGCTCAGATAGCGGTTCCAGCTCAGATAGCGGCTGAATAACCGTTCTCTCGACGCCATATCCGTGTTACCGTCGCAAAGCCCCGGCTTGTTTGCCGGGGCTTTGTGCGTTACATTGTCAAGATATTGGTGGGAGACGGCAAATGTCGATTGGTACGCATCTCGGTGCGAATAGTGCCGTGAACGGGGCGACGCTCGGGGCTTTCATTGGCGGGGCGCTTGGAACCGCTTTTGGTGCTTCGGTGTCGGTTGTCGTGCTGGGTGCGGTTGTCGGGAGTGCTGTCGCTGGGCGCTTGGCGGCAGGTTGGCAGAATCAGGATCAGTATGTCACCCCGCTCGGGGATGAGATCGGTGAGCGTGCTTTATCGGAAGATGTGCGGAAGGCCTTCAGAAGGAAGGGGAAATGAAGAAGTGCGAGCGTGAGCTTTTTTTGAATATTTTGAAAATCAGGGAAAAGAACAACGACCGGTGGATCAGTGAAATTTATACTTTGGGAATGTTGAATTTTTGGAAATGGGATAAAGCGCGGGCATTTGAAATTTATGAAAATGCAACGGTTACCGCAGAAAAATTGGACGCGATTGTAAATAGTTTTACAGATAATGAAATCGAATCTTATAGAGAAGAAGCTCGGCGTGCATTGAAAGAATATGCCGGCCGACATCCCCCACGACACGGCTTTTGGTACGGGGTATGGCAGAGCATGGTCGCAGCGTTGGCTTATTCTGTGCTTTTGTTGATTGTTTATCATCTTCTCCGGGCCGGCAATCTCGACCTGTTCACCCTTTTGGGTTTTAAAACAGCACTCCCATGAAATTCCTTGATCAAGCTAAAGTCTATCTGCGCAGTGGTGACGGCGGCGCCGGGTGCGTCGGGTTCCGGCGCGAGAAATTTATCGAGTTCGGCGGACCCGACGGCGGCGACGGCGGCCGGGGCGGCGATGTCGTGATCGAAGCGGTGGACGGGCTGAATACCCTGATCGACTACCGTTATGCCCAACATTTCAAGGCTCAGCGCGGCCACCATGGCATGGGGCGCCAGCGCACCGGCGGGCATGGCGACGATGTCGTGCTGAGGGTGCCGGTCGGCACGCAGATCATCGATGATGATGACCGCGAGACCGTGCTGGCCGACATGACGGAGGCCGGGCAGCGGGTGGTTTTGCTCAAGGGCGGGGATGGCGGGTTCGGCAACCTCCACTATAAATCCTCGACCAACCGCGCGCCCCGGCAATCGACTCCGGGCTGGCCGGGGCAAGAGCGCTGGGTCTGGCTGCGGCTTAAACTGATTGCCGATGCCGGGCTGGTCGGGTTGCCCAACGCCGGAAAATCAACTTTCCTGTCGGTGTGCTCGCGGGCGCGGCCGAAGATTGCCGATTACCCGTTTACCACCCTCACTCCTCATCTCGGTGTGGTCACGCTCGGACAGGATGAATTCGTGATGGCCGATATTCCGGGCCTGATCGAAGGCGCCCATGACGGGGCCGGACTGGGTGACCGTTTCCTCGGCCATGTCGAGCGGACTCGGGTGCTGCTGCATTTGGTGGATGGTACCGCAGACGATGTGGTTGAATCCTACGACGTGGTTCGGGGTGAGTTGGACGCCTACGGCCATGGGCTTGCCGAGAAGAATGTGCTGGTCGCGCTGAACAAGTGCGATGCGCTCGATCCGGAAGAGATTGCGGAAAAGGCGGCGGCGCTGGCAGAGGCCGCGGGGCAGCCGGTGATGACGTTGTCCGGGGCAACCCATCAAGGGGTCGAGGCGGTGCTGTACGCCTTGCTTCGGCGTATTCGTGACGCGCGCAGTGCCGAATCGGGTGAAGGCGGTGACTATGCGTGATGGCGGCGCCGTGCGGACCGTACGTGATGCCAAGCGGTTGGTCATCAAAATCGGTTCGTCCTTGCTGGTTGACGGCCATACCCACAAGATTCGTCGAGACTGGCTTGATGCCATCGCCGACGACGTGGCGGCGTGCCGGGCACGCGGCCAGGAGGTCGTCATCGTCACCTCCGGTGCGGTGGCGGCCGGGCGTGAGCATCTGGGCCTGACCGGGCGGCCGTTGCGTCTGGAAGAGAAGCAGGCGGCCGCAGCGACCGGTCAAATCCGCTTGGCTCATGCCTATCAGGAAACGCTGGCCCGCCATGACATCACGGTGGCTCAGGTACTGCTCACCCTCGACGACACAGAGGCGCGCCGTCGTCATCTGAACGCCCGGGCAACCATCGACACCTTGTTGAAGCTTGGTGCGGTGCCGGTCATCAACGAGAACGACACGGTCGGGACTGCGGAAATCCGCTTTGGCGATAATGATCGGTTGGCGGCCCGGGTGGCGCAGATGATCAGCGCCGATACCCTGGTTTTGCTGTCCGACATCGACGGGCTTTACACGGCCGACCCGCGTCTGGATGCCGGAGCGACCTTGATTCCCGTGGTGACGGCGCTAACGCCGGAGATCGAAGCGGTTGCGGGAGAGCCGGGGTCCGGATACGGCTCGGGTGGCATGGTGACCAAAATCATGGCGGCGCGAATCGCAATGTCTGCCGGGTGCCGAATGGTGATCGCCAAGGGCAAGCGGGCGCATGCCCTCGCGGCGCTGGAAAAGCCGGCCGACGAGGGGGGGGCGCCCTGCACTTGGTTCCTGCCCTCGGCAGAGCCGTTGACCGCGCGTAAGCGCTGGATTGCCGGTCACCTGAATGTTGCCGGTACGCTGGTGGTCGACGACGGTGCGGTTAAGGCCCTGGGCGCCGGCAAAAGCCTGCTTCCGGCCGGGATGGTGGCGGTCGACGGCAGCTTTCAGCGTGGTGACTTGGTTGCCGTGCATGATCTTCGAAGACGCGAAGTTGCCCGCGGCCTGTCCGCCTATGCCGCTGAGGACGCCCGCCGCATTGCCGGCCGTCGCAGCGCGGAAATTGAGAAAATCATCGGCTTTCGCGGTCGCGATGAAATGATTCACCGCGACGATCTGGTCCTGAGCTGAAGCGACGAGGGGCCGGGGCGACCCGACCCCTCCGGCGGATCACTTCTTTGCGAGGTTCAGGTTCTTCATGGCCTGAACCTGTGCGGTTTGCTCGGCAATAAACGTCTTGATCAGGTCGGTTTGACTGATCAGACCGACGAGTTTCTCACCGTCAAGGATGGGGATGTGCCGGATGCGGTGTTTCGACATGAGTTGCATCAGCGAATCGAGGGAATCTTCCGGTCGGCAGGTGCGGACATTACGGGTCATGATGTCCTGAACCTTGAGCAACAGGCTGTTGGCGCCCATCTCGCCAACAACGCGAATGATGTCGCGTTCGGACATGATGCCGACCATGGTGCCGCCGGCACCGGTCACGATCAAAGCACCGAATTTCCGGTCGCGCAGGACTTTCGCGGCGGCTTCGATGGTTGCCGTTTGTTGAATGGTAACGACCTCCGCCCCTTTTGTCTTAAGAATGTCGGCGACTTGCATTCTGGTGATCCTCCTTGACTTATGTCCCGATGAAGAGCGGGTTTGGTTCGAAATGGAATGGAACGGCCGGTCGAGCTGATACCAATCATTAAGGCTTAAGTGTTGACACGGAGTAAAGCCCCGCGTGCAAGAAATCCCGACTTGAGCAACAACCCTGTCCCGGTGCAGGGTGATGGCTGGCGGTCGGACCGGGCGCACGGCGCGGTTTCGGTGTTTCCAACCCGAGGATAATGTCATGCGTGGCGTCGGCTTACCCTTATTCGGCCGGTTTTTCGCGGCTGAAGCGGCGACTCGAGTTGCGGCAATCGATTTGATTCGGGGCGGCGCCATTGTTTTAATGATGCTCTACCATGCGTGCTGGGATACGACTTGGTTCGGGTTGACACGATTCGATCTATTGGGAAATCCGTATTGGCTGGCGGCCCGTACGCTGATCGTGTCCCTTTTTCTCGGCCTGGTCGGGATCAGCTTGGTGCTGGCCAATCGGGACGGTGTTCGGTCGGGCAATGTTGTGCGGCGGCTACTGGTGATTGTGGCGGCTGCGGTTGCTATTACAATAGTTACCGCATGGATCATGCCCGATTCCTTTATTTTCTTCGGGGTTCTCCATCATATAGCGGTGGCATCGATACTTGGTCTGGTTTTCATTGAACTTCCGGTAGTTCTTACCTTTGCAGCGTCGGTTTTTTTCCTGACCCTACCCGAGATGGTGGCTTGGCCTGTTTTCGACAGCCCTTGGCTGATTTGGATCGGCTTAGGCACGGGGGCGCCGCGGAGCAATGATTTCGTGCCCTTGTTCCCGTGGTTCGGTGTCGTGCTGGCCGGGATCGGGCTCGGGCGGTTGATGGTTCGGGCGCCGGGGTATGGCCGACTCGGGATTTTGACCGAGTGGCGCCCGGTATTCGCGCCTTTACGGGCGTTGCGTTTTGCCGGCCGGCACAGTCTTTCGGTTTATCTGCTGCACCAGCCCGTGTTGTTCGGAGCAATCTGGTTGGTGGCGCAGGTAAGCGGGGCAGGTGGCCTGGGCGCTGACACTGCGGCGCTCCGTACCGAACCCGGCATGGCGGTCGCACCGCGGACCGAAGGCTTTCTCAGCAGTTGTCAGGTCAATTGCGAGCAGGCCGGCGCCAGCTTTACGCGCTGTGCCGGCTATTGCCGCTGTGTGGTTGATGATTTGCGCGGTCGCAGTCTGTGGGTCCGGTTCCGCGAGAACCACCTCGACGACACGGGCAAGGCCGCCGTGGTCGAGGTGGTTAAGGCGTGTGCGACTCGGCAGCCGTAACGGCCGTTAAAGCCGGCTTTGGGCCAGGACGACCAGCTCATGACTGCCGGTCCAGATCATCTCCACGGCGACGTAGAAAATCACCGCCAGCCCGATATAGGCGATCCAGGGCCAGCGTTTGAACATCGGGGCAATGACCGTCGCAGCCACGCCCATCAAGGCGACCGACAGCAACAGTCCGATCACCAACGCCGTGGAATGCTCGCGCGCTGCTCCGGCGACTGCCAGCACATTGTCGAGCGACATTGAAATATCGGCAACCACGATTTGGCCGATGGCGGTGCGCATCGATTTGCGCGGTGCATCCGTATCATCGACTTCAGTGTTGGAGTCGTCCGAGTCGCCGTCGTGATGTTTATGTTTAGCGTGATGCGCCGCGGCCGTGCGGGTTTCCCGGAACAACTTCACGCACACCCAAAGCAACAACAAACCGCCTGCCAAGGTCAATCCGACCACGGCCAACAATTGGACGGCAACCAGCGAAAACGCAACACGGAGGATAACTGCGGCGCTTACACCCCAGAAAACCACCTTCAGCCGCTGCGCACGCTCAACTCCGGCGGCCGCCATGCCAACGACGATGGCGTTATCTCCGGCCAGGACGAGATCGATCAGCACGACCTGAGTAAGGGCAACAAGCTCGGCTGACATAAAATTGGGGGTAGGAATGACGCAAACCTTTCACAACAAGGGCGGGTCACAAAAAGGGTGGGGAATCACGCATCGGAGCGCGCAATATCACCGAGTTTGTTCAGTAAATAGTCGATGTCGGTCGTTTCCAGCTCTTCATATTGCGTAAGAATACGCTCGATCATGCGCCGGCTATGGCGTTCCCGGTCATGCGCCTCGCCGTCGAAGGGGGTTTCATGGGCAACATCGACCGCAATCCGAACCACCGGCAGACGGTTTGCCGGCAGTCCGGCTTTATCGTAAAGCGACTTCAGGCCGAGCCTGCCGCCGTCGTGAATCAGCAAACGGGCGTTGGTCAGGGGGACGCCGGCCAGATGGGACAGGGCGACTTCGAAAAATGTCATGTCGCCGGTACACAGCGAGCGAATTAACAGCGACGGCGTCAGCCGCCCGCCCTCGACCAGCTGGGTGACCAGACGGACCACCGCCGCTTCGTCCGACTCGCCGGTAAAAAGATTGACGGTGGCGCGCTCGCGGCTTTTCAGCACCAGACTCGACGCGACATCGTCGGGCAACTCGTGATGAGTGACCAAATATTGCTGGAGATTTTCCGAAACCAGGGTCACCAACCGCTCGGCCACGGTCAGTGGCAGCCGCGAGCGGCGCACCAGCGGATACTGGACGGAAGCGCTGTCCCCGAATCGGTCGATCACCTTGTTCAGGTGATTTTCGCCGAGCTTGGCCCCTTCGTTGCCGACCAGGGCGGCGATTGCTGATTCGTCGGCCACCTCGATCAATTCATCGGCCAAAGTTTCTGAAACTTCGGGCCGAATCGCGATTGCGGACTGCTTGGCGGGCGAGCCGCCGCGCACGATTTCGATCAGGTCGGACTCGGAAAGCACCCGCGAGACCGATAAAACCGGGACCGCCACCGATTCGACATCCCGCGCCATGATCAGCGCGATGTCGCGCGGCAGGTCGGGAGAGCTTTTCAGGTTCTCCGCCAAAGACTGGCGCACACGTTCGACCGTATCCCGCGCCATGAAACGGATGATGTCTTCCGCAATCTTGCGTTCGTCGGGGGTTAACTTGTTTCGGTCGAAATGAACGGCGACCTTGCCCGCCAACTGCGCGCGGTGATCCGGTGACGGATCGGTCAGCAGCTTGGCAACGTCGTTTTGGGTCAGGTGCTCGGTCATACTCTCGCCATCCGTGATCGGCCGGGCATGAGGGACCGGTCGATTAAGAACGCATAGCTGAAAACGCGTTCATACCACAATATTACTCCTGACCGGCCGTTTGTGCAAAGCGGATCGGTCGTGACGGCAACGCCCGCTATTTTCCCTTTTCGGGCTCCGGCCGGGTGCCGCTGAACAAAAAGCCCATCGGTCCTTTTTCGATCTGAGAGCTGACTCGCGACAGGCTGGTGGTCAGTTCGCGCATTTCGGAAATCAACAGCGACAATTCGTAAAGGCCGACGCTGGTAAAGTCACGGACCGGAACCCGGTTTTCCTTGATCAATGCGCCCAGCTCGTCGGACAATTGACGCAGCGAGTGTGAAAGCTCGCGCGCCTCGGCCGAAGTCTTGACCGCTTCACCCATGGCGACGTTTGCATGGCCGTCAAGACTGTCGAGCGTGGTGCGGACATGCGCCAGCGTGCTGTCGGCGCTGTCCACAATGGCTGCGGTTTGGCGTTTTGCGTCGGTCATCATGACGTCGACATTGACGGCCGTGGTTTTGACCACTGCCATGGTGGTGCTGACATCGCGGGCGGAGGCGGCGAGATTGGCGCTCATATCGTGAATATTGTCGAGCGAGGCGGTCATCCGGCGCTCGTTTTCGGGCGAAAGCAAGCGGGTCAGGCGATCCCCGATCTCGGAAAGCTGGCGGGCCAGACGGGGCGCGCTTTCAAACACTTCGGCCATGCCGGAGGATTTCGACACGATAACCGGGGTTTCAGCGCCATGTCTTTCAATTAACGGGGCCTCACGGCTGCCGCCGGTAATCTGAATATAAGCATTCCCGGTCAGACCAGACATTTCCAGCGAGGCGACGGCATCCGATTTAATCGGCGTGGTGGCGTCCAGACTGACCTTAATCCGCACCCGCTCGGCGTTCTCGGGGTCGATTCGCATTTCCGAAACCGTGCCGACCAGAATCCCGCGATAGCGAACCGAACTGCCTTCTTTCAGCCCGGTAACCGAGCCGTTGAAATAGATGTAATAGGGCGGGCGGCGCTCGCCGAGTTCGACTTTGGCGACCCACAGGGTAAAGGCGACGAGCGCGCTGGCCAGTACCAGTACGAACAGGCCGACGAAGAAATGGTGGGCGCGGGCTTCCATGGCCGTCTCAACTCCTGGAATGAAAGGCGGCTCGACCGCGCGGCCCGCCGAAATAGTCCCGAATCCACGGGTTGGTTTCCTGCCGCAAACTGTCGAGCGTGCCGACCAGCAGCTTACGGTCCAAAAGCACGGCGATGCGGTCGCAAATGGCTGCAAGACTGTCCAGATCGTGAGTTACCATGAATACGGTCAGCCCTAAACCCTGTTGAAGCGAGCCGATCAACTCGTCGAACGCGGCCGCGCCGATCGGGTCCAGGCCGGCGGTCGGCTCATCGAGCAATAATATCTCCGGATCCAGTGCCAGGGCGCGCGCCAGCCCGGCACGCTTGCGCATGCCGCCCGACAGCTCGGCCGGGTATTTCAGTGCGGCATCGGCGGGCAGACCGACCATCGCGATTTTGACTCGGACGATCTCATCGATCAGGGGGCGGCTCAGTTCGGTATGTTCAACCAACGGCACCGCCACATTCTGCGCCACGGTCAGTGAACTGAACAGTGCGCCATCCTGAAACAGCACGCCGCAGCGCGATTGAAGCGCGATTCGCCGGGTGTCGGACAGTATGCCCAGCTCGTGACCCAGTACCCGAATATGACCGGCAATCGGCCGGATCAGCCCGACCACCGCTTTGAGCAGCACCGATTTGCCCGAGCCGGACGCTCCGACCACGCCCAGCACCTCGCCGCGGAGAACGTCGAGATCGGCCCCTTCATGAACGGTATGGCCGCCGAACCGGGTGACCAGTCCGCGCACCTGAAGCACGATGTCCGGAGCAACGATAAACGAGGGTAAATTGTCCATGCGCATTCAGATGTGAAGCAACTGAAACAGGATCGAAAAGAAGGCGTTCAGGACGATGACCAGAAAGATGGACTCGACCACCGACTTGGTCGTGCGCAAGCCGACACTTTCCGCGCTTCCGGAAACC
Organism: Rhodospirillaceae bacterium; assembly: GCA_037147415.1. GTDB lineage: Bacteria > Pseudomonadota > Alphaproteobacteria > Azospirillales > Azospirillaceae > BOG-933. The sequence continues at coordinate 16,314 of JBAWVF010000014.1, read as the reverse complement.
AGCAGGCCCTCGTAGCACCCGACCATGGCGATCACCAGCGCAAACACCGGAGCCTTGATCATGGCCACCATGGCATCCCAGAAATCGATGGGTATGCGCATCTGATTGACGAACTGGTAAAAGTTAATGTCGAGCAGGATATAGCTCATGGTCGCACCCCCCAGCAAGGCGACCATGTTGGCGAAGAAAGCCAGCAGCGGCATCACCAGCATCAGCGCCAGAATCCGCGGCACCACCAGCATCTCGATCGGATCAAGCCCGAGCGTGCGCATGGCGTCGATTTCCTGGTTGACCTTCATGGTGCCGATCTGAGCGGTGAAGGCCGAGCCCGAACGGCCGGCAACGATAATCGCGGTAATCAGGATGCCGATTTCCCGCAGAATCGACAGTCCGAGCAGATTGACCACGTAGATTTCAGCGGCGAGGCGGCGCAACTGCTCCGCGCCCTGATAGGCCAGCACGACTCCGATTAAAAATGACAGCAGCCCCAGGATCGGCAAGCAGCGCAGCCCGGTATGGTCCATGTGATAGACCAGGGCGGTCGTGCGCAGCCGCCGCGGATGGATCAGCACCCGCACCAGGGCGGCAATCACCAAGCCGAAATAAGAGATCAACGCGTACGAGCCGTGCAGCGCTTTGATGCTGCCGCGGCCGACTTGCTCCACCCACTCGCGCAACGGGCGCCGCTCGGGCGCCTGAACCGGGGGGGCGTCGACCGCACGCCAGACGGCATCGAGCAGGGCGATATGCTCGGAGCGGACATTGACGACCGCCACCGGATGGCCTTGTCGGGTCAGGCGGTCGCGGAATTGCCGAAGCAGCAGGGCGCCCACGGTGTCGAGCGCCTCCAGGCGCCCCAGATCAAGCTTGATTCGTCCGGGCGGCGTCGGGCCGAGTGTCACCGCAGCAAGCGCCGTGCTCAGCGTACTCGCTGCGCTCAGGTTCCAGCAACCCCCCGCCGCCAGCAGCAGGGTTCCGCCATCGCAAACCGATTTGAGCCAGCCTGGTTCCGCCGTCATGCGTTGTGCCCGTGCAACCTGTGTCGTTCCCACAGAACCGGATTGTTGCGGCGTGGTCAACCATTGTGAACCGCTGTGAAATGAGCGGGCGGGGCGGCTATCGAACGTTGCGGATGGCGTCGATGCGGTCTTGGCCGAAGTTGCGCGCGTATTCAGCATAGGCCGGCGCTAATGCCGCCTGAAACGCCGCGCGATCGACGTCGGTAATGGTCATTCCGGCGGCGCGCAAAGTGTCCAGGCCTTCGCGGTCTTGGCGGTCGACTTGAGCGCGGTTGGCGGCGGCCGCAATTTTGGCTGAGTCGTGGAACAAGGTCCGATCCGACTCGGAAAGCGCCTGCCATGTGCGCGCCGACATCAAAATTAATACCGGCGAGTAAACATGGCCGGTCAAGGATACATATTTTTGAACCTCGGCGAATTTTGCACTGAGAATGGTTGGAATCGGGTTCTCCTGGCCGTCGACCCGCCCGCTTTTCAGAGCATCATAGACCTTGGTCCAGGTCATCGGCTCCGGCTTGGCTCCCAGCGTGGTGAACGCGCGGATATGAACCTCGTTCTGCATCACTCGAAGTTTGAGCCCCTGCAAATCCGCAGGCTTTTGCACCGGCCGGTTGGAGGTGGTCAGATGGCGAAAGCCGTTTTCCGCCCAGGCCAGCGCAATCATCCCTTTCGCGGGGAATTGTTCCAGAATCTCCCGACCGATCGGCCCGTCAAGTACGCGGCGGGCGTGGGCGTAGTCGCGAAATAAAAATGGAATATCGGTAATCAGGGTGGCGGGAACAAAGGTGCCGACCGGTCCGGTTGATGTAATAACCAGATCGACCGTGCCCACTTGTAAGCCGACCAGCATCTCCCGTTCGCCGCCGAGTTTACTGTCCGGGTGAAAGCTGAATCTGATTCGGCCATCGGAGCGTCGGGTGACTTCTTCGGATAACACCTTGGCTGCGGTGCCGTAATGCGAGTTCATATCCAGAGCAAGGCCGATGGAAAGTACGGTTTCCGCCTGCGCCCCGCCGGCCGTGTAAACAAACAGGCTGAAAATCGCGATAAGGACTCTGAGCGCACCCATGTCCGCCTTGCCCCTGATTTTGTCGATATCCGCCCGGTCGAACTTCAGTATGGCGGCGCCCGATGAAATTAATAATTGTCAGTGAGCATTATGAGGTCATAAATACACCGAAGGCAACAAGAAAAACGCCGGGACAAAATGCCACGGCGCTCACAACTCACAACAATAGCAAACACATAACTCACCGGCCGGCACACCAAAGCATGCATCCGGCCCGGTTAAGGTCAAAAACAGGGCAACCGAGTGAGAGGCTCCGGCCTAGAAGCCTTCCCGTTCCATCCGCTTACGCAGCAGCTTGCGCGTCCGACGCACGGCTTCCGCTTTTTCACGGGCGCGCTTTTCAGACGGCTTTTCATAATTCCGGCGAAGCTTCATTTCGCGGAAGATGCCCTCGCGCTGCATCTTCTTCTTCAGGGCGCGCAGGGCTTGATCGACATTGTTGTCACGGACCAGAACTTGCACGGTATTTTGTCACTCCCCTACACGACCGCGGATACAAGATCGCGGCGGCTTAATCGCGGCACGGAACACCACCACCACGGCGGCCCCCTAGGCGTGCTTATTGTCTAACACAGACAAGGCCGGCATGGGAAGGGGCGTGATGATACTTGCGAGAAAAACAATTTCATCGCACCCTTTGATCAGGCCACCGGTGAGCCGTTGCCAACGCGGCGATTTTCGACCATTTTACCAAGATCGTAAGTGTCAGGTATGCCATGGCCGTTCTTAAAGTTGCTCGCATGGGGCATCCGGTGCTTCGCCGTGTCGCGGAGGCGGTGCGCGACCCCGTAGACCCGGAAATCTTGAGCTTGATCAAGGACATGAGCGAGACGATGCACGATGCGCCCGGCGTCGGGCTGGCGGCACCGCAAATTCTGGTCGGCCGGCGTGTGATTCTGTTCCGGGCGCCCGCCGATCGTACCGATGGTGGCGAGGAAATGCCGGAGACCGCGCTGATTAATCCGGAAATAGAGCCGGTTGACGAGCGAATCGGGCTTGGTTGGGAGGGCTGTTTATCGGTGCCGGGCCTGCGCGGGCTGGTGCCACGCTACAAAAACATCGTTTATCGAGGCTGGCTGCCCGACGGAACCTTTATTGAGCGCACGGCGACCGGCTTTTCGGCCCGGGTAATTCAGCACGAATTCGACCATCTCGACGGCATTCTTTACATCGACCGGATGCATGATTTGCGTTTACTGGTGTACGAAGAGGAAATGGTCAATTTCCGGTTCGAGGAATATGTCGATAACGACGACTCCGAAAATTAAGCAGTAGAGGCGGACAATGGACATCAGCGAACTTCGGGACAGCCTGCTTGAGGCGGCGCTTCCCAATATTTTGTTCGACGGCTGGACCGATCACGCCTTGCGTGCCGCTGCGCGCAGTGCCGGGGTCGGGGAAGAGATGGTCTTGCACGCCTTTCCCGAGGGCTCGCGCGATTTGGCGATTTATTTTCCGGAATGGGTCGACCGTCGGATGGTCGAGCGTTATGACGCCGAAGATACCCTGTCGCTGCGCACGGCCGAGCGGTTGGCGTTGGCGTTGCGGCTGCGGTTCGAGATTATGGACCCCTATCGGGAGGCCGTGCATGGCTGGCTGGCCTGGTTGGCGTTGCCGAACCATGTGACGCTCGCCCCGCGTCTGCTCTACCGGAGCGTCGATGAAGTGTGGCACACGGTGGGCGACCGGACGACCGATTTCAGCTTTTATACGAAAAGGGCATCCTTGGCCGGGGTCTATAGCAGCACGCTGCTGTATTGGCTCGGTGACGAGTCCGAGGAGCGAATCGCTACGCGTGATTTCCTGAATCGTGCTCTGCGCGTCACGTCTGGGGTCGAGCGGGTTCTCGCCGGTCCGGGTGCCGGCACGGCGGCGGATGCGCGGGTCGGACTGGGCGACTCCGGTCAACTCGGGCTATTGCTCGAATTGATGCCGACGCCGGCCCGCATGATCCGCTTGATTCGCCGGCGCGCGTCAGGGGCCGGGTGAGTTAAGCTGGTGCTTAAACCAGGTGACTTGTCGTTTGGCATAGTGCCGGGTCGAGCGGCTGGCCTGTTCCTGGGCTTCGTCGAGGGTCAAGGCGCCGGTTAGATGGCGCCGTAATTCGGGGACACCGAGCGCCTTCATGACCGGCCTGTCCTCGCTCAGCCCGAGTCGCTCCAGCGCCCGCACTTCTTCCGGAGCGCCGGCTTTGATCATGGCGTGAAAGCGGCGGTTGCAAGCGGCGTAAAGCTCGGCGCGCGGCGGGTCCAGCACGATGACGGTAAAAGTCAAACCCGGTGGCGGGGTTGCGGGGTGGTTGCGTTGCCAGTCGGTCAGTGATTGTCCGGTTGCCTCCAGCACTTCCAGAGCCCGGGCAATGCGCTGGCTGTCGCCGGGCTTAAGTCGGGCCGCGGTTTGCGGATCGCGGATCGCTAACTCGTCATGGAGCGCCTCGGCACCGATGGTGTTGAGACGCGCCCGGATCGCTTCACGAATCTCGGGCGGCGTATCGGGAATTGCCGACAAACCGTCGATCAGGGCGCGCAGGTACAGGCCGGTGCCACCGACCACGATCGGTAGCCGTCCGCTATTTCGAGCCGCCGTGATCTCGTCCAGCGCCAGCGAACGCCAGCGGGCGGCCGAACAGGGCTCGGTGCCGGAGAGCACGCCGTACAAACGGTGCGGGGCGGCCGCCAGCGACTCGGGGCCGGGGCGTGCGGTCAGAATCGACAGCTCGCGATAGACCTGCATGCTGTCGGCATTGATCACGGTGCCGCCATGGTGGAGCGCTAGGTCCAGGGCAAGGCCGGATTTGCCGGACGCGGTCGGGCCGCCGATCACGATCACGGTACCGGGCTCGGTTGGGACCGAACAGGTTGCGGGGGAATACCCCGACTGATAGAAGGCGGGTTCGCCCCGGGTCAACTCCAGCTCCCTTCAGGTTGTCATGTCCGTGTCGCTCATTCGTCCGTTTGCCGGTCTCCGGCCCGTTCCCGATCAAGCGGCGGCGGTCGCCGCACCGCCCTATGATGTGCTCGATACCGAAGAGGCGCGGGCCCTCGCCGTCGGCAAGCCGTGGAGTTTTCTCCATATCTCCAAGCCGGAGATCGATCTGCCGCCGGAGACCTCGCCTTACGCGCCCGAGGTATACGCCAAGGGTGCCGAAAATCTGAAGCGGATGATCGAGGCCGGCATTCTGCGCCGGGATCCCGCCCCGTGCTATTATGTTTATCGGCTGACCATGGGGGATCATGTTCAGACCGGATTGGTTGCGGCCGGTTCGGTCCGGGCTTATGACGCCAACCGCATTCGCCGGCATGAGCTGACCCGCACCGACAAGGAAGATGATCGTGTGCGTCAGATCGAGGCGGTTAACGCGCAGACCGGGCCGGTGCTACTCGCCTATCCCGAGCATCCCGCAGTAGCGGAAGCGATCCGTGCGACCGCGTCACATCCGCCGGCCTATACAGTGACGGCTCATGACGGTATCGTGCACAGCCTGTGGGTGATTGAGGATCTGGCGGTTCAGGATTTAATTACCCGTGCGTTCGACGCGATCCCGGCGCTTTATATTGCCGACGGGCATCATCGCTCGGCATCGGCAAGCCGGATCGCGGCGGCTCGGCGCGCGGCCGGGGCTGCGGAGGACGCGGTCCACGAGTCGTTCCTGGTGGTCGGCTTCCCGGTCCCCGAAATGAAAATCTTCGACTACAATCGGGTGGTGCGCGACCTGAACGGGCTGAGTCCCGACGCTTTTCTGGTCGCTTTGGCCGGCGAGTTTACGGTTGAAGCCTGTGCCGAGCAGGCCCGGCCGCGACAGGCGCGCGAATTCGGCCTGTATTTGGCGGGGAAATGGTACCGACTCGGTTTGCGTAAGCCGTTGCCTCCCGAAAATGATCCGGTGGCGCGGCTTGATGTCAGCCTGCTGTCGGATCGGCTGCTGGCGCCGGTGCTGGGCATTGTCGATTTGCGCAAGGATAAGCGAATTGATTTTGTCGGCGGCAAACGCGGGTTGGGCGAGCTGGAACGTCGGGTCGATAGCGGCGAAATGGCTGCGGCTTTTGCTTTGTTCGCGACCCGTATGGAAGATTTGATCGCGGTTGCCGATGCGGGTGCGATCATGCCGCCGAAGTCGACTTGGTTTGAACCGAAACTGGCCGATGGCATTGTCTCCAACCCGTTATGGTAATGCTGCAAATTTAATTCGCCAGCGCGCGCTGGAATCTGGGTTTGATGCGGTTGGAATTGCTCCGGCCGCGCTCCCCGATCGGGTGCGGGCCGACTTGGCCGGTTATTTAGCCGCCGGCTCTCATGGTGAGATGGGCTGGCTGGCGGCCAAGGCCGACCGGCGCGGTGATCCTCGGGTTTTGTGGCCCGAAGCGCGTTCGGTGGTCGTGCTCGGGCTCAATTACGCGCCCGCCGAAGTGAAAAAGCTGCCGCCCGAGCGCGGAGCGATTTCGGTCTATGCCCGTGGCCGCGATTATCACGACCTGATCAAGGGCCGTTTGAAGCAGTTGGCCGGCTGGATGCATCGGGCCCTGGCTTGCCAAGTCAAAGTCTTTGTTGATACCGCCCCGGTAATGGAAAAGCCGCTGGCCGCTGTCGCCGGGCTGGGATGGCAAGGTAAACACACTAATCTGGTGTCGCGGCAATTCGGTTCCTGGCTGTTTCTCGGCGAGATTTACACCGATCTGGACTTGACGCCGGACGAACCGGAGCCGGAACACTGCGGCCACTGTACGCGCTGTCTGGATATCTGTCCGACCCGTGCATTTACCGCACCCTATCGACTGGATGCCCGCCGCTGCATTTCCTACCTGACGATCGAACTGGCCGGACCGATTGCCCCGGAGTTCTGGCCGTTAATCGGCAACCGAATCTATGGTTGTGATGACTGTCTGGCGGTTTGTCCCTGGAACAAATTTGCCCGGCGTAGCCGCGAGGCGGCTTTTTTGCCGCGGGCCGAATTGACGGCGCCGCGCTTGGCGGATTTGGCGGGCTTGACCGATTCCGCGTTCCGCACCGTGTTTTCCGGTTCTCCGATCAAGCGGATCGGGCGCGACCGGTTTGTACGTAACGTCCTGATTGCGCTTGCTAATTCTGGAGAGGCCCGCTTAATCGGCGCAGCCCTGGCGCTGGTCGGTGATGCCTCGCCACTGGTGGCGGAAACGGCGGCAACAGCGGCCGCGACACTAACTGGCACCGGAATTGCTTAACGCCTTTTGCACATAAAGCCGAGGGCACGACCATGAGCATTCAGGCCACGAATCAGGCAGCGACTGTCCGCACCGCCGCAGCGGGCGGGGCTTTGCCGCGCGGACCGGCCAATGTCGAGCAAGCAATTCGGGAAGCCAGCCGGGAAACCGGGGTCGATTTTGCCTACCTCATGGAAAAAGCTGCCGTCGAAAGCAGTTTCCGCACCGACCTGAAAGCCAGTTCCAGCAGTGCTACCGGGCTCTACCAGTTTATCGACAGTACCTGGCTGTCATCAATGAAAGCGCATGGCGCGGATTACGGATTGGGCCAATATGCCGACGCGATTCATAAACGCCCGGATGGCGGTTTTAGCGTCGCCGACCCGGAAATGCGTAAAAAGATACTGGATTTGCGAAAAGACCCGAAAATATCGGCGGAGCTGGCAGCTGAACTGACCCGGGAAAATAAGAATTACCTGGAGAGCAAGGTCGGCGGTACCATCGGCTCGACAGAGCTTTATCTTGCCCATTTCCTCGGGGCGGCCGGAGCCTCACGTTTTCTTAACGCGATGAACCGTAATTCGGGACAAGCGGCGCGCGATGTCGTGCCCGAAGCGGCCAGCAGCAACACGTCGGTCTTTTATGACAAGCAAAGCGGGCAGCCCAAAACATTAGCTCAGGTCTATGATCGTTTTGCCCGCAAATTCACCGAGTCGACCGGCGAAATCACTGCGGGCAGCGGGGGCAGCGGTACCGCCGAGCCGCTCGGGCAAATGATCACCAATGTTGCCGCCGGGCGCAATCCGTTGACAGCGCTGGGGGCGACTCCGCTGTCCGGTTACACCATGCTGGCGTTGGCGGCCCTTCAAACCCCGGATGAAGCAAGGCTGGAAACCGAAAACCAATACGGAGCGCGCCGAATCGGCAGTGCTCCGGAAAGCCGGGCCGCCGCGGCCGCACGGTCCGCTCTCACCGGTCTGGGGCTGCGCAAAGCGTCGTGATTGTTTCATGAAAAACGGCCGCAGCGGGTTTAACCGACGCGGCCGTTTTTGATACAATAAAGCGGAACTTAGCGGCTGAGAGAAATCGAAACCGCCTCGCGCCCCTTGGGTGTATCGACCACACGCATTGAAACGCGCTGGCCTTCAGGCAGGCTTTCAATCCCGGCCGTGCTCAGCACCGAGATGTGTACGAACACATCCTTGCCGCCGTCTTCGCTGGCTACGAAGCCGAAGCCTTTTTCAGAATTGAACCACTTGACGGTTCCGCCCATGGCCGCAGCGCTGGAGGGATCGATCGTTTGCCGCGGTGCTCTGCCGGCACCGCCGGCACCACCGACGCGCGGCGCAGCGCTACGAGCCGGGGCTGCTTGAGCCGCCGATTCGTCAACTTCGAGCACGCGGGTAATCTGCGGTCCCTTGGCACCTTGACCGACCTGTACGCGCAGTTTGGCGCCGGGTGCGACCGTTTCAAAGCCCGAAGCTTGAAGCGCGCCGACATGAAGGAAGGCGTCGCCCGTGCCGTTGGACAGTTCAGCGAATCCGAAGCCTTTTTCGCTATTGAACCATTTTACGACAGCATCAATCGTCGGACCTTCAGCCACCATCGGCTCGCGGGCAAAGCCGGCGGCAGGACGGGGCGGCGGCCGGCTGCCGCGAGGCTCCGGCATGTACGGCACATCGTCATCGAACCCGCGTCGTCTCGGGCCGCGGAAGCCCTTGTCCTTTCGCATCATCCCTGTCGGTCTCCGCCGCGCACCGGCTGCTCGCCGTGTCGGTATCCTGGCTTTTCGGCCATAATAACTCCTGTAAACCCACTTGTCACTCGGTCGTGGAACGCGGTCGATAAACGCGAGTGCTTTCCTGCCGGCTGCCGCTCATGACGCCGGCAAGCCCATTGTAGCACGTTCGTGTGCCACATGGAGCGGCCGTTGCATGGAAAAATGATGATCAATAGAATAAAATTGAACCGGCTTGCTCCGCGACCCTTGATCATCAGGTAAGGCCTTGATCATAAGATAGGGAAGGGGGTTTACTGGGGACGGGCCCTTCCCCGGGGCAGCGGCAGCGTCTGGAGTGAAGCTTGATGAATATATTGGCGATCGTTGCGCATCCCAGAATATCGGAGTCGCGGCTCCATCGGTCATGGGCGAACGCATTGGAGGATACCAATGCAATTACGGTTAGAAAACTCTACCATATTTACCCGTACTGGCATATTGAGACGGCTGTCGAGCAAGGATTGTTGACCGCTGCCGATCGTATCGTTCTACAATTCCCGTTTTATCTTTATGGCTGTCCGCCGTTGATGAAGCTGTGGATGGAAGACGTCTTAAGCTTTCGTTGGGCATACGGTCCCGGTGGCAGCGCTTTGCACGGGAAGCAGGTGCTGATCGCTATTTCGACCGGAGGACCGGCCGAGTCGTATGTGGCGGGCGGCTACCATAATTACACGGTCGAGGAACTGTTGGCGCCGTTCCGGCAGATCGTTAACTTGATCGGGGCCGTCTATCTGAAGCCCTATGTTTTTCATCGGGCCCGTACGGTCGGGGACGCGGAAATTTCCGCTTCGGCGGCTGATTATGCTCGCTATGTGTTGAGACCCGACTTGGAGGCCTTACCGCCGCGGCCATGATCTCCCGGCTCCGGCGGCGTGGTTTTGCATCCGGCGGAGTGGATTTGAACGTTCATTCGGCTGAAATGAAGGTATCGATCACTTTTTTGATACCGGCATTGTCGAAATCGATCTCCAGCTTATCGTGGTCAACCGCGATGACGGTGCCATTACCGAATTTTTGGTGAAAAACCCGGGTGCCCGGTTTGAAGGCGCTGGCGGCCGCGCGCGACTCGAGTCGGCGCGCGCTGGCCTCGATCACCCGGGGGCGCGGCACCCCGGCGTTTCGGTACGGGGCATAGGCTTCCCGAAAGCCGAAGGACGGCGCCCCGCCGGTGCCGGCAAAGGCCGGCAAGTCGGCTTCGACATGGTCGGCCGGCATCTCGACCAGGAAGCGCGAGGGCAGGGTGTCGACCCAATTCGAATATAAGCGCCGTCGATGGGCGTAGCAGACATAAGCGACCTTACGAGCCCGGGTTAAGCCGACATAAGCCAACCGCCGCTCTTCCTCGAGTCCGGCCTGTCCGGTTTCTTCCAGGGCGCGCTGGCTGGGAAACAGGCCGTCTTCCCAACCGGCCAGGAATACCGCATCGAATTCCAGGCCCTTGGCCCCGTGCAGGGTCATGATGCTGACCTTGCTTTCGGCCGAGCCTTCGTTGGCCTCCATGACCAGGGCGACATGCTCGAGGAAACCCTGAAGGTTCTCGAACTCGGCCATCGCGCTGATCAGCTCTTTCAGGTTCTCGAGTCGGCCCGGGGCTTCGGGTGATTTGTCCTCCTGCCACATTCTTGTATAGCCCGATTCGTCGAGCACCTGACGGGCCAAGTCGGTATGGGGCAGGCGTCCGAGCATGTCACGCCAGCGTTCGAAGTCGCGGGCCAGAGCCTGCAACGTCAGGCGGGGCTTGGGCTTCAACTCGTCGCTGTTGGCCAGTTGCCACGTCGCCTCGGTCATCGGCACGCGGCGACCGCGGCTAACCTGATTGATTAGTTGCAGCACCGCCGGCCCGATGCCCCGCTTGGGCAAGTTGATGATTCGCTCGAACGCCAAATCATCGGCCGGTTGGACGATGACGCGCAGATAGGCGAGCGCGTCGCGGATTTCCTGACGTTCGTAAAAGCGCAAACCCCCGACGACTCGGTAGGGCAGGCCGACCGTCATCAAGCGCTCTTCGAACTCGCGGGTTTGGGCGCCGGTTCGCACCAGCACCGCCATTTGTCCGAGCGACATTTTCTTGCGTTGCAGGCTTTCGATTTCGTCGCAGACCCAGCGTGCCTCTTCCGGGCTGTCATGAAGCGCGGTTATTCGTACTTTTTCACCCGCTCCGGCTGCGGTCCATAAGGTTTTTCCGAGTCGCGATCGATTGTTGGCGATCAAACCGGAGGCCGCCGCCAGAATATGCCCGGTCGAACGGTAATTCTCTTCGAGTCGGATCACGGTTGCGCCCGGGAAATCCTTTTCAAAGCGCAAGATGTTACCGATTTCGGCGCCGCGCCAGCCATAGATCGACTGATCCTCGTCACCGACACAGCATAAATTGCGGTGGCCTTGCGCCAGCAGGCGCAGCCATAAATATTGCGAAACGTTGGTGTCCTGATACTCGTCGACCAGAATATAGCGGAATTTTCGGTGATATTCCGCCAGCACGTCCGGGTGATTCTGAAATATGGTTAAGGTGTGTAAAAGTAAATCGCCGAAGTCGCAAGCATTGAGCGTGCGCAAACGGTCCTGATAAGCCGCGTAAAACTCATGCGACCGGCCATTGACAGCATCACCGGCTTCGCGGGCGCCGACTTTGTCCGGAGTCAGGCCGCGATCCTTCCAGCGTTCAAAAATACCGAGAACCCGACGCGGCGGCCATTTCTTGGCATCGATCCCGCCGGCTTCCAGCAATTGTTTGACGATACGGAGCTGGTCATCAGTATCAAGAATCGTGAAATTGCTATGAAGTCCAACCAATTCGGCATGGCGGCGCAGTATGCGCGCAGCTAAAGCATGAAAAGTGCCGAGCCACCAGCCCTCGATGCCCTCGGCCCCGATCAGCGATGCCACCCGCTCTCGCATTTCACGCGCAGCCTTGTTGGTGAAGGTCACCGCCAGAATTTGAAACGGAGAAGCGCGGCGGGTCATCAACAAATGAGCCAGCCGGGTGGTCAGGACGCGGGTCTTGCCGGTGCCCGCTCCGGCCAACAACAGCACCGGGCCGTCGAGCGCCTCGACCGCCTCACGCTGAACCGGATTCAGACCGTTCAGGTAGGTCATCGGGTAAGGGTCGGCCGGGACGATTTCGCTGGCCGAATCGGCAAGCGGATCATCGGGATAACAGGGGGCGGACCACGGGTCGTCGGAGGCGAAGGGATCGGACATCATGGCCCCAGTCTATAGCACGCTACGGCGGCGCATACGGATTCCCGACTGCTCGTAATTGCGGTCTCCGTATGCAAAAAAGCATGGCCCCGGCCGTTCGCCCGCTTACGGCGGCGGAAGGAAACCTTGCCGGGCAAACCGCTTTTGCGCAAAATCCAAAAGCAGAAAATTCAGAAATGCCGGAGCGCGGGCGTTCTCACTGGTGGCAATCACCGCAACCGGATAAAGAATCGGCGGATAGCTCTCGGGCGGGAAGTAATCAACCACGTGGACATTGCCTTTGGTCAGGGCGTCGGTGGCAAAGACGATCCCGAGTCGCGCTTCTTCACGCGACACCATCATCAGCGCCAGCTTCACCGAGTCGGCTTGCATCAGCCGGCCTGTTGCCTGCGGCCAGACCCCCAGCCACTCCAGCGCCGCTTTGGCGTACTTGCCGGCCGGATCAAGAGACGGGTTCGCAATGGCGAGCCGTCCCCCATCCAGCGCCCGGATTAAAGAAAAGCCTCTTTCAAGAGTAACATCCAGCTGCACGGTCCGCGGTGCTACCATGACCAGACGGTTCGCGGCCAATATACGTCTGGTCTCCGGCTTGATCAGTTTGTGCTCCGCCAGGGTATCCATCAGCTCTTGATCAGCCGATATAATTAAATCAGCCGGAAATCCGTTCGATATCTGTTGTGCCAGTGCGACCGAGGCGCCATAGGTTGCCTCGATTTTCTGACCGGCCATTTCGGTATAAGATTCACTAAGCGGCTCGATGGCGGCATGCAGGCTGGCCGCGACCAGAATCACCAGGGGAATCATATCATCCGCTGCGGCGGCGGCTCGTTGAGCCGGGAATCCCGGGGCGGCGATCAAACATAAGGCCAGAACGGCAAGGCGTCCGAGACGTCCCGCTCTGCTTTTACTCAGCACCTTCATGATCATATCCGTTCGGCCCTGGCCTTCAGCGCCCGGTTCATCGCCTCAAAGCCCCCTCGCGTTGCTTCCTGTAGTGCGGGAATGAATAGCGGCAAAAGGACGCCGGAAAAATCCTCGACATGATGAAGTCGGCACCGGTCCGGACCCGTCGACTCGATTTCAAAGCCGTGCGCACCGTCAAGCAACCCCGGCGCCAGCACCTGTCCGACCCATCTCAGTTCTCGCGGCGGGTTTACGGTCGTGAGTTGCGGCTTGAAGGTCATCGCCGGTTTGCCCGGCAGGCTGAGTTTAAGGACCAGCGAGGCCCCAGGCTTGAGCTTACCTTCGATCATGATAATAAAGGGATTCCAGCCGGGATAAGCCGGGAAATCGGTCAGCACGTCCCAGGTCCGCTCTGCGGAGGCGGCAATATCGATGCAGGTTTCAAGCGTGCTCGTATTGGTCGAACGGGAAGCTGTCGGGCGGGGGGGGTCAGCAGGCGACACGGGTTGACCTGTCTTCTCCGGTGGCATGGTAACGGGCGGCGGCTTCGGCGATCAATCGGGCCGCAGTCTCCGCATCGCCCCATTCCACCACCTGTAGGGGCTGATTATCGCCGGTATCCCGGATGCTTTGAAAGAAATCCACGATCTGGTCAAGCAGGGCCGCCGGCAGCGAGTCGAAAGAGCTGGTATGAGCAAAGAACGGGTGCAGCCGGTCGCGCGGAACCGCAATCAGTCGAATATGTGCTCCGCCCTGCTGGTCGGCAAGCGTCAGGACTCCGATCGGACGGGAGCGCAGAATAGCGCCCGGCAATACCGAAACCGAACCGACCACCAACACCGGGCACGATTCGCCGTCAGCCATCGCCGTTTCGGGAATAAAGCCGAAATTGCCGGGATAATAGACACTGACCTCGGATTCACCGACGCCGCCACGGTGCAGCGGTATTTCGACCACCACGTTGATATTCCACGGCGGCTCTCGCCCCGTCGCACTTTGACCAGGGTTCATCGGATCACCCCCCGTACTCTCATGTCATTTTGCCCGACACTCAGGCTCGGCAGTCTATGCCAAAATGTGACGATATGGCTATCTGAGTAAACCAACCGGGTATTCCGTGCGAAAATGCCGCGGGGACGGGCGTACTTCCCCGGTCTCGAAAGGCGTTGAAGATGAACTGCGGAGCCGTCATGCCGACCCTGTCCCTTTTCCGCCTGCTTTGCATCGTTCTTTCGTTAGGGGCATCCGCCGCCGTTGCGGACGCTATCCCGCCGGAATCCCGGCTTGAACCCCGGCTTGAATATGGGGTCGCGATGCATGGCGCGCCCAAATATCCGGCCGGCTTTACGGCGTTCGATTACGTTAACCCGCAGGCTCCGGTCGGCGGGACGGTTCGAATCGGGGTGACCGGGACTTTTGACAGCCTCAATCCCTTTATCGTGCGCGGGCGGCCCGGACTCGGCGAATTGCTGGTTTACGAAAGCCTGTTGATTCGGTCGCTGGACGAGCCGTTCAGTCTTTATGGCCTGATCGCCGAATCGGTGGAGCTTGCGCCCGATCGTTCCCGGGTGGTGTTCCGGTTGCGGCCGGAGGCGCGCTGGCACGACGGCACCCCGATCACCGGCCGCGACGTTCTGTTCAGTTGGCAAACCTTGCGGACTTCCGGACGGCCCAACCATCGCACCTATTATAACCGGGTTGCTAAGGCGGAATTGGTGGACGAGCGCACCGTGCGTTTCGAGTTGATGCCCGCGCCGGACGGCACGATTGACCGGGAATTGCCGCTGATTCTCGGTTTGATGCCGATTCTGCCCGAGCACTGGTGGCAGAGCCGTCGTTTCGAGGAAACCGGGCTGGAGCCGCCATTGGCCTCGGGGCCGTATCGGATCTCCGCGGTTCAACCCGGACGCCGACTCGAATATGGCAAAGTGTCGGATTATTGGGGGCAAGGCTTGGCGGTCCGGCGCGGCACCGCTAATTTCGCGACGATTCGTTATGATTATTACCGCGACGATGGCATTGCGCTGGAGGCGTTCAAGGCCGGCGAAGTCGATGTGCGCTATGAAAATGATCCGAATCGCTGGGCCACCGCCTATGATTTTCCGGCGGCGCGTGACGGTCGGGTGCGGTTGGAAGTGTTGACCCATCGGCGGCCGGAGCCCGCCCGTGCCTTCATCTTCAACACGCGGCGCGAATTGTTTCGCGATCGGCGCGTGCGGCGGGCGCTGGGCTTGGCCTTTGATTTCGAGTGGATCAACCGCGCCCTGTTCCATGGCGCCTATAAGCGCAGCCCGAGTTTCTACCCGAACTCCGAATTGGCGGCGACCGGAGCGCCGAAGCCGGAGGAAATGCCGCTATTGGCGACGTTCCACGAGGAGTTGCCGTCTGAACTGTTCAGTCGCCCGCCCGAGGTGCCGCACACCGATGGCGGTGGTCCGGTCGGGTTGCGCGCCAATTTGCGCGAGGCCTCGAAATTGCTGCGCGAGGCGGGCTGGCGCGACGTGGACGGCGAGCGGGTCGATGCCGCCGGCCGATCGCTCTCGTTTGAAATTTTGCTGAACAATCCGGCCGACGAAAAGGTGGCGTTGGAATATGCCCGCACATTGGCCCGTTTGGGCGTAACCGCGCGGGTGCGGACCGTCGATAGTGCGCAGTTTCAGGGCCGGCTTGATGATTTCGACTATGATATCGTGCTGCACCGCTGGCTGTCGACCTTGTCGCCCGGTAACGAGCAACTGATCTTCTTCGGCTCGGCCGCAGCCGATCAACCGGGCAGCCGCAATTATGCCGGGATTCGCTCCCCCGCCGTCGATGCGCTGGCTCGTTCGTTAGGGGAGGCGCCCGATCGCGAGGCGCTGGTGACCCGGGTTCATGCGCTCGATCGGGTGCTGTCGTGGGGCTTTTACGGTGTGCCCTTGTATTATCTCGGCGCTGATTTAGTGGCGTCCCGGTGTGAATTCCATCGCCCCGCAACCGTGCCGGTCTATGGCCTGCCGATTGAACTGTGGTGGCGCGAACCGTGCCGTTAGCTAACGGGTGCGGCGGCGGGGCGGGGCAGGGGCGTCGGCTCGGGGCGGTGGTTGATAACTCTTCAACCCGGCGTCGCCGGTAAAGATTTCAACCTCGGAACCGGCGCGGTGATAATATTCGGCAACGTCCTTGATC
>JBAWVF010000013.1:0-43124 GCA_037147415.1 Rhodospirillaceae bacterium | reverse complement strand
ACGGGTTGCCCTGGATTCCCGCTTTCGCGGGAATGACGGGAGGGAGCGCGGGAATGACGGAAGGGAGCGCGGGAATGACGGGAGGGAGCGCGGGAATGACGGGAGGGAGCGCGGGAATGACGGAACAAATGTCTCCTAAGCTGGCAGGATGTGCTCCCGCCACCAAGCCAAGGTGGCACTGCGGCCATACATCAAGGCGTGAACCGCGGCACTTGCCGCTACCATGAAAGCGCCGGCATAGAGAATATCGCTGAGAAAATGCGCCCCCTCGGCAATGCGGCACAGCCCGATCAACAAACCGGTGGCCAGCCCGCCAAAGAAGATTTCCCGCTGGCGCCGACGCGCCACATAGGCAAAGCTATGTAGAAAAAAGCCGATCGACGCATCACCCGAGACAAACGAGCAATTATGCTCGCACTGATTACTCATCACCAGCGCCGGCGAAAACTTCAGCGGCCCGCCGAATTCCTGAATCTGACTTGGCCGCGCCCGGCTCCAGGTTTCTTTTAACAGCAGATTGGTGACCAAGCCCGGCCCGATGACCAGCGCCAGCACCAAAAACAGCAAGCGCCGACTCTCCACCCCGCCCAGGCGGCACCGTCTGATCGCAGAGTAAAGAAAAGTCCCCACCAGCACGGCCGCCAGCGCCAGCGAGCCATAGCGAATAATCCAATGCTCCGCTTCCGCAACGGACGTGCCCGAAAGCATGAATTTGAGCGCGGGATCGGTAAATTCCGGCAAAAAAAACTGCCGCGACACGAACAGATCAATCCCGGGGAAGATAATCAGACTCAGGCCGACGGCAGCGAGCACCCGCCACAGCCGCAGTTCACGGGCAGCCATCATGGAGGAGAAACCGGCAGGAAAAAGTGACGGTCGGCCAAGGTACCGACAGCAATCGTAATGTCGTCGCCGCTTTGGGTC
Source organism: Rhodospirillaceae bacterium (assembly GCA_037147415.1). Classification (GTDB taxonomy): domain Bacteria; phylum Pseudomonadota; class Alphaproteobacteria; order Azospirillales; family Azospirillaceae; genus BOG-933. Next base: position 42,200 of record JBAWVF010000013.1, on the reverse strand, counting down.
ACCGCCCGAAGCCGGGCGTGAGGCGGGTGATGCGGCCGCTCGTCGATTCGAGTGACAACATAAATCTTAAGCGGTTGACCGGTCCGAATAAAATGGTCACCGATAGCGACCGGATGGCGCGCAGTCATGCTGTCTCCTTTAAGGCAGTCCGCACCCGCTCCGCAGACCTGCACCGCAATTACGGCACCGGATACTAGCACAACCGACCCCCGCGACAAACCTCGCCATGGTGATTATCCTTTCGTGCGGGAAACCGTACGCCGGGTAATCACCAAAGTCCGCCACTCGCCCAGGCTGAACCGCTCGCGCAGAACCAGCCCTTGCGCCCGGTGCGCAGCCAGCACCAACCGCTCTTGGCGCGCCAACAGCCCCGCCAGCACGGCAACCCCGCCGGGCAGCAAATGACGACGCAACCCCGGCGCCAACCGCGCCAACGGGCGCGCCAGAATATTGGCGAGGATCAAACGGCATGGCCGATGACGCCGCGCCGCGCCGACCCGATAGCCGTCGCCGAGACCGGTGCGAACCAGCGGCCCCGCCCCGTTGAGCCGGGCGTTAGCGGCGGCGACCCGGACCGACTCCGGATCAAGATCAACCGCCAGCACCGGCACATGCCAGGTTTTGGCCGCGGCCAGCGCCAGAATGCCGGAGCCGCACCCCAAATCAAGCACCTGTCCGAGCCATTTCCTCCCGCGCCGCCGCCCCTGAATCCGCCGGGCTAAGCGATCGATCGCCAACAGGCAGCCCCGGGTCGAGCCATGCTCTCCCGTGCCGAATGCGGTTGCCGCATCGATGTGCAACGCGACACTGCCGGCCGGCGGCTTTTCTTCGACATGCGAGCCGTAAACGAAATAGCGGCCGGCGCGTAACGGCGGGAAGCCTTCATAACTGCGTGAAACCCAGTCGATCGCGGGCAGTTCTTCAACCGTTAGCTCCGGCTCGGCAATGCCGGCCGCTTCGGCCAACACCGCTACTCTGGAAATCAAGCGCGCCCGTTCGGGCTCGCCGGCAAAAGTCGCCTCAACCAGCCAGTGCACGCCATCATCGTCGGCCTCAAACGTGGAAACCGCCAAAGCGCTATCGCCGATCGCGTCGGCGTAAGCCTCCACCACCGCGGCCGGAACCACCACCGCCACCCGCCATTGCCGCGACGCCACCATCACACCCCTCGTTTTCCCGGACAATCCCCACGCGCGCACCCCGCGCCCGCCGGCCCGTATATACCGCAAACCCGACACCTGACCATGTCCTCAGTGCCCGGAAGTGATTCGGTCTTCGTCCGCACCCGCTCCGCCCGCATTTGTTCAAGCCGGCCGAACCAACGGAATACCGTTACCGCAAGCGTGACCAAACCGATAAAAACAAGAAATTTGATCACCGGCATATCCTTAATTAATCGTCCACTCGGTTGCAGATAAAGTCACAACTTGTATGGTCTCTTCCGCATTCATTTTAGCAATCGCGCTATTGGTCGCTCTGACAATCTCAATAAATTTTTCTATCGGCACGCCCCATTCACGAAAAGTCCTGAACAAAGCAGCCTCTGCCTTCAAATTAAAATAAAACGCCCGGCACCCGAGAATGTAATGTGTTCCTGTTTTTGTTTCGACCCACTTCGGGGGATAAGAACCATCTAGACTGACAATTTGACTGGTTAGTCTATAGCAATTATCGTTCGGCGAACGGCCAAGCAAATGCCGACCTTCGTTGAAGGCAACGAATATCCAATCTTCAAGAACAATTTCATGATTGGCCATCGATATTACATTTTCCGCTCGTCCCGTCTGCGGGATATATCAGCTTCCCGTTCCTCGGACAAGCCGGGATCAATTGCGGCGCGCAGCGGTTGCTCCGATCACGACGTCAAGTAACTCGGTGGTGATCTCCTCCTGACGCTGTTGGCATGCCTGCCGGTTCAGGTTTTCCAGCTTGGATTCGATATTGTCATGCGCCGCTTCCATTGCGGTCAGGCGGGCGGCGTTCTCGCTGGCAAAAGATTCCAGGGCGGCATGCATCAGCCGAGTGAACAAAAATTCCTCAACGACTTTGTCAAACAAGTCGGTGGGATCAAGATAGACCATCGGAGCCACCGCATCGGCCCGGGTAAATGCGCCGGCATCAAAGGGCAGCACCGGTTCGACCCCGACCTTCCATGAAACCCCGCCGCTAAGGCGGCCGAAGACCAGGGTCACACGTTCAACATCCTGTGCCAGCCGTTTGTAAATTTCCTCCGCACAGCGCAGCACGATATCCAGCACGCCATCGATGTGAGTCGCCATCGGCTGCCAATAGGCAACGGTGTAACCGCGCTCGTCCGCCTTGATCCGCCCGCGCGAGCCAACCACCAGCAAGCGGTGCCCGTCCGCCGCCAACTGCCACGCCGCATCGAGGACATGCTCATTATAGGCGCCGGCAAAACCATGCTCGGAGGTGAAGGCAACCACCGCCATACGCCCGCCAGACGACTGTGCGCCACCGACATGCCGACCCGCTTCACCGGTCAGGGCCAAGCCGCGGGCCAGGGCGAAATTGATGACTTCGGTATACTGACGTATGCCGGGAAGCGCGCTCTGCGCCCGGGCCAAGCGCATGCCGGCCAAGGCCCGCATTGCGGCCATGATGTCCTGCAAATCGCCGAGATTGGCGATTCGGGCCTGTATTTCCGCCAAGCGCTCGACCATGGGTCACCTGTCATCCGCTTGTCATACGCCTGAAGTACCGGCGGAAGAGATCCGAGCCGCACGGGTCTTGAGCCAGGACAGCAACTCGGCTCGCGAGTCGACAGACAATTGACCGGAGGTCTCTATCGCCTCGGCCACGCCGCGCGCCTCGGCCATCAACGCTTCCGGAAAGCCTTGCTTGAACTCGCCGAACTGTTCCAAGCTTAACGGCGCCAACACCCGCTCTTTCAACGCCAACAACAACCCGACCTCAGCCGCCAGACTAAGCGGCGCCGAATGGACCTGTCCAAGCACCGCCCGAATCCGCTGGCCATGCTCAATCGTGGCCTGCGCACGAGCATCGACCATCTGCCCGAACTTAGTAAAAACCTCTAATTCCAGGAACTGGGCATATTCAAGTTTCAGCGAACCCGTGACCTCCTTCAGCGCCCTGAACTGAGTCTTGCCGCCGACCCGGCTCACCGACTTGCCGACATTAACCGCCGGCTTATGGCCCTCGTTGAACAGCTTGGGTTCAAGGATGATCTGGCCGTCGGTAATTGAAATCAGGTTGGTCGGGATATAGGCGCTCATGTTGCCGGCCCGGGTTTCGGCAATCGGCAAAGCAGTCAGTGAGCCGCCGCCGAGCTTATCGTTAAGCTTGGCCGCCCGTTCCAGCAGACGCGAATGAATAAAAAAGACATCGCCGGGATAGGCCTCGCGCCCTGGGGGATTGCGCAACAACAACGAGATCTGACGATGGATCGCGGCATGCTTGGTCAAGTCGTCGATCACCAGCAGTGCATGCCGCCCACTATCCCGGAAATATTCCGCCATGGTACAGGCGGCATACGGGGCGATCCATTGTAGCCCAGGCGGGTCATCGGCATTTGCGATGACGAAAATCGTACGCTCGATCGGGCCGAGCCGGCGCACACTGTCGATCACCCGCGCCACCGCCGACGCCTTCTGTCCGACCGCACAATAGACACAGAACACGTCGGAGCGCTTCTGATTGAGAATGGCATCAACCCCGATTGCGGTCTTGCCGGTCGAGCGATCCCCGACGATCAATTCACGCTGACCGCGCCCGAGCGGGATCAAGGCGTCGATCGCAAGTACGCCGGTTTGCAAGGCCTGCGTCACCAGTTCGCGATCGATGATTCGAGGCGCCGGGCGCTCGATCGGATCACTGCGCACCGGCGCGAGCGGCGGGCCGTCGTCCAGCGGCCGTCCCAGCGGATCGACCACCCGCCCGAGCAGACTCTCTCCGACCGGCACCCGCACCACCTCGCCGGTGCCGCGCACCTCGTCGCCAGCCGATAATGTCCGGTCGGAATCGAGCAGCACGGTGCCGACCTCGTCGCGCTCCAGCGCCACCGCCATGCCACGCAACCCACCAGGAAAATCCAGAATTTCATCAAGCCGGCAACCGACCAGCCCGGACAGCACCGCGACCCCGTCACCGATGCGCTCGACCCGCCCCAGCTCGGCCATCACCGGCCCGGGTTTCACCACCGCCGCCTGCCGCCGCAACTCGTCGAGCCGGGCTTCCACTTCGGCAGTCAGGCCGCCCCTGCTCCTTACCTCCAGCGTCGCCATGGCTCTACCCTTTCCGAGTCAGTGCCCTTGGTAGACTTCGCGTCGATGCCCCGCTTCAACCACCAGAACAACTAAACAATCATCTTCAAACTCACAGAGCAGCCGATAGTCTCCCACTCGATAACGCCAAAGCCCGGTGAAATCACCGATAAGCAACTTACCGAACCGGCGCGGGTTGTCATCGGATGCTAAGCGCTCGCGACAAAATTTTAACAAGTCCCGCTGAATTTTAACATCAAGCCGACGCAATTGCTTTTGAGCAGCCGGCAACCACTCAACTCTCCAGGTCACGGCCTCGCTCCAATTCTTCCAGAGTCCAGCGACGGCCGGGAATTTTGCGAGCAGCTTCCGCCAACCGGATATCCTCCTGGTCTTCGATATAGTGTTCGACCAGATCGCGCACGATTTCCGCCTCGGACGTCCCGCGCTCGGCGGCAAGGGTTCGCAGACTGTGTTCCAGTTCCGGCTTCAATTCAAAACTCAACATTTCGATTGTCCTTTTCTCACCCTATCCCGCCTTCTTCATTGCGGCCCGCGCTTCAATCAGACTATCACGCCAGGAGTAAGCGATCACCATGCTCGGAAAACGCAACTCGACCCCGGCAATCAAAGATTCGTCGGTGACGAAGAAGAACTCGGTTTCCGCCCCGACATGAGCCGACAAAGTCTGTTTCCAGACCGCCTGCGCCGCCTCGTCGAGCCCCGGCATGGTCGCGACCTGAATCACCGGACCACGCTCGGCCAATTGACCGGGAGGTAACGTCGCCAAACGAGCGCAGACCCGCTCCAGCAAAGCGGCCGTCACCGCAGCCCCGCTGACTTCCGCCAACAGTTTTTGCGACAACTCCAGCGCCAGATCGACCGCGCGCTCCCCGATCTCGGCCACCGTCTTGCGCTTTTCATCCTGTATGGCCTGTCGCTGTGCTTCGAGCAACCCCCGGGCCTCGCCTCGGGCTAATTCGATGACATCGTGGCGTTCAAGTTCGATATGAGCCCGCGCCTCGGCAATCACGCGCTCGCGCTCGGCGGTAATTTCCGCAATCCGATGCTCATAACCCTTGCGATGAACCTCGGCGACGTGGCGAGCCTGTTTGGCCTCCTCGAAATCCTTGCGCACCAACGCACGGCGCTGCGCCACCACTGCGGTCACCGGCCGGTACAGAAACCGGCGCAGCAGCCATGCCAGAATAATAAAGTTAGTCGCCTGGAGGACGATCGCCCATAGGTCGATATGCATGACCGCTCCTCCCTCGCACGCCCCGGCTCACACGCACGGCGCTCAGCTATGAACGTAAGGATTGGCAAAGAGCAGCAAAAGCGCAATGACAAGACAGTAAATCGCCATGGTCTCGATCATCGCGAGACCGACGAACAAGGTCCGAGAGATCGTCCCCGCCGATTCGGGCTGACGCGCGAGGGCATCCATGGCGCCCGCCACCGCCCAACCTTCGCCGAGACCCGACCCGATGGCTCCCAGGCCGACGGCAAGCGCCGCTGACAGGACGCTGATCATTTCTACATTCATGGCTCATCCCTTCTCGATGGTACCGATGGCGCCGCCGATGAACACGGTGGCGAGAATGGTGAAGATATAGGCCTGAACCAGCCCGATCAGAATGCTGAGCGCCATGAAGGGAATCGGCACCAGCAGGCCGACCAGACTGATCACGATGCCGATCGTCAGTTCATGGCTCATGATATTACCGGCCAGTCGAACCATCAGGGAAAAGGTCCGGGTGAATTCGGCCAACACATTGAGCGGCAAGAACACCGCATAGGGCTCCAGGAAGGTCTTGACGTAATGCACCAGACCCCGCCGCCTTATGCCCAACGTATGCACCGAGAAAAACACGATCAGGCCGAGCGCGCTGGTGGTCTCGAAGCTCGCGGTCGGCGGCTTGACCCCCGGCAACAGCGGCGACAGGTTGCAGGCGGCGATGAAGATGAACAAAGTCCCGATCAAGGGCACGAACGGCCCCGGCTCGGTGCCCATGACATCACGAATAGTGCTCTCGATGAAGCCGACCACGCTTTCCAGCACCACCTGAGCCGGTCCCGGTTCATCCACCGACAGCCGGCGCGTGCCGTAATACGCGACCGTCACCAGCACCGCCATGATCGCCCAGGTGGTCACCACCTCCAGACCGACCGGAACCGGCCCCAGGTGAAACACGATCGGCGCATTGAGCGAAGCCTTTTCCATCGCATCATCCCTCCCCGCCCGCTGCCGCGTGCCGGTCAAGCCGGGCAACCACCAGCGGTCGCGCCACCGTGAACCCGGCCAGTCCCGCCAAGGTCGGCGCCCAGCCCGCCGGCACCAGCAGCCCCAGCAGCACCACCGCTCCAGCCAGTCGTCCGAACATCATCAGGATCGGCACGAAAACCGGACCGGAGCCGATCAACAGCCGGGTATTGCGGCGCAGCAGCAGGAAATAGCCGATCCCGACCACCAAACCGTAAGGCAAGGCCAGCGCGATCGCCAACCAAGGCAAAGCGGCAAGTTCGGTCATGGCTTGGCTCCCCGTTTGCCGGTGCGCGGGCCGTTGCCGCGCGCCAGCACGCCTTCTTCCAGCAAACGCTGATAAACCAGCCAACAACCGAGCCCGATACCGATCAACACCAACACAGCCGTCAATTTGTAACCGGTATCAAACATGCGATCCAACCAGCGGCCGAGAAAACCCGTCGCCAGCGGCGGGATTACCGACATCCAGCCCAATGCCCCCATCATATTGAGGTTGCGGATGATCGAGCGCGAAGCGTCGCGTTTGGCCTGTTCCTGTTGCGCCGTCCTGCGCAGCACGGCGCGGTCGAGTGCGCCGAAAGATTTCGGTCGATCACCCATGAGACAGCCCTCCACCACCGACGAAGTGCCCGTGAGGTGTCACACTCGGCCGCTCGCCACGCAGGTAACGATTGATCTGACTCATCACCCGAAGCTGATGTTTCAAGCTTTGCGTGCGCGCTTCGGCCTCGCGGTCGGCTGTCTCAACCATTTGGCGCAGCACCGCCGTGTGCAGCCGGGCCAGATCATCATCCACCACCGCCTCGCGCGTACCGACCTCGCACAAGGCCCCGCCGCGCATATTGAGCACGCCGCCGCGCACTGCGACATGCTGCGTTTTGCCTTCCGCATCGCGAAAACTCAGCACCGAAATCGGCAGTGCGGTCATGAACTCGCAATGGCCGGGCAACAAACCGAACGAACCAGAATAGTCATCGGCCCGCACCGAAACCACGTCATCGCGGTCGATCACTACCGCAGCCGGGGTCGTCACGAGCAGATGCATCGTCTTCATGGCGCACCACCCTTCCGATTACTTTGCCGGCGCAGCCTCCGCCGTTATTTCTTAGGGGGCGGGGGAGCGGGTTTACTTGAAGTTGGCGGCTGGCCGCCCATCGATCTTTTGACGTAACTGCCATCCGGCGCCCTGACGACCCCAGGCGGAAGCGGCTTTTGCGTCGTCGGCCTTTCTCCCACCCCTTCAACCAGGGGCCGACTTACTTCCTTACCCATGGACAACTCCTAGTTAATCAGTTCGATTGCCACGACCTTGGTAAAATCCGAGATATAGACCCCTGGGCCATCAACCTCAACCGTGACATAACTCCCGTCCTCAGTTGGCTCCCACCAAATCGCGTCCGCCATAAATAATTCTCTTGGCTTGCCTGTAGGAGAATAATACTTTGGCCATCCAATCAAACACCTACCATCTATAAACTTAATTTTAATCCAATACCCCCTATGAACATTAAAGGTATCCTGCCAGACATCGACTTTACTCGTTTTATAGGTAACTCTTAAAAAATTAAGAACATTATAGGTGACGCCGTGATTATGAAGAACTGCCCATACGAATGTAATTACAACAGCTACAGCAGATAATATAATCAAGTTACGATCTAACACTGTCGAAATGATCTTGGTAACTGTTGTGTCTTTTCCTACATCAATGCCCGGAATGAGCGGTAGACCGAAAACCCCGTGAACAAGGAGCGTACTTATCAGGGTCAGAACAAGCGCCTGCAATACCCTCTCAAAATTGTCTCTTTTTTCGCCTTCAACAAGATAATCATAAGTAACTGTGCCCAACAATCCGGGAAGCAGGTACAAGGCCATAAAAACCGGTCCGGCATCACCCTTTAAAAAATCCATGACTTTTGCCCACCCTCAACCATCAGCCTTGGTGAGGCGCACCGCATTCAAGGCCCGCTCATAACAGCCACGATCCATCACCACCATTTCTTCACCGCTCGGCAAAGGTATGGTCTCGAACATCACCGAACGCCCGACGCCCTTGACGGTTGAAACTCCGACCGATGAGCCCACGGCGGAAACCATGTAGTGCTTCACTCCCGGCCCGGTTTTCTTTTTCCCGATCATCGCTTACCCCCCTCGACCTTCAATCACCTATAAAGCTAACCCACTTACCCCGCCTTCGCCAGGGCGTTGTGTTTTTCTACCGCCTCCTCGAACGGACCGACCATGTAGAAGGATTGCTCCGAGATGGCGTCGCCGCGGCCGTCGAGAATAGCCCGGCACCCGGCCAAGGTATCCTTGAGGTCGACGGTACGCCCGGCCATGCCGGTGAAAGCCTCGGTGACCAGGAAGGGTTGGGTCAGGAAGCGCAGCAGCCGGCGTGCCCGATAAACCACGGCCTTGTCGGCAGCGCTCAACTCCTCGATACCGAGCAAGGCGATGATCTCCTGAAGATCGCGGTAATGCGCGATGGTCTTGCGCACCCGCTGCGCTAACTCGAAATGATCGGCCCCGACCACATTCGGATCGAGCAGGATTGAGGTCGAAGCCAGCGGATCGATCGCCGGATAGAGCCCCTCCGCCGCCATGTCGCGCGACAACACGATTGAAGAATCCAAATGGCTGAAGGTCTCGGCCACCGCCGGATCGGTATAGTCGTCGGCCGGAACATAAACCGCCTGTATTGCGGTAATCGCCGCCCCGCCCACAGAAGCAATCCGCTCTTGCAATGCCGCGATTTCGGTCGCCAAGGTCGGCTGATACCCGACCCGCGACGGCAAGCGCCCGAGCAGACCCGAGACCTCCGCTCCCGCCTGGACAAAGCGGAAAACATTGTCCATCAGCAACAGAACATCTTGCTGCTTGGCATCGCGGAAATACTCGGCAACGGTCAGCGCAGCGTGACCAACCCGCCAACGCGCGCCCGGCGGCTCGTTCATCTGGCCGAACACCAGCGCCGTGCGCTTAATCACGCCCGAGCCGGTCAATTCCTGCAATAATTCATGACCTTCGCGCGAACGCTCGCCGACGCCGGCAAACACCGAGACGCCCTGATAGCGCTCGACCGTGGTGCGGATCAACTCCATGATCAGTACGGTCTTGCCGACCCCGGCGCCACCGAACATGCCGGCCTTGCCGCCGCGTACCAGCGGTGCCAGCAGGTCGATGACCTTAATTCCGGTCATGAACGGTTCGCGCGCCGTGCTCTGATTCTTGAGTAAAGGCGCCGGGCGATGGATCGGCCAACGCTCGACATCGGCGGCGAACGGCGCCTTGCCGTCGTGGGGATGCCCGAGCACATCGATCAGCCGCCCCAGCACCGCATCACCGACCGGCACCGTGATCGCCGAGCCGGTTGCCCGCACCGCTTCGCCCCGCATCAAGCCGGAGGTTGGCGCCAGCGCCACCGAGCGCACGGTATCCCGATCAAGATGCTGTTGAACTTCGACAGTCAACAAACTGCCATCTGCCATCGAGACTTCGAGCGCGTCATTCAGGGCGGGAAGCACACCACCGGCAAAGGCGACATCGACGACCGAGCCGCGCACACCGACAACTCGTCCCCCCGAGTTCCGGTTGGTCAGGATATCGGTCATCCCGCATCCTCCTCCGCCCAATTCGACCCAAGGGGTGAATAGTACCTCCAACCCCCTTCTATTTACTTATGATATGTAAGCTCGTGCTATTTTGTACCGTTACTGACCTTAAAACCGAGCGCCGCCGCCAAAGCGAAACCAGCTCCGGCCAAAAACGTGGCTTGCGCCCCGAATGCGCTCCAGAGCACGCCGGCCAGCACGCTCGCCACCAGCAAGGCGGCTCCGGTCACCAGATTGAACAAACCGAAAGCCGTGCCACGCCGCTCGGGCGGAGCGGCATCGGCCACCAGGGCCGATAACAAGCCCTTCGTCAGCCCGGCATGCACGCCCCACAGTGCACTCCCGATCAAAACGCCAACCGCCCCGTCGGCAAAGCCGATGACCAGATCGGCCGCAGCCAGCACCAGCGCGCCCGCCACCAGCAGTCCGCGCCGCCCCCAAATATCCGAGAGCCGACCCGCCGGATAAGCCGACACCGCATAAGTGGCATTCATCACCACCATGACAATCGGGGCCCAGGTCAGGCCAAAGCCGGTATCGGCCGCGCGTAACAACAGAAAAGCCTCGCTAAATCCGGCCAGTGTTAACACCGTCGCCAACGCCACCGTCACGCCGAAGCGCGGACCGAGCACCTTCCAGGTCTGCGGCCCCAACGCAACCAACGGAAGGTCGGGGCGCGGCGCCACCGTCACCGTTTCACGCACACCGGCAGCCAGAACCGCCACTGCCAGAACCGCCGGTAACACCGCCAGCCAAAACACCCAGCGAAAATCGTTGCCGGTTATCAGCATGACCGCAATGGCAAAAAGCGGCCCGAGCAAGGCCCCGACGGTATCGAGCGCCTGTCGCAACCCGTACGCCGCCCCGCGCTGCGCCGTCGGCGTGATATCGGCAATCAGCGCATCGCGCGGCGCGCCCCGAATGCCCTTGCCGACCCGATCGAGAAAGCGTGCCAACAAGACCGGAGCAACCCCGTAAGCCAACGCGAACAATGGCTTGGTCGAGGCGGACAGCCCGTAACCGGCTATGGTCAGTGCCTTGCGATGGCCGAGTCGGTCACTCAGCGTGCCCGAAAAGATTTTGAAGATCGCGGCGGTTGCCTCGGCAATGCCCTCGATCAAGCCGACCGTAACCGTGCTCACCCCGAGTCCGACCACCAGGAACGCCGGCAATACGGCATGGATCATCTCGGAAGAGGCATCCATGCACAGGCTGACCCACCCCAGCGCCCACACACCACGGGGTAACGATCTTTCAGACGAAGTCATGGTTTGGAAGGTGCCGGATTGGGGGTAGCCGGTGGCGGCGCTTGCCGGGTGGCCATCTCCGCCCGCAACACCTGGAATTCCCTGGAAATCAGCCCGGGCAAGGCATCGACCTTCGCCTCGACACGTTCCAAACGGGACTCGACTTGCCCTATGCGAGTCTCGACCTGACCGATGCGAGTCTCGACCTGACCGATGCGAGTCTCGACCTGACCCAACCGAGTCTCGACGCGATCTACGCGGGTCTCAATATTATCGATCCGCCCGCCCAAATGAGTAAATGTAAATATTTGGAGCGTCACCATGATGCCCGCAAGCGCAAAAAACAGCGCCGCCAGCCCCATCACCGACATGACGAGGACGGATTGTGATTGTTGGACGCCACCATGGGCGCCTTCAAGCTTGGCAACGCGGGTTTCCATACCGGGATCATATGGCCCTTTGCCGCCGCCATGCAACTTGTCAAATGTTGCGGGCCGTATTGCGGCCCCGGATGCCCCCATCACCAACCCCTTCCATCAACGCCCGATCACGCGATGGCGGCCAGTTCCGGCACTTCATCCCGAACCGCAAATTCCAGATCATCCTCGCAAATATCATCAAGCTGATAAGTTGACGCATCGGCAAACATGGCACGAAGAAGCTTATTGTTGAGATGATGGCCCGAGCGCCACCCATGGAAATGACCGATGATCGGATAGCCGGCAAGATAAAGATCGCCGACGCTGTCGAGAATCTTGTGACGAACGAACTCGTCTTCGTAGCGCAGCCCCTCTTCATTGAGGATAGTGTCGCCGCTGATCACAACAGCATTGTCAAGCGAGCCACCGCGGGCCAAACCGAGCCTGCGCAACTCTTCAACCTCGTGCAGGAAACCGAATGTGCGCGCCCGCGCGGCCTCGCGCTTAAAGCCTTCGCCGGCCAAATCGAGGCTGGCGGTCCGCCGGGTCATGACCTTGCTGTCGAAAGCAATCTCGAAACTCAGGCTCGAGCCGTTGCCCGGGGTCAAGCTAGCGCGTCGGGAGGCATCACCGACCGTAATCTGACGGCGCAGGCGCAAAACGCGGCGCGGTGCGGCCTGTTCTTCAATGCCCGCACAGTCGATCAGGAAAACAAACGGCTCGGCGCTGCCGTCCATGATCGGGACTTCGGGCCCGTCGATCTCAATCACGGCATTATCAACACCGGAGCCGGCAAACGCCGCCATCAAATGCTCGATCGTGCCGACATTCACGCCCCGACCATTGCCGATAACCGTGCATAATCGAGTATCCACCACATGATCCCACCGCGCCGGAATCACCGCTTGGCCACCACGCGGGTCGGTACGCACGAAATTGATGCCCGCGTCGACATCGGCGGGCAAAATGCGTAGCGAAACCCTGGCTCCGGAATGAAGGCCGACACCGGTGCAGTGAATGGACCGCTTCAGCGTCCGCTGACGAAGTCCCGTGCCGTTGGCGAGATCGTGGCTCACAGTGGTTTCCCGTCTTGTGCCGAACCCTCCGTCACTCGCAGCCCGGTTAAGCAAACATTAACCGGATGACAGTCAGGGACAGGCTCACGAGTTGAAGACCGAATCGATTTGCGACACGATCCACTTATCAAGTCGGCACCCCATCGCCAAATCAATCTTTGTTTCCAATTATTTCGTTGCAGTGCGGCAACAGTAGCGGCCACAGAAATTTTGTAGTTCGGAAAAGAAATCGGCCCTCCGCTCCCCTACGGGAACGGAAGGCCGTTTAAGTGTTAGCTAACGGTAAAGAGAGGATCGCTTGTCCTCGTCGGAAGATTAATTGGCCTGCCGACGCAGGAAGGCCGGGATATCCAGAACATCTTCATCCGCTCGAGCCGAACCGGGTCGAGCCCCCTCATTCCGGGTCGCTGTCGGCGCCCTGGCCGGAGCGGCCTGGCTTGCAGGTTGCGCCCGCCCCGCGGCCGGTGCAGGTGCCACGGTGCGTGCAGACGTCGAGGCCGGAATGGTTTGAGTCAAGTCGGCGTCTTCATCCTCACGACCACGCCAGCCCAACCCGGTCACGCGCTCAAACAATGACCGACTGCGCTTCTGGGGCCGATCCTCAGCCTCCACCGCCGCCGGTTGACGCGGACCCGGATCAACCGGGCGCGGCGCGATAAACGAACCGTCGCGACGCTCGCCACGCAAAGGCCCACCGGACCGCCCGGGAGCGGCTTCGGCACCGAGCGCCGCCCGAACCGCAGCCGCAGCGGCTTGAGGGTTCGCCGGTGACGGCGCCACTTCCGCCTCATTCACCGCCTCGTCTTCGTCGAGATCATACGCCCGCGCCGTTGCGGTGTTGGAACCCGACTGACCACTGCCCGACTGCACGCTGAAAGATGCGGCACCGGCAACCGCCGCCTGCGCATTAGCCGGCACGGAAGGCGACGCCACCAGCGTGCTGTGATAGTCGGGACGGGACGGTGACGCCGGAGCGGCCGCACCCGGCCGCTTGGAACCGAGACCGAACGACGGGGCCGGTTGGGCGACCGGCTGGGCCGGAGCCGGAGCGGCCACCGCCGCGGCCGCCGGCTGATGACGCGAAATTGCCATGGAAGCGGCATCAATACCGGTTGCCACCACGGAAACCCGCATGATCCCTTCCATCTGCGGATCGAAAGTCGAGCCGAAAATGATATTGGCGTCGGGGTCAACCTCGTCACGAATACGATTGGCGGCCTCGTCAACCTCGAACAAGGTCATATCGTAACCGCCCGTGATGTTGATGAGAACGCCGCGGGCGCCCTTCATCGAAACATCATCAAGCAGCGGATTGGAGATCGCCGCCTCGGCCGCCTGGATCGAGCGCCGCTCGCCACCGGCCTCGCCCGTGCCCATCATCGCCTTGCCCATCTCGGTCATCACCGAGCGAATATCGGCAAAGTCGAGATTGATCAGGCCGGGCATCACCATAAGATCGGTCACGCCGCGAACGCCCGAATGCAAAACATCGTCCGCCATTTTAAAGGCGTCGGCGAAGGTGGTCTTCTCGTTGGCAATCCGAAACAGGTTCTGATTCGGAATGATAATCAGCGTATCGACATATTGCTGAAGCTCGGCAATACCCGATTCAGCCAGCCGCATGCGGTGCGCACCCTCGAAATGGAAGGGTTTTGTCACCACACCCACGGTCAGAATGCCGCGCTCACGAGCGATACGCGCGATAACCGGGGCAGCCCCGGTCCCGGTGCCGCCACCCATGCCGCCGGTAATGAACACCATGTTGGTGCCATCCAGATGCTGGGCGATTTCGTCGATTTGTTCCTCGGCGGCGGCGCGGCCGACATCCGGGCGCGATCCCGCACCCAGACCACGGGTAATCGTGGTGCCAAGCTGGATCCGACGCTGAGCCAGACTGCCGTTAAGCGCCTGCGCGTCGGTATTACCGACGACAAACTCCACACCTTCCAGATTGGACTTGATCATATTATTGACCGCATTACCACCGGCGCCGCCCACGCCGAAGACAGTGATTCGCGGCTTCAATTCGGTATCGATCGTCGGCATGCTCAGATTGATCATCACGCCCTCCAAATCCTCTCCTGATTAATCCTTACCGTTCACCGATGCCGGTTGATTTTCCGGCTGCTTATTGCCGCCAAACGGGGCGGGTGTCGATTGTATCCGGACCGAGGGCTAGAGATTCTCCCTCAGCCAGCTGCCGACGCGCCCCAGCAAATTACCGGACGCCGCGGTTGCGGGACTGCCCGCAGGCAGCTCCGTATGGTGTTGTCGTGTCGCCTGAATCAACAATCCGGCCGCTGTCGCGAAAGCCGGACCCGAGGTTGCTTCGCTCAGACCGACGACACGGGCCGGTTTTCCGATGCGCACCTGCTTATCCAGGATTTGTTGCGCCAGTTCTCTGGTTCCCGGCAACTGAGCCGCGCCACCGGTCAGCACAACCCGACGCCCGGCCAACTTCGCCATGCCGCCCGCTTCAAGCCGAGAGCGCACCAGCTCGAAAATTTCCTCGAGCCGCGGCTGAATGATACGGCCCAACTGCGACTTCGGCACTTGATTGCCCTGAACGCGATCGTCTTCACCGACCAAAGGAACGTTAATCATCTCGCGTTCATCGGCACTGCTGGTCATCGCATTGCCGTAAAGAATTTTCATACGCTCGGCATGACCGACGGGAGTAGTCAAACCCCGGGCAATATCATTGGTAACATGCGCCCCGCCCGCCGGAACACAGCTGGTATACACCAAATTACCTTCTGAAAACACCGCAATAGTCGTGGTCCCGCCGCCCATGTCAATACAGGTTACGCCGAGATCGAGTTCATCTTCAACCAGACAGGACAAACCGGACGCATAAGGGCTGACCGCCATGCCCTCGATATCCAGATGACAGCGCCCGACACAGGTATGCAGGTTCCGCAACGGGCCGGAATGAGCGGTCACGATATGCAAAGCAACGCCGAGCCGATCACCGAACATGCCGCGCGGATCGCGAATACCGCGATTGCCGTCGAGAGAATAGCTGACCGGAATGGCGTGAATCACCTCGTTTTCAGGAATCCGGTGTTGCGCCCGCCCCTGCGCCAAGGCCCGGCGCAAATCAACCTCCGTCACTTCCTGGTCGAGAATCGCAACTTCGACACCGAGAGTCTGTGATGTCGGATGCCCGCCCGAAACATTGACGTAAACATCCCGAATGGTTACCCCGGCCATCTGTTCGGCGGCATGCACGGCGTTGCCGATTGCCGCCTCGGCATCTTCCATATTGACGATAGTGCCGGCACGCACACCTTGCGAACTCTGGTGACCGACCCCGATGACCTTGATTTTATTAGGATCATCGGCACGCGCGATCAAACAGCAAATCTTCGTTGAACCGACGTCGAGCGCGGCGATCACGCCGCCATGTGCAGCTTTCTTGGTTTTTTTACCGGGAATGAAGGCCATAAGTCAAACCCGCCGATCGGTGCCGAATGTGAGGGACTGCGCTGTAACGCGGGCGGATAACAACATGGTGTGTAGGCGCCCGTCAAGGCACATCAAGATTTGGACCTGATCGAAAATCATCCGATCTTGCTGCCGCAATTGCCCGGGGCTCATATTTTTTCCCCCGGCAACTTGCGGCTTCGGGCGCTGCCCTCTCCGGTTTGAACGATCAACCGATCCGGTAATCTCAAGTCGATCGCAACGATATCGCGGTCGAACAGAGACTCGCGGGAGACCAGTTCGCTCAGCCGCCGCAATGCGCTTTGATAATCATTTTCCGGCAAACGAATATTGATGCCATTATCGAGCCGGAGATCCCACCGCCGACCGCCCACCCACACCGCCGCACTGAGCCGGGGAGAAATGATCGGATCGGCGGCCAAGCGGCCGAGTAATGCCGGGGCGTGTTCGGGCGCGCCCTTGCCGACGATAAGCGGCAGCTTGGCGAAGCGCTCCACTCCTTGATCTGCCAGGACCATGCCGAAGCGGTCGATCAACACCACTTTGCGATCGTGCTGCCAGAGCGCCATCGGCTTGCGCTCAGTGATTCGGATATAGACGAGATTAGGCAGCAGGCGTTCCACCGTGGCCCCTGCGACCCAGGGCAGACGCTCCAATTCGGCCCGCGCCTGGACCAGACTGACTCCGAAAATCGGATCCCCGCGCTTGACGTTTATAGCTGCCAGCAGATCGGCCTTTTGCGCACCGTGACGGCCTTCGACCACCACCTCGTCGACCCGATAGCCGAGCACGGCGGACGCCCTGACCACGGCGCCGCCGAAGCCATCGCTGATCCGTTGGGCCAAACCGCTACGCCACATCCAAAAGCCGCTGCCGACGATTCCGCCCACCAGGGCGACCATCAGGCCCGCTCGTAGCGCCGGCAGAGTCCAGCGCGGCCAGGAGCGTCGGCGATTAGCTCTTTCGGCCGCGCGATACAGGGCTTGCTTGGCCGGAGAGGTGCGCAGCGATGCGGTGTAATTTAGCCTTGCCATGCCGCGTTCTCCACCATCCACGAAACGAGGTCGCGATAAGGAATGCCGAGATGCGCCGCCTGCTCGGGAACCAGAGACAGCGGCGTCATGCCCGGCTGATTATTGACCTCAAGGAAGTACAGCCCTTCGAATCCGGGCTTCGAAGCATCGTAGCGGAAGTCGCTGCGCGTCACGCCGCGGCAGCCCAAAGTCTTGTGCACCACTTCGGCCAGCCGCAACACTTCGGCCGTGATCTCGGGCGGCAACGACGCCGGCACGACATGGCGGGCATGACCGGCGACATATTTGGCCGTAAAGTCGAAAATCTCGCCGTCGAAGACAATCTCCGTCACCGCGAGCGGACGATCGCCCATGTAACCGGCGGTCAGTTCACGCCCGGCGATATATTCCTCGACCAGCAAACGGTCTCCCGCCTTGAACAGAGTATCGCCGCCCAAATCCGCGGGCAGCGGCGGATCGCCCGGCCGCACGAAGGTCAAACCGACGGTTGAGCCCTCATCGACCGGCTTGACCACATAGGGCGGCGGCATCGGGTGACCACCCGCAAAACTACCGCGCTCGATGATCAAGCCGCGCGGCGAGCGCACCCCGGCGGTGCTGAGCACGCGCTTGGTCATATCCTTGTCCATGGCCACCGCCGAGGCCATCACCCCCGAATGGGTGTAGGGAATGCCCATGAATTCCAACACACCCTGAATGCAACCGTCTTCGCCGCCGCGGCCGTGCAAAGCATTGAACGCGACATCCGGGCGCGGAGTCAGCAGCTTGAGCAAGGCGTCAAGGTCGCGCGGCACATCGACCGGGGTCACGCGATAGCCCGCCTCTTCCAGCGCCTTCACCACCCCTGCCCCACTTTTCAGCGAAACTTCGCGTTCGGCCGACCAGCCTCCCATCAGAACGGCAACATGACGGCTCATGATTATTTCTCCACACCGATCCGTTTGATTTCCCATTCGAGCAGGACGCCCGAGGTCTCGAACACCCGCCGCCGCACCTCTTCGCCCAACCGCTCCAGATCGGCCGCAGTGGCGGTACCGAGGTTCAGCAGAAAATTGCAGTGCTTTTCCGATATCTGCGCTCCTCCGATCACCAAGCCGCGGCAGCCGGCCCGGTCGATCAACTCCCACGCCTTATGGCCGGGCGGATTGGCAAAGGTCGAGCCGCCGGTCCGCGCCCGCACCGGCTGACTCTCGGCGCGCTTGCGGGCGATCTCGTCGATGCGGGCCGAGATTTCGGCAGGATCGCCCGGTTCGCCCCGCAGTACCGCGCCGGTAAAGAGCCAGTCGGCCGGAGCCTGACTGTGGCGATAGGATAGCCCCAGCTCCGCCGCCGAAACAGTCCGGCGCTTGCCCCGGCGGTCCACCACATCGGCCGAGACCAGCACGTCGGAAATCTCCCGGCCGAAAGCCCCGGCATTCATGCGCACGGCGCCGCCGATCGTGCCCGGAATCCCCGATAGAAACTCCAGCCCGGCGACACCGGCATCAGACGCCGCCAGCGCCACATTGACATCAAGCGCCGCACCGCCGACCGAGCAGTGAGCATCTTTGAACGCGATGTGTGCAAAAGACCCGCCGAGTCGAATCACGACCCCCGGCACCCCGCCGTCACGGACCAGCAGATTGGAGGCGACCCCGACCACGGTCAGGGGCACATCCTCCGGGCAGCCGGCCAAAAAAGCCGCCAGATCATCGCCATCGGCCGGACGGAACAACACCTCGGCCGAACCGCCGACCCGAAACCAGGTCACCCCGGCCAGCGGCGCATCGGCGGTCAGCCGCCCGCGCACCGACGGCAGGCGGTCGATCAGATGAGGCGAGGCCGAAACCGGGGCCGCCATCATGCTCAGCGCTCCCCGCCGGCGAAACCGGAGCCGACCGTGCCGTAGAAGCGATCAAGATCACCCGGCAACGCATTGGCCCAACCGCTGATCGTGCCGGCGCCCAGGCAAATCACCAGATCGCCCGGCTCGGCAATGCCGGCCACGGTCCCGGCCAAGCTGTCGGCGTCGGCCAGCGGCACCACCCGACGATGACCGCGCGCTTGCAATCCTTCAATCAAGGCATCACGGTCAATACCGGGAATCGGCTGCTCCCCGGCCGCATAGACATCGGCTACCACCACGGCGTCGGCGTCGTTGAAGCAGGTGCAGAATTCTTCGAACAGGCTTTGCAGGCGTGAAAACCGGTGCGGCTGAACCACGGCGACCACCTTGCCGCGTCCGGCGGTGCGCGCCGCCTTCAGCACCGAGGCGATCTCGACCGGATGATGACCGTAATCATCGATCACGGTGACACCGTTTGAAACGCCGGTCCGGGTGAAGCGCCGCTTGACCCCCGAGAAACCGCTGAGCGCCCGGCGCATCACCGCGGGCGACAGCTCCATCTCATGCGCAACGGCAATCGCGGCCAGCGCATTCTGAACATTGTGCTTACCGAACATCGGCAACGTCACGCCCTGCATGGTGACCGAGCCTTCGAGCCGGTCCGACAGCACGACGTCGAAGCGAGCGCCTTCGGGGCTCAACTCAAGATTGATCGCGCGAACCTGAGCCTGCGGACTGAAACCATACGTGACGATCCGGCGGTCGGAAACCCGCGGAATCATCGCCTGGACCTCGGGATGATCCAGGCAGAGCACGGCGAACCCGTAGAACGGCACATTCTGAATGAAACTCTCGAACCCCTCCTTCACCTTATCGAAGGTGCCGTAATGGTCGAGATGCTCGGGATCGATGTTGGTCACCACCGCGATGGTTGCCGGCAGCTTGACGAAGGTGCCGTCGGACTCGTCGGCTTCGACCACCATCCACTCGCCGGCACCGAGTCGCGAGTTGGTGCCGTAAGCATTGATGATGCCACCATTGATCACGGTCGGATCTTTGCCCGCCGCCTCCAGCATCGCCGCAACCAGAGAGGTTGTCGTGGTCTTGCCGTGCGTTCCGCCGATGGCAACCGACCACTTCAGACGCATCAACTCGCCCAGCATTTCCGCGCGCCGAACCACGGGCAGATGATTGGTCCGCGCCGCGACCACTTCAGGATTGTCACGCTTGACCGCCGATGATACAACGACGACGCTGGCCTTCCCTACGTTTTCGCCGCGATGACCGATAAAAACCTCGATGCCCTGAGCGCGCAGGCGCTTGACATTGGCGTTTTCGCTAAGGTCGGAACCCTGAACCTTATAGCCCAGATTCTTCAGCACTTCGGCAATGCCGCTCATACCGATACCGCCGATGCCGACGAAATGGATGAGTCCGATGTTCAGCGGCAGAGTTCTCATTCGACGGCCTCCCGGGCCAGATCACAGTTGCAATTGGCCTGCGGTCCGGGACCACAAGCGACCTCGATAACGGTTTCGGCCAGACGTTGCGCCGCATCACAGACACACCAACCGCGGGAAACCGCTGCCGCCAACGCCAAATCGGCCGGATTTCGCAACAGCGCCTCCAGACGGTGCGCCAGATTTTCCAGCGCGACGTCCGGCTGCGGCATCAACCAGGCCCCCCCGGCCGCGGCGAGCGAGCGGGCGTTCTCGGTCTGGTGATCATCGGTGGCAAAGGGATACGGCACCAACAGCCCCGGCCGACCGACCGCAGTCAACTCGGACATGGTCGAAGCGCCGGCCCGGCAGACCACCAGATGCGCCCCGACCAGCCGGTTCGGGACATCATGAAAGAAGCTTTGCAGCTCGACCCCGCCGACGCCAAGACCTTCGTAAGCCGCCCGAGCGCCATCAATGTCCTCGGGCCGGCATTGCTGGCTGATCATCAACCGCGCCCGCAGGGTCTCGGGCAGCAACGCCAACGCCGCCGGGATCACCTCGGAGAACACCCGCGCGCCCTGACTGCCGCCCATCACCAACAGGCGGATCGGCCCGACACCGTTGGGCGGGGTATAAAAGGCATCACGCACCGCAGCGACCCCCGGCCGCACCGGATTGCCGGTCCGCACCACCAAGTCACGGCAGGAGTCGGGCAGGCCCGAAACGATCGGAAACGAAATCGCCAGCTTACGCGCGCCCCGCACCATCAGCCGGTTGGCACGCCCGAGCACGGCATTTTGTTCGTGCAGAACGACCGGCACCCCCATCAGGCGCGCCGCCATCACGGCGGGCAGCGAGGGGTAGCCGCCGAAACCGACAACCACGTCGGGCTTGTGCTGCTTGATCAGGCGCCGCGCCTCCCATGTCCCGATAGCCAGCGCTGCAATCGTGCGCAGCTTGCCGAGCAAGCCCGGCTCCAGAGTCGCGGCGGAAACCCGGTGCACCGGCACTGCCGGCAGCGACTCCCCGAAGGCCTTGCCGCGGCGATCGGTCACCAACGCGACCCGGGCATTCAGGGCGAGCAACTCGCGGGCCAGGGCCTCGGCGGGAAACAGATGACCGCCGGTGCCGCCGGCCGCCAGCATGACAAACCCGTTCATGGTCGGCCTCCTTGTCCGTAGCGTCGTCTGGTCAAGGCCAAGACCATGCCCATCCCGAACCCGAGCGCAATCAAGGACGAGCCGCCATAGCTGACAAACGGCAAGGTCATGCCCTTGGTCGGCATCAAGTGAAGCGACGACGCCATGTTGATGAACGCCTGCATGCCGAACTGGATCAGCAAACCGCTGGCCGCCAGCAACACGAACAGGTTGGAATCCTTTAACAGGCGCGAAAAACCGCGCAGAACGATGAAGGCGAACAAGACCACCAGCAGCAAGGTCCAGATCAGCCCGAGTTCTTCTCCGGCCACCGCAAAGATAAAGTCGGCATGAGCATCGGGCAGCTGCATCTTGACGGTGCCCTGCCCCGGCCCGGTCCCGAATAACCCGCCATTATTAAAAGCCTCCAGCGAGCGCGAGACCTGATAATTATCCCCGGCCGCCGGGTCGAGGAAGCGGTCGATACGACTATGGACATGCGGCAACAAGAAATACGCGCCGAATAAGCCGACCACACCGAGCAGGCCCAGAATGATCACGAAGGCGATATTGAGTCCGGCCAGGAAGAACTGACAAAACCACACCACCGAAACCACAAAGGTCATGCCCATATCCGGTTGTTTCAACAACAGTCCGATCACCAGAAGGAATGTCAGAATTGAAACAAGGTTGCCGGGAAAACCGGGACTGGTGCGCTGAAGCGAGAACAACCAGGCCGCCACTACCGCGAAGGCCGGCTTAAGAAATTCCGAGGGCTGAATCGACATGCCCGGAAATTGTATCCAGCGTCGCGCCCCCTTGATCTCGACCCCGACCACCATGGTCAAGGCGGTCAAGGCCACGGCGATCAGAAACACGATCAAAGCGGCCCGTTTCACCCCGCGCGGTGTCAATAGCGAGATCGCAATCATCAGCAACAAGGACGGCACCAGCATGACCAGATGGTGCTCGACAAAATGATAGGTGGTCAGGCCGATGCGCTCGGCCACCGCCGGACTTGCCGCCATGATCAGCACGGTGCCGTAGCCGACCAGGATACCGAGAGCCGCCAACAGCCAGCGGTCCACGGTCCACCACCAGCGACCGAAAATCGACTGGTCGGTCCGATCGAAAGCCATCATCAGCGTGTTCCCCCGTTCGAAGGCTCAGCGGCAAGCCGGTTGACGAGATCGATGAACGCCGCGCCGCGGGCCTCGAAATCGGTGAATTGATCAAAAGAAGCGCAGGCCGGCGACAGCAACACGGTTGCTCCGCTTTTCTGCTCGGTCAAAGCGAGTCGCGCCGATTCGGCCACCGCCACATCGAGCGTACCGCATTTGGTGTAGGGCACCTTGCCCTCAAGCCACTCGGCAAAGACGTCGGAGCAGGCGCCGATCAGGTAAGCGTGGCGGATCCGCCCCATCAGCTTTTCTAATCCGTCCAAACCGCCCTCTTTCGACTTGCCCCCGAGAATCCAGTAGATATTATGGTAACAGTGGAGAGCTTTGCTCGCAGCATCCGCGTTAGTCGCTTTGCTGTCATTTACAAAGGTAACACCCTTGATCTCGGTCACCCGCTGCTGCCGATGCACCAAGCCGGGAAAGCTGCAAATCGCGTGCAGGATCAAAGCCGGATGCACCCCGGCGGCCCTGGCCGCAGCGTAAGACGCACAAACATTCTGCCAATTATGCCGCCCCGGCAAGGCCGACAGCGTACGCAGGTCGAGCCTCTCTTCGGCTTGGCTTTCGGTATCGTCGATCAGCATCCCGTGTTTGACATAAACCCCGCCTGCAGCCTTGCGCTCGACCGAAATCGGAATCACGGTAATCTCGTCGGGGCGGCGGTCCAGCTCGAAGCGCAATAACTGGCAGGGGCCGTCATCGATACTGAGCACCGCGGTCAGTTGCCGCGATCCGTCCACCGGCTTTTGTTTGAAAATCTGTAGCTTGGCGTCGATATAGCCGTCCATGCCGCCGTGACGATCCAGATGATCGGGCGTAATGTTCAGCAGCACCGCCACCGAGAACGGCGCGGACCGGGTCAGTTCCAACTGATAGGATGACAATTCCAGGACGTAAGTCCCGTTAGCACCCATCGGCGCCAGCCCGAGCACCGGCATGCCCAGATTACCGCCGACCGCGACAGAGCGTCCGGACAGCTTGATGATGTGCCCGATTAACGAAGTCGTGGTCGATTTGCCGTTGGTGCCGGTAATGCCGATCCAGCACGCTTCGTGTTCCGAGCGGGCCAGCAACTCGATGTCACCGATGACCTCAACCCCGACCGCGCGCGCCTTGGCCACAACCGGATGACGCTCGGGAAACGTGTGCGGAATGCCGGGGGCCAGAACCAGTGCCGCAATTCTGGTGAAATCGGCATCGTGCAAATCGTGAAGCGGAATCCCGGCTGCTTCGGCTTCGGCCCGCCGGGCCGGGCTGTCGTCCCAGGCCAACACCGTGGCGCCGCTTTCCTTGAGCGCACGGGCCGCGGCAAGACCGGAACGCGCCAGCCCCATCACCGCCACCGGGAAGCCTCTGAAGCAGAAAAGATCAATCATGCACACGTCTCCGTCACCGCAGCTTCAGAGTGGAAAGGCCGATCAAGGCCAGAATAATGGCGATAATCCAAAACCGGATAACCACCGTCGGTTCCGCCCAGCCCTTCTTCTCGAAGTGATGGTGTAGCGGCGCCATGCGGAACACCCGCTTGCCGGTCAACTTAAACGAGGCGACCTGAACGATGACGGAAACCGTCTCCAGCACGAACAGCCCGCCGATAATGCCGAGAACGATCTCGTGCTTGGTGACGATACTGATCGCGCCCAGCGCCCCGCCCACCGACAACGACCCGGTATCGCCCATGAACACCATGGCCGGCGGCGCATTAAACCACAGAAAGCCGAGACTTGCTCCGACCAAAGCGCCGCAAAAGACCGCCAACTCGCCGCAGCGCGGAACATAGTGCAATTGCAGGTAATTGGAAAAGATGGTGTTGCCGACCAGATAGGCAATCAAGCCGAAGCATCCGGCCGCAATCATGACCGGAACGATGGCCAACCCGTCCAACCCGTCGGTAAGATTGACCGCGTTCGACGCCCCGACCATCACGAACACGGCAAAGGGTATGAACAAAAAGCCGAGCTGAACCAGCACTTCTTTGAAGAACGGAATCGACAGGCTATGCGCCAACGGATCAGGCGTTACCCAAACGATCAAGGCGGCGGCCACCACAGAAACCGAAACTTGCGCCACCAGCTTGCCTTTACCGGGCAGGCCCTTGGGATTACGTTTGGTCAGCTTCAGGTAATCATCGCCGAAGCCGACCAAGCCGAAGCCGACCGTCACCAGCAGCACGATCCAGGTATAGGCGTTGGTCAGGTCGACCCAAAGCAACGTGCTGACGATCACCGCAATCAGAATCATCAGGCCGCCCATGGTCGGCGTGCCCTTTTTCTTCATGTGGGTTTCCGGACCGTCGCTGCGGATCGGCTGGCCCTCGCCCTGCTTACGTTTGAGCCAGGCGATCAGGCGCGGCCCCAGTAGAAAACTGATGACCAGCGCGGTCATCATCGCGCCACCGGCACGGAACGTGATGTATTTGAAGAGATTAAACGGTCCGAACTCTGCCGCCAGCGGGAAGAGAAGATTATAGAGCATGCCGTTTCCCTTCTCCGCACTGAGCAACACTGCGATCGAGACCGGACAGCGCGGCAACCACCGCGCCCATCCGGCTTCCGGCCGAGCCCTTAACCAGAATCACATCGCCACCGGCAACCGCCCCGGTCACCACCGGTGCCAGCGCGGCACTGTCGGCCGCATGACCGCCCTGCAAAGCCGGCGGCAACTCGCGATAAAGCGCATTCATATGCGGCCCGCTGCAATAAACCAGATCGATGCCGGCGGCAACCAATGGCTCGGCCAAACCGGCATGAAACGCATCGGACCGCTCACCCAACTCTCGCATATCCCCCAGCACCGCGACCCGCCGTCCGCCGGCTCCGGGCTGCGTCGCGGCCAAGACCTGAAACGCCGCCGCCATCGAAGCCGGGCTGGCGTTATAGCTCTCGTCGATCAAAGTAAAGACACCCTTTGCCGCCTGAACCCGTTGGCGCGTACCGCGCCCCTTGACCGGCATTAGGTGACCGAGTGTTACGGCCGCAGCCTGAAGATCACCGCCCAAGGCCCGCACCGCGAGCAAAACCGCTAAGCTGTTGGTTACCCAGTGCCGGCCGGGCTGAGCAACACAATACTGTACCCGCTCGCCGAAAATCTGTGCCGTAACCATGCTTGAGGTCGCCTGGACCGAGCAATCGAGCAACCGCGCGTCGGCGTGAGCGTCGGCACCGAAGCTCCACAGGCTCCACAAACCGCGCTTATGGGCCGCGGCGGCAAGCCGACCGAACTGCGCGTTGTCACGATTAAGAATGATGGTCGAGTCGGACGCCATACCCTCGAACAATTCGGCCTTGGCATCGGCAATCGCCTCCAGCGAGGCGAAAAACTCCATATGAGCCGGCTCGATAGTCGTGATCACCCCGACGTCGGGTTTAACTTGATGCGACAGCGGGCCGATCTCGCCCGCATGATTCATGCCCAGTTCGAATACCCCGAACCGGCTGTCGGCCGGCAGGCGCGACAGGCTGAGCGGCACACCCCAATGATTATTGAGACTGCCCACCGTGGCATAGGCCAAACCCTGCGCGGCCAGACACTTAGCCAACGCCTCCTTGGTTCCGGTCTTGCCGACCGAGCCGGTGATCGCGACAACCTTGGCAACCGTACGTCGTCGGCCCTCGCGCCCCAAATCCTGAAGTGCGGTAAAGGTATCGGCAACCATCAGCAGCGGCATGGTCTTGCCCAGCCCCGCCGGCCGTTCGCTGACCACGGCGGCCGCAGCCCCGGCCGCCAAGGCCTGTGCAACATAGGCATGACCGTCGAAGCTCGGTCCCTTCAGCGCAACGAATAAGTCCCCATGAGCAATCGTGCGGCTATCGATCGATACCCCGGTCGCCGTCCAGGATGGCCCGCTTGCCTTGCCACGGGTGGCGGCGGCGGCGTCTTCGACCGACCACAAGGCCGGCTTTTCAACATGCATACTCATCCGGCACTCTCCGCCAGCGCGACCCGCGCGATTTCAGACAGCGCGACCCGCGCAATTTCAGACAGCGCGACCCGCGCAACCGCCGCATCATCAAAAGGCCTTATCTCGGTGCCCACGATTTGCCCTTGTTCGTGGCCCTTGCCGGCAATCACCAGCACGTCGCCGGCGGACAATGCGCGCACCGCACTGTTGATCGCTTCGGCCCGATCGCCGATTTCCTCGGCCTCCGGACAGCCGGCCATCACCGCGCGTCGAATCTCAGCCGGAACCTCACTGCGCGGGTTGTCGTCGGTGACGATCACCCGATCCGCCAACCGGGCTGCGATTTCACCCATCACCGGACGCTTGCCACGATCACGGTCACCGCCGCAGCCGAACACCACCACCAACCGGCGCGCCGCATGAGGCCGCAACGCCGCCAGCACGGTTTCCAGCGCGTCGGGCGTATGAGCATAATCAACAATCACCGCAGCGCCCGAGGGATGACGCCCCGCCGCCTGCATCCGGCCCGGCACCCCTTCCAGCGCGGCCAGTTCGACCAAGGCCGGCTGGATCAAGTCCGCCGGCACCGGTGCCCCCAGCGCGATCAACCCGCCGATCGCCGCATCGGACGCCAGCACCAGCCCGAGCGCGCACAAGGCATTCCATGCCTGGAAGCGCCCGACCAGCCCGAGTTCAACCACCGCTTCATGACCGAGAATATTCAAAGTCAAGCGCTGCCCGTGCGGAGTCGGCTCGATCGCCCGCACCGTCAATTCACGCCCGGCGCTGCCGTACCCGAGCACATGCACCCCGCGTGCCCGACAGATTTCCGCCAACTCGGCAAACTCAGCCGCATCGGCGTTCAGCACCGCGATGCCGCCCGCCGGTAATACCCGGGTAAACAACAGCGCCTTGGCGGTCAGATAAAGCGGCATACTGCCGTGATAATCGAGATGATCGCGCGAAAGATTGGTAAAGGCCGCGGCTTTCAACCTGACCCCGTCGAGCCGGCTTTGATCCAGGCCATGGCTGGAGGCCTCCATCGCCAGATGATCGACCCCGGCCCCGGCCAGAACGGCAAGCTGCGCATGCAGCGCGACCGGATCGGGTGTGGTCATGCCGGCCCCGGCCACGGCGGCAACCTCGATCCCCGGCCCGGCGGCCAGACCGAGTGTCCCGAGCGCCGCGGCGCGATGGCCGAGCCTGCTCCAAAGCTGGCGCACGAATTGAACGGTGGAGGTCTTGCCGTTGGTCCCGGTTACGGCAACCGCACAATCCGGCTGACGCCCGTAAAACGCCGCAGCCATTAGGGCAAAGGCCCGGCGCGGTTCGTCATCCACGATCAGCCGCGCGGTCGAGCCCGCCGGCAATACCGTTCCGGAAGGCGCCAATACGGCAACCGCACCCCGGGCCAAAGCATCGGCCAGAAACGCCCGGCCATCGACCTTGCTCCCCGGCAAGGCGGCGAACAGGAAACCCGGCCCGACCGCCCGAGAGTCCGCCGTCAACCCCGTGATCTCAAGCCCGGAAGCCTCAAGCCCGGAAGCCTCAAGCCCGGAAGCCTCAAGGCTGAGGTTCCCGGGATCACGGGCGGCGGAGATGTGGGCGCTAATGATCGTCATCAGGCGTGTAAGACGCAAGGGTGGCGCCCTTTGTAGTAGATTCAATATCCATGGCCTGACGCAAATCAGGACGATTACCATCGAGCGGCTGCACGCCGAGCAACGGGCCGATCTGCCGGATCACGCGACCGACCGTCGGCGCTGCGGTCCAACCGGCGGTGGCAAAGCCGTGCGTTGAAGCCGAGGGCTTGGGCTCGTCGAGCATGACCATGACCAGATATTTCGGCTCGGTGATCGGAAACGCACCGATGAACGATGTCAGGTTGGCATTCTGAGCGTAATGCTTGCCGCGCTGCTTATCGGCGGTTCCGGTCTTACCGCCGACCAGATAGCCCGGCACGTCGGCCAGCTTGGCGGTACCTTCGCTGACCACGAGACGGAACAGCTTGCGCATACCGGCCGAGGTTTCCTCGGACACCACGCGCATGCCCGACGGTTCCACGCCCGACGGAGCCCGCAGCAAAGACGGCTTGTGCATGATGCCGCCATTGATAACAGCGGAAGCCGCGACCGCGACATGAAGCGGACTGACCGAAATACCGTGACCGAAAGCGATCGTCATGGTGTTGACTTCGCGCCAGGGCCGCGGCACCAACGGCCAGCCCAGCTCCGGCAGTTCAACCGGAACCGGCCGCAGGAAGCCCATCTTCCCCATGAACGCTTGTTGCGCCTGGGTGCCGACCTGCAACGCCATCCGAACCGAACCGAGATTCGACGAATACTGGAAGATTTCGGCCACACTCAGCATCCGGTGCTTGCCGTGATAATCGCTGATCGTGAAGCGGCCGATATGAATGTTGTTGATCGCGTCGAAATTATCGTTCAGGTGGATTTTGCCGGTATCGAGCGCCATCGCGGAGTTGAAAATCTTAAAGGTCGACCCCATTTCGTAAACGCCGAGCGTGTTACGGTCGAACTTTTGTTCGTCTTCGGCATCGCCCGCCTCGTGCGGGTCGAAATCGGGCAGCGATACCATCGCCAACATCTCGCCGGTACGAACATCGGTAATGATGCCGCTGCCGCCGATCGCCCGGAATTCCTCGACCGAAGCCGCGACTTCACGACGCAAAATATGCTGAAGCCGCAGATCGATCGAGGTCTGAACCGGCTCGGAGCTGGTCTTCAGCCGCTTATCGAAATGACGCTCCAGCCCGGCAAGGCCGAAATTATCAACCCCGGTATAGCCGACGACATGCGCGGTCAAACGGGCCGGGGGATAGAAGCGGCGCTCCTCACGCTCGAACAGCAGACCGGGCAAGCCGAGCCGATGAACGGAGGCATGCTGACGCGGGGTAAGGTTGCGCTTGATCCAGACAAAACGCTTGTTACTGGAAAGCTTGTTGTAGACATCGGTATAATCGAGGTCCGGCAGCGCCTCGGCCAACTGTACCGCCGCCTGGCGCGCATCCAGCACAAGCTTGGGATCGGCGTAAAGCGAGGCCGTCGCCAACGACGTCGCCAACTGCTGGCCGTTCCGGTCAAGAATATCGGCGCGACCGGTAAAAGTATCGGCTTCAACCGCCCGGGCCACCCGTTCGTCGTCCCGATTGCTGAAACAGGTGGCGTCAACCAGTCTCAGGCTGACCACCAGAAAAGCAACGACAATGGCCATGCCGGTAACCACCAGCCGGTTACGGCCCTGTTCGAGCGCGACCGCGGCACCGCTGACCGCGCGGGCGTGAAAGCGCGCTTCCGTGCTCAGCCCCTCTTCGCCCTCGTCGTCGTCTTCATCAAGACGATTGAACGGATGTCTGCTCATTGGATGCGTCCCAGACGGGTCAACAGAGAACCGATCTCATCGCGGCCCGGAAGACGACCGACGCCGGCATGTGACGAAGCATGGCTGATCGAAAGGCCGGAGCCCGTCGACGGCCGGGACGGTTTCGCCGCAGCTTTACTCGGTTGAGGCACCGCTCCGGTCCGAACCGAAGCCAGTGTCACCATCGCCGGAGAAGGGCCGGGGTTGGTCCTTACCGCCGGCACGGATTTTTCCGCAACCGCCTTGCGAACCTGGGCCGGCGCCGCGGTGGTCGGGACCGGCTGGGGCGCGCTGACCGAAATCGGGGCCGTCGAGCGAATCGGCAATGCATCGAAACCGGAAATCTGAGTCGCCGTAATCGGCTTCAACGTCAAATGATTGGCCGCCAATTGCTCCAGCCGGGCCGGATCGTTCAGAAAGCTCCACTCCGCCTTCAACACCTGAATACCATCGTTTTCGGCACCGATCTGGCGCTCCATGCCGGCCAGCTCATCTCTCAGCCCCTGCACCCGGTAGCTGGTATGAAACAGCGACACGCCGGCAAAGGCGGCAACCGAAAGCCAGACGAGATCGGATTTGCGAAGCATGATATCCCCCGGGGGAACAAAAGGTTGAGTGCGATAAGCGGAGATCGGACGACTTACGAAACGACGAACGGTGGAGCATCTGTCCGTTCGGCGGCTCTCAGCTTGGCCGAACGGGAACGCGGGTTGCTTACAATCTCGGCCGGTGACGGCAAGGACGGCCGACGATCGAGTAAGCGAAAACTGAAAACCGGACGTGCGGCCGGGATGAACGCGCCCGGCAGGTGACGCGAAGGCGCTGCGGGAAGTTCCGACCGCAAGCGCAGAAACTCTTTAACAACCCGGTCCTCCAGCGAGTGGAACGACACCACCGCCAGCCGGCCCCCGGGCGCCAGCATATTTTCGGCGCCGGTCAAGCCGCGGCGCAATTCGCCCGGCTCGTCATTGACCGCCATGCGCAACGCCTGAAAGGTTCGGGTCGCCGGATCAAGGCCATCATGTGAAGACGGAACCGCCGAACGCACGATCGACGCCAGCCGACCGGTCCGTTCTATCGGCGCCTCGGCCCGAGCGGCAACGATCGCACCAGCGACGCGGCGGGCACGCCGTTCCTCACCATAATCAAAGATCAGGCGAGCCAGTTCATGTTCACTCAGATGATTAACCAGATCGGCCGCGGTCTCGCCGGTTGCGCCCATGCGCATATCGAGCGGGCCATCGAACCTGAACGAAAAACCGCGCCCGGCGTCGTCAAGATGGCTGGAGGAAACACCTAGATCGAACACTACACCATCAACCAGCGTAACGCCCCGCTCATTCAACAAAGCAGACAGATCACCGAAGCAACCCTTGATCACGCCGAGCCGGCCACCCTGTTCAGCCGCCAACCGGTGCGCAAGCGCCACCGCAGTCGGGTCGCGATCAATCGCCCACACCCGGCAGTCGGCAGCGGCCAGCAACGCCGCGCTATAACCGCCCCCTCCGAAAGTGCAATCGACATAAACACCACCGTCACGCGGCGCCAAGGCAGCGACAGCTTCGGCCAGCATTACCGGAACATGAGCGGCCGAAACCGAAGAACGAGCCTGTTCGGCTGCAAGTTCAGAAATATCGGCGGAAACGGGCGGCACCGCGAAACCTGTTCCGACGTCTTGAGGGTGTTCACGAGCGATCATAGCGCCCTCCCCCGGCCGTCGCCATTCAACTGTGAGGCCCTGGCCAGCATCTTGCTCAAAGAAATATCCTGCGTACGCGCCATGGTCCGCATGCTGTTCTCGTGCTCTGCCAGTGCCTTCGGCTCCCAAATCTGAAAAGTTTTCCGCCGGCCGACGAAGGCGGCCTCCTCAGCGATATTGGCGAAGTCGCAGAAATCACCGGGCAGTAGAATTCGGCCCTCACCATCGAACGACAACTGAACCGAACCGCCGAAAATCGTGCTTTCAATCAACTCATATTGTTCGCTGGAAGGGTCCAGCTTTTCCAGGCTGTCGCTCAACAACTCCATATGCTCGGCGCTACAGGCGTCCAGGGCGGCGTATTGAAGCGACTTGAACACCACGACTCCTTGAAACGACTGCCCTGACAGAACCTTACGAAACTCAGCCGGAACCGATACCCGCCCCTTGCGGTCAACCTTGTTGACATATGTCGACAAGAAGACGGCCATCGAAAATTTGTCCCCGGTTCAGTGCAGTCGATGCCATGCCCGCTTAGTTCCGTGCCCCCCGCCCCGGCATCGTCCTGGATGGGTAACACCCCCACTCGTTCTGGGTTCGAATGGACTATCATGGGTTTTTATGGGCCGTCAACCCGAGTTCTCCATGAATTAATGATTTGATAACTTGTGACCATTCAGCAACAGCCGATGTCCATCTGTAGTGTTTCTGCAATCAATATCTTGGGTATAGGCCTCGTGACATGCCCGATACCGGCGCACGTCTATGTTTTGTTCTATCTGTAGTTCAGCATGATAAATCCACTTGACAAGCTTCAGACCCCCCCGATTCGCACTGCGAAAAAATCAAATGCCATGGGATCGGATGGGACGGCGCGCACGGATACCCATTTTTCGCCGGCTTGACCGCGCAGTGTCGCCCTTAAGACAACCCCCCTTGAAAAGGGCGTGCAAAACACTTATTAATATTAAAAACCCGTATGCTAACATTTCTTAAAGGTTAAAACATGCGTTCACAAAACCCCGATATAATTTCGATATTATCTCTGATATGCCGACGCATCGGCATGTTTAAAACCTTAATTTTTGTGGTTTTTATTATAGATATCATTGGATTGGTTTTATCAGGCATACAAATAAGGTCGGCCTACATTCCACTATTTTCATATATATGCCTGATAACTCTTGAGTTTGTATACACCAAAGTTCGCCCCCGTCCGGCGATTGCATCTCTTGCCGGTATGTTTGCCGATATTATCGGATTTTCCTGCGTCTCTGCAATATTGAGTTATTTGGTTGTTGCTTTAAGATTCCCGCTTGTCGATAATTCACTTGTAATGATTGATAACATGCTCCATCTTGATTGGATCAGCTATTATAATTGGTATAGGGCTTCCCCTTATATTATAACGCTTTTAATGAAATTATCTTATTTTTCATTAATGATTCAAATTATCTCACTTCCAATCCTCTTCAACTTCTTGTCTCTTTATAAAAGCCCCGAGACCGTGTCGAGAAGTCGTTTTTTGCTGAACGGGTTTGCCGCAACCGCTTTGGTGTCGATCATCCTTTCCGGACTTTTTCCAGCTGTAAGTGCTTTCGTCTGGTATCAGGTGGAGCTTAAAACAGCATACATCGCCGATTTTGAAGGACTTTATAATGGATCTAAGACAATTATCGACTTGTCCAAACTACAAGGCATTATTACTTTCCCATCGTTTCATGCGGCGCTGGCAGTCGTGCTAACATGCTCCACCTATGGCATTTGGTATTTGTTTGTTCCGGTATTACTAATAAATATAATTAACCTTTTATCAACATCGGTTGTTGGCGGTCACTATTTTATCGACATTTTTGCCGGCATGGCTATTGCAACAATCTGGATAGTGATTTTTAACGTCCGCGAGCGTCGGAAAGTTAAAGTGTCAGACGGCCTGTAAGCCGGGTTCTGTCCCCGCGGTTGCCCGCGATGGATGACCATTCATCTGGGACGCCCGTTACCGAACGCCTCACGCGACCTACCCGGGTGGCGGCGCGGAAACGCGCTACGCTCCGGCCGAAGCCGAAACGATGCCACCCCTATTCGGTCTTGCTCCCGGTGGGGTTTTCCCTGCCGGCTCCGTTACCGGAACCGCGGTGCGCTCTTACCGCACCCTTTCGCCCTTACCCGTCATCCGACCGAAGCCGGACCGGACGGGCGGTTTGCTTTCTGTGGCACTATCCCTGGGGTCGCCCCCGCCGGCCGTTAACCGGCACCGTGTTTCCGTGGAGCCCGGACTTTCCTCCCCCCGCGGCTTGCGCCACGAAAAGCGGCCATCCAGCCATCTGACCCGCTAACCCTAGGCAGTCGTCCGCAGAAACGCAAGTGCTACCACCCGATTGCTTTGCTTTAGAAAACCGATATACAAAATTGGAAGATCGGCGAAAGGACATCCGATGACCCTGTCACCCGTGATCCGCGCTGTGGTTCTGTTGTTGATCGCCGCCGGGCCGGCGCTTGCGAAATCCGCCGCGGCGGCACAGCCCGAGCCGGCTGAACTCGGAGTCCGGGTGGAAAAGCCGGTCGGCGATGGCAAGCTTTTTTCTCAAGGCTCCGGCGTATTGCTCGGTGACGGTTTGGTGCTGACCGCGGCCCATGTCGTCAAAGTCAATCCGGCCGATCCGAAAGTGACCGTGCTGGTTGAAGGTCGCCGGGTCAGCGGCACCTTAGCTTTTATCGATCGGGACAGCGGCGCGGATTTGGCGTTGATCAAAATCGAGCGCGCCGCCCTGCCGCTGAAAAGCCGAAGCCTGAAGGTGCCGGTCTGCGCACGGAATCCCGCAATCGGCAAGCCGATGACGGTGGCTTCGATCGGGCAGGTCACCCGCTCAACCACCATCGCCGGTCCGGACAAGCCCCCGCCCGGCCCCGACGAGCCCGCAACCACGCTCAGCACCGGCTATCACCACGGCAGCTCCGGCGGCGGCGTATTCGACACCGATACCGGATGCCTGTCCGGCATCCTGACTGTCGAAATCTCCGGACGAGTCCGGCCGAATAGCCCCTTTATCGACGTAACCCGCTTCACTCCGGCCCTGGACATTGCGGCGTTTCTGAAGAAATACCGCAATCCGGCTGCCGCAGGAGCAACCGATTAACTTGCCGTAACGGTCTTATCCTTGCGTCGGCAGAGCTGAAGCTGACCATCCAGACCCTTTACATAACCGGTTTTGCCCGGCGCCAGATTATCAAGAATCGTGACCAAGGCGCGCGGAATTCCGGCAAACGCCTTTGAACCGCGGGACTCCGTATTATAGACCGCTACCGCCGCCCTGATCATGTCCCTGGTTATCGGCTGCCCGTCGTTTCCGATCATGGTTCCCCCTGTCAGATTTAACACCGACACTCTTCACATCGGCAAAAAATCAGCTATCATGAAAGTTGCTATCGTTTATGAGCTAACGCTTACGAGGTTGAAATGCACAAGCGCTTTCTGATTCTGGCTCTTTGCCTGTTTGCCGCCGGGTGCGGCCCGATTTACGACACGGTCTATTCCTATGCGCCACCGCGGTCGGCGGAAGGACGGATGTGCACCAATCAATGCCAGCAAATCAGCCAAATGTGTGAACAAAACTGCTCATTGAAAGACGATAATTGTCGGGCGCAAGCACATCAAGATGCTGAAAGACAATATCATGATTATGTTCACGAACGCAAAAAGAAAAATAAGAAAATAGATAAGTCTGTTTCCGACTTTGAATACACCGGACACTGCCCGAGCAGTTCGAATTGCGAATCAAAGTGCAATGGTAATTATAGAACTTGCTATAGTAACTGCGGCGGCACGGTTACCTCACAAAGAGTTTGCACGATGTTCTGCGACGGGCACTGATTGCCGCCTGCGGAACCGGACCGAACACATCACTCCCGCACTCTACCCCGTCACTCCCGCACTCTACCCCGTCACTCCCGCAAAAGCGGGAGTGACGGGTCATTTATCCGCCGATAACGTCGGTGTCACACCCGGACATGGAAGGAAAACGAACCGTAACAGCGGTGCCTCTGCCGACTTCGCTGGCAATATCGACTGTCCCGCCATGAAGATTAACCAAACGCTCGACGATCGACAGGCCCAAACCGGTGCCGCCGCCGGCGCGACTGTAGCGATTGTCAATTTGTTCAAACGGCTTCAATACTCGCGGAATATCATCGGAGGCAATACCGGCACCGGTGTCGGCGACCACCATATCGATAAAATGGCCCGCCTCCAACGCAGTCACCAGAATACTCCCGCCATCGACGTTAAACTTGATGGCATTCCCCAACAGGTTGACCAGTATCTGCCGCGCCGCCCGCTCGTCTACCCAAAGATCGGGCACATTCGACGGCACCGCCACCTTGATGGTAACGCCGGCATGCAAGGCCAGATCATGGACCATGCGCACGCTGCGACGAAGAAGCGGCGCAACCTCGACCCGCGCCCGTTCCAGTTTCATCATTCCGGCTTCGATTTTTGAGAGATCGAGCATGCCGTTGATCATGTCCAATAAATGATGAGCACTTTGCCCGGCATAATCAGCATGCTCAAGATACTGGGGATCACCGACCGGCCCGAAGCTTTCCGTTTTAACAAAATCGGTGAAACCGATGATCGAGTTGAGCGGTGTTCTCAATTCGTGGCTCATGGTCGCCAGAAACAAGGACTTGGCTTGATTGGCCTGCTCGGCGGCATCCTTGGACTTGAGCAAATCGGCCATCATCTCACAGCGCTCGGTGATATCGAAAATGGTCTCGATGGCACCGACCGCCTTGCCTTCGCTGTCGCGCAACACCGACGCCGAACCCCGAAGGAAAACCGGTCGGCCCTGATCCGCCGTTATCGTGGTTTCCGCCCAAATCGTGTCGCCGCGACACTCGAACTGAGAATAAGCACCGGGAATAAAGGCATCCGACCGCAGGACCATGTCGATCAGAATCGGCCGGCGCGCACCGTAGAACGGCAACGCATACTCATAATCGCCCTTGCCGAGCATATCGGCGGCAGCCACGCCGGTCATCGCCTCCATCGCCCGGTTCCAAAACTGCACCCGTCCCTCGCTATCGATAACCATGGTGGCGTCGGGCAACAAATTAATAATGTCGGCCAAGCGTCGCTCGGAATCCTGAAGTGCCGATTCGCGGGTACCGATCGTATTCACAAAATGTTCGAACGCCAATCCCAGCTGGCCGATTTCATCATTAGAATGAACCGGAATCATAAGACCCTGACTGCCCTTAACAACCCCTTGCATACAGACAACCAGATCACGCAGCCGACGAACGACATGGCTGTTGATATAAAAAATAACAACCAAAGCGCCACTGACGCAAATCACGGCAATAATCAACAGGACCGCCGACAGATGATCTCCGGTGCGGCCAATCTCGGCACTACGCCGCAAAGCTCTGCCTTCCAGACTGCTGGAAACACTGCCGACCAAGGCCACCATCTCATCGGACAGTACCTTGTTGCGATTCATGAGTGATTTGATTTGACGCACGGCGGCGAGACGCAACGCGCGCAGTGCGGGAATACCGACGTCACCGACAGCCTCAAGCTCAAATTTCTGCTGAAGCGGCTTGAGCCGAGCGGCGCTATCCGCCGGAAGCTCCGCCATCAGCCGCCCGGCGACTTCGACCAAGCCATCAATCCTGTATTGAATCGACGTCAACTCTGCGGGCGTCGCGATGGAAGCCGCCAGCGCCATCAACAGCATGACGCTCTGAGTGGTTACCTGCCACTCGCGAACGGCAACACCGGCGGGCTCGGCCATAACCGCCCGCTCGATGGCCAGTTCCAAACCGCCCAGACGGGTCGTCGCCTCCGCAATAGTCTTATCGAGATCGATACGCTCACTAACCTGCCGGTCCAGGGCCTTCAGATTTTCGACCAGCGACTTTTCCTGTTGAACCACATAGGTGATGGTGTCCGAGGTCACATCGTTCGCCGGCAGTTGGGCGGCCAGCGCATTCAGCCCGGCAACCCGATCATTGATGCGGGCCATGGCATCGCGCCGCAGCGGTTGCGACGTCGCCAACAACAATGCCGGAGCGCTTGCCGTCAAAGACGCCGCTTCCTGAGCCAACTGCAAGGTCGAAACCATATCCGGCAAGTCCTCGGTCACGGTCAGCCGAAACGCTTCATTGCCGCGATCAACGGCAAAAAAACCAATCAGGCTGGCCGAAACGGCCAAGGCTGCCAGGGTCGACAAGCTCGCCCACAGGCGAATCGCCACACCCGACCGGAAATGCACGATATAATCTCCCGGATACGCGGAACAGACGGATGCCCGAACATTCCAACCAAAAATATTGATACAAGGGCCGTATCGGGATAATATCGTATTCAGTGATGGATTGTCAGCTTTTCCCATGCGACACATTTCGAGTGCTCATACGGGTGGCAAGATGCAGCAGCTAGCCGAGGACGATTGAGGCAATGAACAAGATATTAATAGCGTTGCTGTCGGTCATATTATGCACGTATTGTTATGGCGCTACCGCCGAGACAATGCTTAAAATGGGGTTTACTTTGGCGGCCTCTTCTCATTACGGGGTCGCAGCCACGGCATTTGCCGAAGAAATCGCCCGAAAAACTGCGGGACGCTATGCGGTTCAACTTTATCCCGACGGTACGCTTGCCCAAGAGCGCGAATTGTTGGAAGGCGCGCAGGATGGCGAGATCGACTTGATGATCGTCTCCACCGGACCGGTCGACATTTTCGTTCCCGAGACCTTGATTACCGATATTCCGTTCCTGTTCCATGACTACAATCATGCCCGGGCCGTGCTTGACGGCCCGATCGGGCAAGAATTGCTCGCCCTGTTTCCCAAACACGACCTGATCGCCCTGGCCTGGGGCGAAAACGGTTTCCGTCACCTGACCAACAATGTGCGGCCGGTCCAGGGTCCGCAAGACCTTCAGGGCCTGCGGGTTCGCACCATGCAAAACCCGCTGCATGTTCTGACCTTCGCCACCCTGGGGGCGCGCCCGACTCCGATGCAATTCAGTGATATCTTCGAGGCCCTGCGCCAGCACACGATCGACGGACAGGAAAATCCGACCCCGACCGTGGTTAAGGCCGATCTCGCCAAAGTTCAGAAATATTTGTCCCTGACCGGCCACGT
Organism: Rhodospirillaceae bacterium; assembly: GCA_037147415.1. GTDB lineage: Bacteria > Pseudomonadota > Alphaproteobacteria > Azospirillales > Azospirillaceae > BOG-933. The sequence goes on along the minus strand of JBAWVF010000013.1, from coordinate 3,145 downwards.
CTATTCGCCGGCTCTGGTGATCATGTCTCCCGCCCGCTGGAACGCGCTCGACGAGAGCGACCGCACCATCTTCCGCGATGCGGCCCGGCGCGCCGCCGCCGTCATGCGCTCCGAGATCGATCGCACCGAACAACTCGCCCTGTCCCAGCTCCGCGATGCCGGCATGCAAATTTTGACCGTCGACCGGGCCCCGTTCGAACAAGCCGTCGCCCCGGTCTTTGCCGACTGCGCCCGGCGGTTCGGCGCCGCCAACATCGAGCGCATTCGGAATTTCCGGAACTGATTACAGTGTCAAAGATCGGACCTTGCCTTATCATACTGTATGCGCAGCACCTCACCGCCCGATCTTCACCTTGAGCACGAAGCCGGCTTGGCGCTTGGCCGCAGGGTCGGCGGCGTTGACGAGGTCGGGCGTGGACCGCTGGCCGGTCCCGTCCTGGCGGCCGCCGTTATTCTGCCCCGCACGGGCCTGCCGCCTGCCCTCGCCCGGCTGATCAAAGATAGCAAACAATTAAGCCGGAGCGTGCGGGAGCGGCTGGAACCGGAAATCCGCGCCGGAGTCATTGCCTTTGCGTTCGGCGAAGCATCGGTGCAGGAAATCGACGCGATCAACATCCTTCAAGCCACCTTGCTTGCCATGCGCCGTGCGGTCGACGCACTCCCGGTTCGCCCCGATTATCTCCTGATCGACGGCCGTCAGCTGCCTCGCCCGCTGCCCTGCCCGGCCGTCGGCGTGATCGGCGGGGACCGGGCAAGCCAATCGATCGCCGCAGCCTCGATCATCGCAAAAGTCGCCCGTGATCGCGAAATGATCCGGCTGGACGCCTTGTTCCCGGGCTATGGCTGGGCGCACAACGCCGGTTATGGCACGGCCGAGCACATGGCCGCGCTCCGCACTCTGGGCGCCACCCCCCATCATCGAACGTCTTTTGCACCGGTACGTGAGCAAATTCGCATAAGTGCTTGATTTTACTACATACCGATTTGTGACTTTTGTGCCGCACAATAAGCCTTCCTTAACCTATCTCTGAACTTTATGCTGTAACCGATTGGCGAATCGGGGCTATGCTACGAGCAGATTTCAGCCCCCGCTAGCTTGATCGGTCATCGCCATGAAACGCATCCCCGCCGCCTCCCCCCAGGTTCTGCCCGACCGTGTCATGGTCGGCGACTGCGTCGACATCATGAACCGTTTGCCGGCCGGCATCGTCGACATGGTGTTTGCCGACCCGCCCTATAATTTGCAGTTGTCCGGTGACCTGATGCGACCGAACCACACCAAAGTTGACGGTGTGGATGAGGAATGGGACAAATTCACCGACTTTGCCGAATATGACCGGTTTACCCGGGCGTGGTTGACCTCGGTTCGTCATGTTCTGAAAGACACCGGGACTTTGTGGGTTATCGGCAGCTACCACAATATCTTTCGGATCGGCACAATTCTTCAAGACTTGGGCTATTGGGTTCTGAACGATATCGTGTGGCGCAAAAGCAATCCGATGCCGAACTTTCGGGGCACCCGCTTTACCAATGCTCATGAAACCCTGATCTGGGCTTCTAAAAACAAGGACGCACGCTATCATTTCAACTATGACGCGATGAAGGCGCTTAACGAAGACCTTCAGATGCGCAGTGATTGGTTCCTGCCGGTTTGCACCGGATCGGAGCGACTAAAGGATGAAAAGGGCGTCAAGGTTCACCCGACCCAAAAGCCGGAGGCGCTGCTTTATCGCGTGTTAATGTCCTCGACCAAGGCCGGTGACTTGGTGCTCGATCCCTTCTTCGGCACCGGCACCACCGGCGCGGTCGCCAAGGGACTGGGCCGAGCCTGGATCGGGATTGAGCGCGAACAAACCTATGCCACCGCCGCAGAAAACCGCATTGCCGATATTAACGGGCCGTTGGACACGACGCTGCTCGACGCCAAATCAAAGCGGCAGGCTCCACGGGTTCCCTTCGGGCTGGTGGTTGAGCGCGGGCTGATTAAACCGGGAGTTACCTTGTTTGATACAAGACGCACCCATATTGCCAAGGTGCGCGCCGATGGCACCCTGGTTGCGTCGAACCATCTCGGCGACCACCGCGGATCGATCCATCAAGTCGGCGCGGCGGTTCAAGGCTTGCCTGCCTGCAATGGTTGGACCTTCTGGCACTATGAAAATGGCGGCGCAGTCCAACCGATTGATCTGCTCCGCGAGAAAATTCGCGCCGAAATGCACTGACGGCTGACGCCTCCCCATAAGCCCGCTATTTTGTGCCAATGGTGGAGCAGAGTTTCGACAGTAATTTCGACGAACGCTTCAAAGAGCCCGGCTGGCTTGAGGCGCTGACCGAGCGGCTGTTTGCCGAGCGGGAGCGCTGGGGCTTGTGGCTGCCGGTCGGGTTCGGGGCCGGCATCCTGCTGTACTTTGCGTTAAGCTTCGAGCCGCCTGTTTGGCTCGGACCGGGAGCAACCCTCTTTCTAGCGGCGGCGGGCTTTACCGGGCGGGAGCGGCCGACCGTTTGGCTTCCGGTTGTCGTGTTCTTGACTGCCACAACCGGTTTTTCTGCGGCTCAACTGCGCACCGCACTGGTGGCCGCACCGGTGCTTCAACGCGATCTCGGGATCGTCGCGCTCACGGGTCGCGTGATCACCACCGAGTTTATGGCAGAAGGCGTGCGCCTCACTCTTGCCGAGGTTCGGATCGACAAGCTGGCGCCCGCCGATACCCCGAACCACGTCCGCATTCGGTTGTCGGCACGATTTTCGCGACCGGAGCCGGGAGCGCTGGTTCAAATGCGGGTGATGCTGCATCAACCGCCGCCGCCGGCTGAACCGGGTGCCTATGATTTTCAACGGCAGGCCTTCTTTGACGGCAACGGCGCGATCGGTTATGCGCTGGAGACACCGCATCTCATCGACGGTCCGCCCCCTTCCTTTTGGCAGTCGCTTGTGCTCCCGATGGAGCGGTTACGCGCCCGCTTTGCCGAACGCTGTGCCGAAGTCCTGCCCGACAAAGCCACCGCCACCGTCACCGCGGCCTTGTTGAATGGAGAGCAGACCGGCATTCCCGCCGATATCATGAATGATTACCGCTATTCCGGTCTTGCTCATTTCATGCCTATCGGCTTGACGCACACACCCACTAGATATAGTATTTTCCAG
>JBAWVF010000012.1:0-44247 GCA_037147415.1 Rhodospirillaceae bacterium | reverse complement strand
TGGAAGCACACAACATCTAGTGGGTGTGTGCGTTAACCCGATAGGCATGGATTATTCCTTTTCTGAAATATAAAGCGTGCAATCGGTATCGGCACGAACGACCGCAAGACTGGTATACGGACGCTGGGAACCCTCTCCCATTGACATATCGCAATAAATACCATCCGGGAAATAATGATCGCTACTCGTAGCAGTAACAGACGCATCTCCGCAGCGGAGATATACCGGACCTGTGGCATATAAACAGATTATCTTAGTTTTCGCTGGAAATGTTACTGTCGTACTTGTTGCCGAGACTGCAACGGTATGTGCGCCTCCTGGTTTTAAACATAAAACGGGAACTCGGTTTCCCTGATCATCAGTCGGCATAAGAGCGGGCATGGCAGTGTTTCCTTGATCGGGCCAAAAAAAATGCGCCCGCCGGATGGCGAGCGCATGTGTGGTGTTGATTGCAGATTATGTTCTTATATTTAGCCCGCTGTCAAGGAATTATTTCTGCTCCTGCATCCCGCCACCATGATGGCCGTGGCCATGCGCCCCAACCTTGAGCGCGTCCGCGATTTTTTGCTGCTCGGGAGTCAGAACCTTGTACATTTCCTCAACCGCCGGAACTAAAATTTCCAGCTGAGCATAATGAGCCTTGGCTAATTTCTCGGCTCGCACCAGTCGCTCCGGCAAAGTCTTCGGCGCCGGTTGATCTTTTACTTCCGCGCACAGCTTAGTAATATTAGCATGGGCATTTTTAGCTGTTTCAGAGAACTTGGTCCATGCCGGCTTTTGAGCGTCGGTAATCTTGAGTTTCGCCTCAGCGTAGGCCAGCATTGCCGCATGATGAGCATCGACATCTTCGCACATCTTCTGGATGTGCTCTTCGTGGTTACCGGGACCACCCATCATACCGCCATGTTGCTGCATCATCATTCCCGGGGCGGGTCCGGCCGGGCGGGCCTCGGGGGTCTGCGCCTGAACCGTCGCAAGCGGAAGCGCCAAAGCCAGCGCCAAGCCGGCAACGGTTAGTGTCATGGTACCAAACTTCATTTCATGATCTCCTTGGATCGGTAGGTCGGACAGTTGGAATTGGCTATCACTGGAATTGGCTGTCACCGGAACTGGCTGTCACGAGTGAGAATGACCGTCCGGTATTACCGTTTGATGTCATCGGCCCCGGCGATTGGTAACGGAGTGTTGCCAACATGGCGGAGGTAAAGCTGTGTTACAATATCCCCCTTTTGCCGAAGGGCCGTCCTGACGGATACTATGGGCATGGATAAGATGCCTCACATATTGGTGGTCGACGACGATCGCGAGATCCGCGCATTGCTTACGCGCTTTCTCGGCAGCCACGGCTATCGCGTCTCGTCGGCCAAAGACGGCGGCGAGATGATAAAGACGCTCGACGCCGGACGAATCGACCTGATCATTCTCGACATCATGCTGCCGGGAGAAGACGGGTTGTCGCTGTGCCGCAGATTGCGGGCCGGTTCCTCCACGCCGATTATCATGCTGACCGCAGTCGGCGACGAAACCGACCGCATCGTCGGGTTGGAAATGGGCGCCGACGACTATCTGCCCAAACCCTTTAACCCGCGCGAGCTGCTGGCCCGAATCAAAGCGGTGCTGCGGCGCGGCGCCGGTCCCGGCCAACCGGTCGGAGCCGGTGACACGACAACGGGCGACAAAGGCCGGGTATTGATCTTCGAGCGATGGCGGCTTGATCAGGCGCGCCGTGAGCTGCACTCGCCCGACGGCGTACTGATCCAGCTATCCGCAGGTGAGTATGATCTGATGGTCGCCTTTGCCGAGCATCCGCAACGGGTTCTCACCAGAGACCAGTTGCTCGACCTTGCCCGCGGCCGGGCGGCGGCCCCCTTCGATCGCAGTATCGACGTGCAGGTCAGCCGCTTGCGCCGCAAACTGGAGGATAATCCCGCAGAGCCCGCTTTGATCAAGACCGTGCGCGGCGGCGGCTATTTGTTCGCCGCATCGGTGAAGGTGGAAAGATAATGCGTTCGTCTTTGGCAAGACTGGTTCCCGACGGAATCGCCGCCCGCATGGCCTTGATGGTGGTGGTGGCCCTGCTGCTCAGCCAGGGGGTGAGCGCGCTGGTATATTTGACGGATCACGGCGCAAGCCGGCCGGTCCACAACCGTCATGAACTGATCGCTCGCACCGTCGCCGTGGTTCAGTTGGTGGAAGCAACCCCGGCCGCAGACCGGCCGCGCGTGGTCCGGGCACTTGACGACCCGGTGCTCGGGATCGAATGGCGCGAGACCCGACCCGATTTCGACCCCGCCCATACCGGTCCGGTGATGCCTCAGCTCCATCATCATCTGACCGATATTCTCGGCGACCCAGGGCGCGAAATGATCGCCGAGTTCCGCCGTGACCCGCTGCTGTCTCCGGCGAACGGGCCGCTGGCCGGGGGCGAGGCCATGCACCGGGTCCGCACCCTGCGCATCGGCATCGCTCTTTCCGACAAGACCTGGCTGGTGTTTTCGGTGACCAATGCGCCGGACGGCTCGTTCAGGTTGCTGCGATTCGTTTTATGGATGGTGCTGGTGGCCGCAGTTATCACCGGGGTTTCGCTGTTGGCCGCCCGACGCCTGACCGCACCGCTGGCCGCCTTTGCGTCGGCCGCCGAAAGACTGGGGGTAGACGGTACCGCCGCGCCGCTGCCCGAGACCGGCCCCCGAGAGCTGCGCGCCGCCACCCGGGCGGTCAACCGCATGCAGGAACGCCTGACTCGCTTCGTCGAAGACCGCACCCGCATGGTTGCCGCCATCGGTCATGATTTACGCACACCGCTGACCCGATTACGCCTGCGCGCCGAATTTGTCGAAGATCCGGAGCTTCAGCGCAAAATGCTGGCCGATTTGGAGCAAATGGAGGCGATGATCGCGGCCACCTTGGCCTTTGCCCGCGACGACGCCACCCGCGAGCCGCGCGTCGCCGCCGATCTGGCCGATCTGCTGCAAAGCCTGTGTGACGAGCGCATCGATTCCGGCGCCAGTATTCTCTATGGTGGTCCGGCCCATCTGACCGTGACCTGCCGACCGGTTGCGTTGCGCCGTGCTTTGGCCAATCTGATCGACAACGCGCTGAATTATGGCGGGGCCTGCGAGATCACGCTGAACGTCGAAGCCGGCCTGGCCACGATCATGATCGAAGACCCCGGCCCCGGCATTCCCGACGCCGAGATGGAAAAAGTGTTTCATCCCTTCTATCGCCTGGATTCTTCACGCAGTCGCGACACCGGCGGCACCGGCCTGGGGCTGTCGGTCGCCCGCACCATCATCCGCGGTCACGGCGGTGATATCACACTGGCCAACCGCCCGACCGGTGGATTGAGGGCCTCAATTACTCTGCCGGTTTAAGCAAAGCTTGACGGGAACGAGCCGGGCGGTTAGAAAAAGCTCCTGTCGCCGGTCGGTTCCCGTTCGGCGGGGGGAGTGCTTTATCACTCGTTTTATCAACTGCTGTCTCAGCGCTATTCGAAAAAGGATCCTCCGATGGCACGTCGGTGCGAAGTGACCGGTAAGGGCACTCAGTTCGGTAATAATGTCAGCCACGCCAATAACAAGTCCCGGCGCCGCTTTCAGCCCAATCTCCAGGATACTTCGCTGCTGAGCGATTTGCTCGGCCGCATGATCCGTCTGCGCCTGTCCACCAACGCGATTCGTTCGATCGAGCACCGCGGCGGACTCGACAGCTTTTTGCTGACCTCGCAGGATGACGTGCTCAGCACCACCGCGCGGCGGCTCAAGAACCAGATCGCCAAGCTCAAGGCCGCGAAAGACGCTGCCGCCGCTTAACGCGATTTCCTAACTTTCATCAATGACCCGGCGCGCGATTTCGTAACTGAAACCCGCGCGGCCGAGAGATGCCAGATCGCGCGCTCTGTGTTCGGCGCGCTGATCGGCAGATCGAAACGGCCCCAAGCGGCGACGGCGCGCCAACGCACGGGCGGCGGTCTCGTCTCCCGAGTCTGCGGGTTCCGAGTCTGCGTGCTCCGAGTCTGCGGGTTCCGAGTCTGCGGGTTCCGAGTCTGCGTGCTCCGAGTTGGCATGCCCGGCTTCGTCGGCACTGACCAGCGCCGCCGCACTGAGTTCGGCGTCAATGCCGCGCACGGCCAAATGCTCCCGAATCGCTCGCGCCGAGGCGCCCCGCCTGCGCAGGGTTGCCGCCTTCGCCTCAGCATACTGAGCGTCGTTGAGCAGACCACTCCGTTGATAGCGTTCGATCAGGGCGTCGACCAGTGCGGCGCCCTCGACCCGATCGGTGCCATGCTCGCGCGCAGAGCGCTCGACCCGTGTCATCAGCACCCGCCGAAAACTTGCGGTCGATGCGGCAAAGCGTTCAAGATAACGCAGGGCCGCCCGTTCAAGCCGCTCCGCCGTCAGGGGCGGCGAGACTCGATCCCCGGGAGACCTATTTTTACGTGGCCCCCGCGGCAGGCGAGCCGTCAAGAGGGTGATTCCTGCCGACGCTCTCGATCCTCCTCCAACCGGGGCATCAATTCCACCAGATTGCACGGGAGGTGACGACTATCGAGCTGCCATTTAAGGATACCGTCCCAGGCATCCCGACAGGCCGAGGGTGAACCCGGCAACGCAAACAAATAGGTACCGTGAGCGACGCCGGCGGTCGCCCGGCTCTGCATGGTCGACGTTCCGATTTTCTCGTAACTGAGCCAACGGAACAACTCGCCGAAACCGGGGATTTCCTTGTCATACAGGCCGGCAAAGGCCTCCGGGGTGACATCGCGGCCGGTGACCCCGGTGCCGCCGGTCGAAATCACCACATCGATAGCCGGGTTCGCGATCCAGTCGGCGACCTGATCCCGGATGGCGTACTGATCATCGCTGACAATCGAACGCGCAACCAACCGGTGCCCGGCCTCGGTCAACAGGGCAACCAAAGTATCCCCGCTGCGGTCGTCGTCAACGGTTCGGCTGTCCGAGACCGTCAGCACCGCGATATTGACCGGCAGGAACGGCCGGGATTGATCAATTTTCGACACGGACGGCCACCTGAGTTGTCTTCTCACCATCCGGAACATAGAGCGGCCAGTTCCCGGCGGCAAGGGCATGCAATGTCGTTGTCGGCTGCCCCAGGCGATTCTGATAGATCCAGTAATTGGCCAGTACTTTATGGACATAATCCCTGGTCTCGCGCATCGGAATGCTCTCGATGAACAGCAGCGGATCGCCGATACCCTCCATATCATGTCGCCAGCGCATCAAATTCGACGGGCCGGCATTATAAGCCGCGGCCAGATGCAGCAGATTGCCGCTGACCTGCGGGCTGGCCAGCAGCATCCCGACATAGCGTTGCGCCAGCTTCAAATTCCATTGCGGGTCGAACAGGCGGCGCCGGTCGTGTCCGTCATACTCGCCGCCGGTGCCGCCAAGCTCCTTGTCAACATCACGGGCGGTTTCGGGCATCAATTGCATGACCCCGGTCGCCCCGGCGCGGCTGATCAGACGCGGCTCGAACCGCGATTCCTGACGCATGATTGCAAACAGCAAAGCCTTATCGAGAGTAAAGCCCTCCGGCGGAGTCCAATGCGGCAAAGGATAGAGCGCAGCGTCATATGCTCCGCCATCAGGCGAAGCCACGGCGTCGCCGACCTGCAAAGCCAGCGCCGGCAATCCGGCCTGATCGGCCAGAGCCACCAAGGCTTCGGCCAACAGACTGTTATCGCGGGGCTTTATTCGCCGCAATTCCTGCTCGGCCAGATCATCCTGACCCACTTGTAACAGCGCAATCGCCCGCGAGCCGGCTTTAGTGTCGGCAATGGCAACCAGATGGTGCGCGGTCAGGGGCGGCACTTGCCATTGGAACACCGCCGTCCGGCCGAGAGTGCGGCCGGCGATCTGGCCATAAAAAGTACGATCGTAACGCGCCGCCCGGTTCAGCCAATATTCGGCGTGCTTTGAGTCGTCCAGCCTGACCCGAACCCGCGCGGCCCAATAAGCGGCGGCGGCGGCATCGCGCGGCATCAAACCGGGGTTAGCCGCCATCGCCTCGAAGTGACGCCCGGCCGCAGCAAAATTACCCTCGCACCACGCCGCAAGCCCGGCAATCCAGTGCGCTCCCGGTACGGCAGCACCGGACCGAGAGGCGCTGGCCGCGGCCAGCGAAAGCGCCGCTTTGTGATCCCCTTCAAAAAACAGCGCCGCGGCAATGCGAGCCCGCAGAGCATCATATTCGGCCGAATTCAAGCGCCGGGTCTGGCCATCGTCGCCCAAGACCTTGAGCGCCGCCGACACGCGGCCCGTCCGTAAATAGGTATCGACACGGTCCGTTACCGGGCTATCGGGCAACCGTCCCATCACCGGACGGGTGCGCGGCGTAATCACCCCGTCACCGCGAGCAGCCTTTTCTTCAAGACCGGCGCTGTTCATGCGTTCAAAATCGGGCAGATCGGGCGGCGGGCGCGCGCCCTTGGGCTGACGCGCTTCCGCCAACGCTCGAATCCGCGCAGCACCGGCCTGATCACTGTAACGCTTCAACCACAAGCGCAAATCTTCGTAGTCGACCTTCCCCGCGCCCCGGTGCAGGTAGCGCTGACGCAAGACCGGCCCCATCAGCCGCCGGTCGTGCAACTGAGCCATCTCAGCGTCGGCCGCCTCCATCTTACCGGCGGTCTGCAAGTCGAAAATGCTGCGATAGTGGCGAACGTCGTCATCACTCAGGCGAACCGCGAGGATCGCCGGATGGTTGGAAGTCAGCAAAGCGATTCGGCCGGCGCTGGAGTCAGCCTTACCGGTCGCGGTCAGGTCATCGTCCACAGCCTCGACAACCTGATTTACCACGGCAACTTCAACCGGCTCGGCCGGGCGATCACTGGAACCGCCGTCGAGCGACGCCGGGCTAATATGGGTTTGGGCTTGCCGGCTCGTCGGAGTCGCAGGGCATAGGGCAGCGGCAAGCAGCATCGCCGCCGACATCCCCTTCCGCACTCTCCGGGTAATGGCCGATTTCGGCCTTTTTGTGAGACGAATTCCGAGCATTTGAACTATATACAAGGAAAAGCCCTGCGACGCAAGCGCCCGATCACGCCAGCTTGGCCTTAATCGCGAGCATATCGCGCCAAGCCTCCCGCTTATCGGCGGGGGAGCGCAGCAAATACGCGGGATGATAGGTGGCAATCGTATCGATTGCACGCTCGCCCCCGGGAGGCGCGTACTCGATCCAGCGCCCGCGCAGGCGGGTAATCCCCTCGGCCCGGTTCAGCATGGTCTTGGCCGCGGTCCCGCCGAGCAAAACCAACACCCGCGGCCGGACCAGAGCGATGTGACGTTCAATGAACGGTTGGCACAGCGCGAATTCGGCCGGGGTCGGGGTCCGGTTGCCGGGCGGACGCCAGGGCAGAATATTGGTGATGTAAACGCGGGTACGGTCCAACCCGATCGCGGCCAGCATCAGATCGAGCAGACGACCGGCCGGGCCGACGAACGGTTTGCCGATCCGGTCTTCGTCCTCGCCCGGCGCCTCGCCGATCAGCATCACCCCGCCTTGCGGATTGCCGTCGGCAAACACCAGATTCATCGCGGTTCGGCGCAACGAGCAGCCCTCGAAACGCCCCAACGCCTCGGCCAAGGCCGGCAGACTGCCGGCCGCCGCCGCCAGTGCCCGGGCGTCGGCCAAACCGGGAACCGGGGCCGACTCGTTAGGCGGGAGCCCCTGTTCGTACGGGCGAGCAGGCGCCCGAGTCGCATCAACTGACCCGGGCATTTGCACGGGTTGGCGCTCCGCAACCGGCCGAACTACCGGCGCAGGCCGGACCGCCTGCGCGGTCCAATCAACCGGCCGGACCGCCTGCGCGGTCCAATCAACCGGCCGGACCGCCTGCGCGGTCCAATCAACCGGCTGATCGGCCAGGGCCTCGTCGGCGCCGATCTCGCATTGCCAGGCGAGCGCGGCAAAGATATCGGCAAGGGGGTCGGCACGGATATCGGATGTCTCAAGCATGTCCGATCATGGCACGAGTGAACGCTATTATGTACCGGGTTTGTAATCGGACGCGCAGCACGTATTATGTCGGCGCCGATAGCGGCATGATACCGGGTGGTTTCGGCGAGCGGCGATGAGGGGAAAAGGGTGATGGAACGCGAAGTCATGGAATACGACGTCGTCATCGTCGGCGGCGGCCCCGCGGGTCTGGCCACAGCGATCCGGCTGAAGCAACTGGCGGCGGAACACGGCCGCGAGGTTAATGTCTGCGTGCTGGAAAAAGGCTCGGAGATCGGGGCTCATATCTTTTCGGGTGCGGTGATCGAGCCCCGGGCGCTCGACGAATTGCTGCCGGACTGGCGCAAGCAAGGGGCGCCGCTGGTGACAAAGGCGACCATCGACCGCTTTTTCTTCATGACCGAACAATTGGCGCTGCCGCTGCCGGTGCCGCCGGCGATGAACAATACAGGAAATTACGTCGGAAGCCTGGGCCTGCTTACCCGTTGGCTGGCTCAACAGGCCGAGGGGCTGGGCGTCGAGATTTATGCCGGCTTTGCCGCCGCCGAAGTCCTCTATGACGACTCGGGCGCCGTGGCCGGTATCGCCACCGGCGACATGGGGATCGGCAAGAATGGCGAGCGGACCGACCGCTACACGCCCGGCGTCGAGTTACGCGCCCGGCAGACGGTGTTCGCCGAAGGGGTGCGCGGCTCGCTGACCAAAACCCTGATCGACCGTTTCGGCTTGACCAAGGACTGCGACCCGCAAGCCTACGGGCTCGGCATCAAGGAAATCTGGGAGGTCGAACCGGCCAAGCATCGCCCCGGCTATGTTTCGCATTCGATCGGCTGGCCGCTCGATTTCAGCACGTATGGCGGCTCGCTGGTTTATCATTTCGAAAACAATCAGGTCGCAATCGGCTTCGTGGTCGGGCTGGATTACACCAATCCGCATATGTCGCCGTATGAGGAATTCCAGCGCTTCAAGAACCACCCGGCGGTCCGGCCCTTGCTTGAGGGTGGGCGGCGCATCGCCTATGGCGCGCGCTGTCTGGTCGAAGGCGGCATCCAGGCGTTGCCCAAACTGACCTTTCCCGGCGGCATGCTGGTCGGCGATTGCGCCGGCTTCCTGAACGTCGTAAAAATCAAGGGCTCGCACACCGCGATGAAGTCGGGCATGACCGCGGCCGAGGCGATCTTCGATTATTTGGGCGCAGACGCTGCCGGTAACGAAGTCACCGCCTATCCGACCCGGCTTAAGACAACCTGGTTATGGGAAGAATTGCACCGGGCGCGCAACATTCGCCCGATCTTCCAATGCGGCTTGCTGCCCGGTGTGGTTTATTCGGCGCTGGACGCTTTCATATTCCGCGGCAAAGCCCCTTGGACGCTGCATCTGCACCACCAGGACCACCAGACCTTACGCAAGGCCAACGAGGCGCCGCGCATCAACTATCCCAAACCCGATGGCGTGATTACGTTCGATCGTCTGTCCAATCTGGCCTTTGCCAACGTCAATCATGAAGAAAACCAGCCGGCTCATCTTCAGCTGCGCGACCACACCATCCCGGTCAAGGTCAATCTGGCCCAATATGATGCTCCGGAGCAGCGTTATTGCCCGGCCGGAGTCTATGAAATTGTCAGGGAGGCCGACGGCTCCAACCCGCACTTGCAAATCAATGCCGCCAACTGCGTCCATTGCAAGACTTGCGACATTAAAGATCCGACCCAAAACATCACCTGGGTCGTGCCCGAAGGCGGCGGCGGGCCGAATTATTCCAATATGTAGGCGGAGTTAGGGAAAACGAGGGGCGATGGCATGACAAACAGAAATATTGCTAAATATTCGACTGCCCGGCCTCTTGTTTCCTCCGGCGGCGATGGCCATAATGGCGACATGGATGAGACATGGCGCGCCAGCGTTGATAAGCGACTCGACAAGCTGGAAGAGAGTCTGAACCGCTTGTGGAATGAGGTTCACGCGATTAAAGGCGCGCTGGACTGGATGAAGATCGCGTTCACGCTGATGGGTGCCGTCATGATCGGCGGCTTTGCCTTCTTCGGAAACCAAATCTCCGCGTTGCGCGGCGAAATGACCGCCGGCTTTTCAGCGATCCGCGCGGAGATGCGGGAAGACCGGGCAACGACGAAAGCGGATATTAATACAATCCGCACCGAAATGCGGGAGGATCGCGCCGCCGCCAGAGCCGATGTCGCGGCTCAGGTCAACGCCATCGCCAACGCGATCATCGCGACCCGGCAACTGCCGCCGCAAATCATTCAAATTCCCGCCCCGGCTCAGTCCCCGGTTCAACCGTCCGACAAGGGTCGATAGAAGTTTCAGACCCCACCACCCGGCGCCACATGCGGTGCGGCGGTGAGCGGTAAAATACCCTCAAGGCGCGGATCGGAAATCCTGCGCTCGACCCGATCATATTCGGTAAAGCCGGCACTCAGATAAAGCGGCAACGCTGCCGGATGATCAAAGCTACAGGTATTGACCAACAGTCGGCGTGGATGCTGCGCCTGGGCGCGCCGCACCGCCACCCCGAGCAGCCAGCGCCCGAGTCCGCACCCGATAAAGTCGGGAAACAGGCCGAAATAGGCCAGTTTAATGTCGGGAGCCTTACGGTGATCAAGTTCCGCATAGCCGGCGACCCGCCCGGCCCGAGTCAGAACCAGTATCTCGATCCGCGGATCCTCAATGATCCTCGCTAAAGCCTCATCCGACAACCGGCGCCGCTCATGCCACAGCCACGGCTCGCCGACGCCGTCATAAAGAAACCGATAGCCGCGCACACTCGGACGAGTTACCGCTCGAACCGCAATATCCGAAAACGGCGGCGGCCCCGGATCAACCACCGGAGCCGCGCACATTTCCAGATAAGTGATAGTGACCGACAAAAGACCGGCCGCCATCCCCCGCTACCGATGGCTCAGGCCCCTACGGTGACCGGAACATCCTTACGCAAGCCCCACTCCGCCCATGACCCGTCATAAACGGCCACGTCATCTTTACCGACCAAATAGAGCGCCAGCGCGATAACGCAGGCGCTGACCCCGCTGCCGCAAGTGGCAACCGCCGGAGCATTCAAGTCGATACCGGCCCGGACAATGCGTTCACGCAAAGCCGATCCCGGCAGCAAAGTCTTGGTCGCCGGATCGATTAAATCGGTGAAAGGCAGATTGATCGAACCGGGAATGCGACCCGAACGCCGACCGGGCCAGGGCTCGTCGGCTGCACCGGCAAAACGCTCGGCACTGCGGGCGTCGATCACCTGTTCGCGCTTGGTCTCCAGATTCTCGCGAATCTGATCGAGTTCCCGGACCAGAGTATGATCATAAGTCGCGTTGAAATGGCGCTGACGCGGCACGGGCGGTAGATCTTCGACCGGACGGTTTTCGGCCAGCCACTTGGGCAGGCCGCCATCCAGCACCGAAACGTCGCGATGACCGAACACCCGCATCATCCACCACACCCGGGCCGCCGAGAGCAGGCCGTGAGCATCATAAACCACGATCCGGTTACCGTCCCCCAGACCCAGCTTGCGCATGCGCGACGACATTTTTTCCGGCGGCGGCAGCATATGCGGCAGCTCCGACCCGGTGTCGGCGATCTCGTCGATATCGAAGTGCACGGCGCCGCGAATATGGCAGGACCGATATTCGGTCGCCGCATTACGGCCGGATTCCTTCGGAAACCAGGTGCCATCGACGACTCTGACATCAGGTGCGCTCAAATGGCTGGCAAGCCACTCGGTGCTAACCAAAGCGTCGGGGTGGGAATAAGGCATCGGGCAGCGTCCTCCTCGGTAACCTTCTTGGTATTCCGGTCATTTTTATAACGGGCCGCGCGGCGTGGACCGACGAAGCAGCTGATTCTTAACGTGCTCGGCCTTCGCCTGCAAGGCGACAGTTTACCGCGCGGCCGGGATTTGACCAACACCGAGCCAGCTTCGGCGCAGTCTGTCGCGGTTCCGGCCAAGCCAGCCCAAAGCAATAAGGATGGCCGAGTTATCAAGCCCTTCGGAGTCAAGCAACGCCAAGGCTTTGTCTGCCGCCATGACGAGAACCTTAATGTCCTCATCCTCATGATCAAGACCGTGAATGCCGCCGGCCCGGTCCGCCTCGACCCGCGCACAGTAAAGCGTCACCGACTCGCTGGTGCCGCCGGGACTGACCAGATAATTTCCGATTTTGACGATTTCGGCCGCAATACAACCGGTCTCTTCGATCGTTTCACGGCGAGCAACATCTTCTTCGGTTTCGCCCGGCCCGATGATGCCGGCGACCACTTCGAGCAGCCACGGCGGGCGACCGGCGGCAAGCGCCCCGACTCGGAATTGCTCAATCAGGACCACCTCATCGCGCAAAGGATCATAGAGCAGCACACCGACGGCATGCCCGCGTTCGAACACCTCGCGCACGACCTCGCCGGTCCAGCCGCCCTCGAACTTGCGGTGACGCACCCGGTAACGGTCGATCTGGAAATAGCCCTTAAAAACCGTCTTGCGTTCAAGGATTTCAACATCCAATTCGTTCACGGCTCGACCTCTTCCTACCCACCCGACGACGTTTGATCTTAACACGGTAAAGACGGTTGACAGCGGTTGACGGCAATGCCGGAATGCACACCGTTCAGCGGAAGGAAACAAGAGCAATGCAGGATAACAGGCCCGAAACCGTTGCCGCTCACGCCGGCCTGTCGCCGTTCGACCATCATGGCATTGTCAATCCGCCGGTCTATCATGCTTCGACCGTGCTGTTTCCGACGCTGGCGGCCCTTGAAGCATCCGATCAGGCGCCGTTCGAGATCATCAATTATGGTCGCATCGGCACGCCGACCACGCAAGCCTTTGAACAAGCGGTTGCCCAATTGGAAGGCGGCCATGGTGCGGTCACCGCGGCTTCGGGTCTGGCGGCGATCGCCACCGCACTGACCGCCTTCACCAAATCGGACGACCATATTCTGATGGCCGACAGCGTTTATGGCCCGGCGCGCCGCTTTGCCCTGGAGGTACTCTCTTCCTATGGCGTCGCGGTCGAGTTTTTCGACCCGCTGATCGGGGCCGGGATCGGCGCCTTGATTCGCCCCGAGACCCGCGTGGTCTATCTGGAGTCACCGGGCTCGCTGACCTTCGAGATTCAGGACGTGCCCGCCATCGCCGCCGCCGCCAAAGCCGCCGGCGCGGTCGTGCTGCTGGATAATACCTGGGCCACCCCGCTGTATTTCCGGTCGTTCGAGCACGGCGTCGATGTCTCGATCCACGCCGCCACCAAATATATCGTCGGCCATTCCGATGCCATGCTCGGCGTGATCGTGTGTACCGAGGCGACTCGGGACACTGTTAAACGCGCCGCCGTCCGCTTCGGTACCTGCGCCGGCCCGGACGATATCTTTCTCGGCTTGCGCGGTTTGCGTACTCTGCCGGTGCGGCTGAAACGTCATGGTGAAAACGCGCTGGCGCTGGCCGACTGGTTGTCCCGGCAACCGGAGGTTGCCCACCTGCTCCACCCGGCCCGGCCCGATCATCCCGGCCATGCGCTGTGGCGCCGCGACTTCACCGGAGCCAGCGGGCTGTTTACCGCCCTGTTCCACCCCTGCCCTAAGCCGGCGGTGGCCGCGCTGGTCGAGGGCCTGGAGCTGTTCGGGCTCGGCTATAGCTGGGGCGGGTTCGAAAGCTTGATCCTGCCGGTTCATCCGCAACGGGTCCGCACCGCGACACGCTGGGAGCATCCGGGGCCGGCGATCCGCTTTCATGCCGGACTCGAAGACATTGACGATTTGATCCGCGACCTTGAGCGCGGCTTCACCCGTTTGAGGGCTACATCATGACCGCTATACCGAATATTGCCGCATTACTTGACGCCGTGCTGTTCAATGCCGACGGGCTGGTCCCCGCCATCGCGCAGCAAGAGGGCTCGGGCGAGGTGCTGATGATGGCCTGGATGAACCGCGACGCGCTGACCGAGACCCTGAGCACCGGCCGGGTCTGCTATTGGTCGCGCTCGCGCGGGGCATTGTGGCGTAAGGGCGAAAGCTCGGGTCAGGTTCAGGTGCTCAAGCAACTCTTGATCGATTGCGACGGCGATACTTTATTGTTGATCGTCGATCAGGCTGGCGTCGCCTGTCACACCGGCCGCCGCTCCTGCTTCTACCGCACCCCCGGCCCGGACGGGCTGGAAACCGTGCTGCCGGTGGTGACGGAACCGGAGAAACTTTATGGGAAGGCGGTGAGATAACTGCCCCAGGACGAAACAGGATCAATTTAAGTAAGGAAACTTTCGTCCCTACCCCGTGGAAAGACATTTCCTGAGGTAGGGCTCTTATCCAACCATTAAAACATCATGATTGTCCACACCATAGGAGAAAGCGCCAAAGATAGGTAACGCAGGTACCCCCTCCTTTTTCCATACCTGACGACTTCTCACCGATTGAAACTCGACCATGAAAAGCTTAGGTTGAGGCTATCGAAGAATGCGGAGGGCATAGCAATGCAAAACTCAAGCGATGAAAAGATTATTGCGCCAGCTCAAAAGCAAGAGACAAGAAAACCGTCATCAACAGAACGCATATGGGGCAAAGCCGTCTTAAGACACGGCTATACAAGCATGCCATCAATCCTGATAAAGGCTCAACGCCGCCTTGGAATTTCACCGCTTCAAATGAATATTATCATTCAATTGTTAGATTACTGGCATGAGCCCGAAAGAAAGCCTTTTCCGACAAAAAAAGACCTTGCGGCACGAATGGACGTAACTGGAAAGACAATCCAGAACAACATCCGTCAGCTTGAGCAAGCAGGATTGATCCGTCGTCAAGGTCGCAGAACTGCTTGTGGTGACTGGGCTAGCAATATCTACGACCTTGACGGCCTAGTCGAACGGATCAAAACGCATGAGCCGGAATTTACCGAGGCGAAAGAAAAGAAGCGGCAGGCGCAGCGTCAAGCTGAAACCCCGATTGGACGGCGTGGAGCTGACGCCTAAAAAAATACCCCGGCCGCATGCCGGAGGCAGAGACGGTACCGGGGCTTCCATCACGAAATATACGCCAACCGCTCATAAAGCGCAAGCAAAAGGTTAATCCATTGATTAATTTAGATGAAATTGAAAAAGCGCTTTCACTTGAGCGATTCGGCCGTTATGTCGAATGGGCTAGAGATGACCGAAACCGCGCCTTAGAACTTTACATCCTCAACACCCACCTTTCCGAAACACTTTATGTTCCATTGCAAATGCTTGAAGTGGTTTTACGAAATCGTATTCACGCCGTCATGACGGAAGTCCGTCATGAGATGTGGTTTATGGATAATGGGGTTCTCGTCATCGATCATCAAAAAGAACAACTAACAAAAGCCCTTGCTGATTTTAATAGAAATAGCAAAGAAATCACAGCAGGACGTGTTGTCTCCGCCATGACTTTTAGTTTTTGGACCTCGATGGTGAGTCCTGATTACGAAGATATTTGGCAAACAACGTTAAACCCCATTGCACGACGCCAAAACGGCAAAGGGCTTCGCCGTAAGGATTTGGCATCTCCCTTGGCACAGATTCGAACACTACGAAACCGCATTGCCCACCACGAACCGATTCTACAATGGGATTTGCCGAAGCACTACACGAACATACTGACCATTACTGAGTGGCTTTCGCCGGCAGCTGCCGAGTTGTCACGCACAGCAAGCCGATTTGATCAGGTCTATCCGGCAGAACCGATTATTTTAAACTGGAACAACAAACCGTGACGCAATCACCGCCCCTCCCCCGTATCACCGGGCCAGAAGTTTTCGTCCATCAATTGTTCAAACGACCACGGACAAGCCGGCGGGAAGGTCGCTTCCGGCAAGCTTGTCTCTCTGGCCGCAGACAGTTGCGCCCGGGCATAACCGCTTTCTATTGCCTCCGGAAGTCTGGCCTTCAAACTGGGATTGTCGCTCAGATGATCGATCAGTTCCCGCCGCTGTTCCTTAATGGTCAGACGCCACGAAGTACAACGGCCCTCGGGCTGAAAGCTCCACTTCAGCATATGCATGAGAAGAACTGCGAGACGGTTCACCAGTTCCCGCTTCTCCGTTTTGCCCATGCTCTCGATTTCCTCGGCAATATGGTCGATATCGGCAAGCGATAACTGCCCGGCCCGCAACAATGCCGCCTGTTGATTAGCCCAGGCGTAAAAATCCTGCTCATAGAGGCTTGAAACCACGGTTTTTCTCCCGATCGGACTCGGACTCGGCATCCCCAGGCCAGAAGCTTTCGTCCATCAATTGTTCAAACGACCACGGACAAGCTGGCGGAAACGTTTCTTCCGGAAGATTGGTCTCGTCAACCGCACCGACAAGCGCCGTGCGATAGGCGTCATCGATTGCCTCGTCGCGTTTCGACTTGAGGCTGGGGTTATCGATGATGTGGCGGGCAAGGGCGATCCGTTGTTCCTTGATCGTTCGAATCCAGCTTTTCGACCTGAAGCCGGCTTGAAACCGCCATTTCAACATGTGCAGCACCAAAACCGCGAGACGGTTCACCAGTTCCCGCTTCTCCGTTTTGCCCATGCTCTCGATTTCCTCGGCGATATGATCGATATCGGCAGCCGCCAGCTGCCCGGAGCGCAACAGCGCCGCCTGTTGATTGGCCCAAGCGTAAAAATCCTGCTCGTAAAGGTTTGAACTCATACCCACCCCCGCAACCGCTTTGCCGCATCGGCAATCGTTTCGGTGGAGCCGGCGAAGGACAGGCGGACGAATTGCCGGCCCCGCACCGGGTCGAAATCAATGCCCGGCGTAATCGCGACCCCGGTTTCGGCCAATAATTGCCGACACCACGCCTCGCTATCATCGGTCAAAGCCGAAACATCGGCATAGAGATAGAACGCGCCATCGGCCGGGGCCAAACGATCGAGCCCGGCCTTCGGTAATTCTTCCAACAAAAGCGCACGATTACTTGCATAGCGGGCGACGTGCCCGTCCAATTCCTCGCGGCAGTCAAAGGCGGCCACCGCCGCCGCCTGCGACAGGCTCGGCGCCGAAATGAACAGGTTCTGCGCCAAACACTCGATCGGCCGCACCAGCATTTCAGGCACCACCAGCCAGCCGAGACGCCAACCGGTCATCGAAAAATACTTGGAGAAGCTGTTAACAATGACCGCATCGTCGGTGATGCTCAGCATGGTATCGGCGGCACGACCGTAAGTAATGCCGTGATAAATCTCGTCGGAGATAATCCGAATCCCCTTGGCCACACAGTAATCGAGCAAATCCTCCATCTCATGCGGTTCAAGCATGGTCCCGGTCGGATTGGCCGGACTGGCGATCACCAAGCCGTCAAGTTGCCCGGCCGCGGCCAATAACTCCGGCGTCGGCTGAAACCGAGTTTCCGGCCCGACCGGGATTTCCACCGGCTCGACCCCGAGCGCGGTCAGAATATTGCGATAACAGGGATAACCGGGCGTCGCCATGGCAACCCGGTCTCCCGCCTCGAACGCAGCCAGAAACGCCAGCACAAAACCGCCGGAGGAGCCGGCAGTCACCACCACCCGCCTAGGCGGCAAATCAAGGCCGTAAGCCCGCCGATAATGGCGAGCAATCGCCGTGCGCAACGCCGGAGTGCCGAGTGCCTCGGTATAACCGAGCCGCTCGGTCTCCACAGCCGCCTTTGCCGCCGCAATCACCTTGGCCGGGGCCGCAGTCGAGGGCTGCCCGACCTCCAAATGCAAGACATCACCGCCCGCAGCTTCACGCTCACACGCGGCCCGCATGACTTCCATGACAAAAAACGGCGGAATCGCCGCGCGCCGGGCGGTTTTCAAGGCCATTGATCAAACCCCGTTAGTGAATAACCATGAAATGCTGCCCGGTCCCGCGCATATCACTGACCGCCTCGCAATTTTTAGTGCCGAGATAGCGGCTATACTGACAAGCCACCGCCTGAACCCGGCCCGAAGCGGGAGCCGACGCGGTGATGGCTGGCCCGGCAACCTCGCCGATCACCGAGGCGTACAAGGCCGACAGGACCGCCGTTTCGGCCGAGCGCCCGGTTCCGCCATCCCGCGCCGTGGTTCCGGTTCCGGCAAATAAAGTAGTCGATTGATGGGAATTGACCATCAACACCGGCCCGCCGATGCCCGAAGCGCCGTCCCGTCCGGCCCCGAGCAACCCGGTTTCCGGGCCGACCCGACCATTGCCGAACAACCCGCCCATGGTCAGCACGCACGCCGCCGCCTGCTCGTTGGCATCGACCGCAACCACCGAGGCGGTCGGCGCTTCCGATCCGCCCGCGCCCAACGCGCCGATCAACGCGGCCGCACCACCGGTCTTGCCGGACTCAACCGCAACCTGCCAAGCCCGCGCCAAGTCAGTGCCGCCGGCTCCACCGGGGAAATGCACCATATTGCTGTCCTGCTCAACCGCGATGGTCGGACGCCACTCGGCCCGGGTTGCGGCCAGCGATCCGGCATCAAGCCCGAGTTCCCCGGCCACCGCCGACGCAACCGAACCCGACCCGGCCGAAGTATAAAACGCCCCGACTCCGCGTGAGCGCACCGTGCGTAAGGTCGCGGCCAAGGCCGGTTGAGTAATGGTGTCGTCTTCAGCCAACACCTGCCCGTTTGCTCCGAAAAACACCCGGCGCGCATTGGCGTCACCGGCAAGACGAGAGGCGCCCGCCTTCAAATCCTCGGCCAAGGCCTGCGACACCGGCGTCCCGAGTGCCGCCAAACTTTCGGCCTCACCCAACGCACGCTCCCAGGCCAGCCGGCCATAGGCAGCATGCAGAGTATACAGTCCGCGCAACAAGCCCGCTCCGGCTTGCGGCGACTCGGCCAGGAAATACAGACTGCGAACGTCTTTATGCGCCGGATCATGAACCATACACACCCCGCCACCGGCCGGCCCGACCCGTGACGGCAGCGTCGCCACCAGAGTCAACGCCATGGTGACCGCCGCATCGACGGCATTACCGCCGGTCTCCAGCGCGATTCGCCCGGCCCGTGCCGCCCGCGGTTCCTGCGCCGCCCCGAACTTTGCCGAAACCGGCGGTCCGGCCGAGGTCTGGCAGCCCGCCAGCACAAGCAAGACCAGTCCGAGAAAGGCAGGCCCGACAAAAGGAACATTGACAGAGGGACGGGCGGGCGGAGACGATAGCTCATGGCCCTTCGGCAGGAGCGACGCAGTGCGCAAGCGATTCCGGGGTATGATCAAGTCAGTCTCTCCGATCTGGACAGGTACGGCGCGGGGGGTCGTTACAAGGTTGGTGGTGTTGGCGTTGTTGTTGGTGCCGGCGGGACCGGCTTCGGCACAGCGCGCGGAAAAACTGGATTTCATCCGCGACGCCGAAATCGAGCATATCATCCGGGGCTATGCCCGGCCAATCTTCCAAGCGGCCGGGATCGAGCCTGATTCGGTTGAAATCGTGCTGATCAAGGATTCGACCGTCAACGCCTTTGTTGCCGGCGGCATGAATATGTTCTTTCACACCGGTTTGCTGATTGAGTGTGATAATCCGGAACAATTAATCGGCGTCATCGCTCATGAAACCGGTCATATCGCCGGCGGTCACCTGATCCGTGGCCGCGAGGCGATGGAAGCGGCGTCGGCCGAAGCGATCCTTGCCATGCTCCTCGGAGTCGGCGCCGCCGTCGCCAGCGGTCAGGCCGGAGCCGGTGCCGCCATCATCACCGGCGGCCAAGGCATGGCCATGCGTAATCTGCTGGCCTTCTCCCGCGCACAGGAAGCCTCGGCCGACGCGGCCGGCATGACATTTCTGGAACGCGCACACATCTCGCCGCGCGGCATGCACGATTTCCTGGAAAAACTGGCCGGTCAAGAGTACCTGCCGCCCGACCGTCAAGTCGCCTATACCCGCACCCATCCCGTGACTCACGACCGTATCGATTCGGTCCAGCATTACCTGGAGTCATCGCCGTGGAAGGATGCCAAACTGCCCGCCGCCGATAATGAAAGCTTCGCCCGGCTCAAGGGCAAGCTGATCGGTTTCGTGAAACCGGCACTGGCACTGCGGCGGTATTCCCCCACGGATACTTCGATTGCCGCCCGTTATGCTCTTGCGATTGCGTATTACCAGCAAGGCGACCTTAAAACCGCGCTGCCGATGATTGACGAGTTAATCGCCCGTGAACCGAACAACCCGTATTTCTATGAACTCAAGGGCCAAGTTTTGATGGAGTATCAACGTCTGCCGGAGTCGCTGCCTCCCTATCGTCGCTCGGTTGCATTGGCCCCCGAGTCCGGATTGCTGCGTGGCGCGCTGGCTCAGGCTTTGATTGAAACTAACGACCCGAAAAATCTCGAAGAGGCGCTTAAAAATCTTCAGTTTGCAACCCGTCAGGAAAAAAGCTCGTCTCATCTGTGGCGGCTGGTTGCAACCGCTTGGGGCAGAAAAAATAAAGACGCCATGGTCGCTTACGCCATGGCCGAGGAAGCACTCGCCCGCGGCGACCGGGCCATGGCCCGTCATCAGGCCGAACGCGCCGAGAAAATGCTGCCCGCCGGCTCACCCGAATGGTTGCGGGCACAAGACATCCGCGGCGTCGTCGACCGACCGAAAAATTAAATTTACCCGGCAGGATTCCATGGCTAATCCGTTTCAAAAAATCAAAGTATTACTGGTCGATGACACTAAAACCGCACGATCGGTTTTGCGGCAGGCCTTGCACCCGCTGCCTTATGAATTTTCTTACCTGGAAGCCCGGGACGGCCTGGAGGCCGTTGACATATTCAACCGGGAGCGGCCAAACCTGATCTTTATCGATCTCGAAATGCCTCGAAAAAACGGCCTGCAAGCCGTTACCGACATTCGTAAACTCAGCCCCGGCGTCGGTATCGTCGTCGTATCTTCGATTGTATCGGATACCGTAAAGGTATTTTTAGCAAGTATGAATGTCACGGATATCATTCAAAAACCATTCACTTTTGGTGACCTTACCCGGATCATGGCCAAATTCACGGCGGTTTCGGCCAAAAAAGTAAGTATTTTGATCGCCGACGATTCCAAAACAATGCGTGAGGTCCTGACCAGCCTGTGCAAAATCCCCGCTCTCGATGTCTGTGTCACGACGGCGGATGACGGCGAAAAAGCATTGATCGAGTTCCGGACCAAGCCCTTTGATTTAGTTTTTCTGGACGTCAACATGCCTAAAATTGACGGACTCAATGTGCTCCGGACCATGAAACGAGTCAATCCGGATGCCCGGGTGATCATGCTGACCAGCGACCGCACCGAGGCGACAATCCGCGCCGCCATCGCCGGCGGCGCCGCCGGCTATGTCGCCAAACCCTTCAATATTCCCCAGATTCACGCCTGCATGGAAAAACTGGTTTAAGGCTGGAGGATTTACCCGGCCACGGCTTGATTGAGCGCGCTCATCATCGCCTTCATCGTGAGATAGCGATCCTGACGACGCAGCGCAAGCGCGGTCATCAACACCTGTTCCAGTTCCGGCGACAGGCTAACCCCGAGCGACGAGGGCATCTTCAGCGAGTCATCCTGAAGGCGCTTGGCGGAATCCGCCGGCGGTTTCCCGGTTATTGCACAGTAAAGGCTGGCGGCAACCGCATAAACATCCGTCCACGGTCCCTGTTTACTGTCGGAAAAATACTGTTCCGGCGGCGCATAGCCCGGCTTAAGAATAACGGTGAGAGCACCGCCCCCTTCATTGGCTGATTCGCGCGCTGCACCGAAGTCAAGCAAGCGCGCCCCGCCGGCAGTAATAAAAATATTATCGGGACTGATGTCACGATGGACCAACCCCTCACCATGTACGGCATGCAACGCCCGCATGATCGGCGTCATGATGGTCAATGCTCGACGAAATTCAATCTTACCGCCCTGCGTTGCTATGTATTTCTTCATGGTCTGGCCCTGCAACAGTTCCATGACCAGATAGGCGGTCCCGTTATCCTCGAAATAGTCCTGAACCCCGACAATTTCCTTAATATCGCGCAGCCGGGCCAGGGTGCGCGCCTCTTCCAAAAAGCGCTTGATCCCTTTGTTGAAGGTTGCCCCATGATCGGCGTTATGGGGTGTCATCCCGGACCCGCCGGGCACCCGCGCAACCAGATGAACCGGGAAAAACTCTTTTACCGCCACCTTAATTTGTAGCCGGTCGTCCCAGCCGATATAAGTTGCGCCGAAACCGCCCTGCCCCAGCAATTTTCCGGTCCGGTAACGGTTATAGAGCCAACTTCCCGGCGGCAAATGGGCCGGAGAATACGGGGTCACACCTTCTTGAAAACCACAGTCCGGACAGGTGGTAGAACCGCCTCTCCGGGCAAAGCAATTCGGGCAGCGGCCATCACCCCGGGCCACGGGAGACGAGTCCCCGGCATAATCGCTTCGGTCCAGCACGGTCATATCCCCGCTCCGGGTCGCCGCATTAATCGCGGTGGCCTGATCGTCGGGCGCAGCCGTCTTAACAGCGGCCCGAGCGGCGGCCCGCGGCAGCGCGACAGTAGGAGGTGAAGCGGCAGCCCGCGGCAACGCGACTGTGGGGGCCGGAGCCTGCGTTTGTGCCGGCGGAGCCGTGCGCCGGGGGGTGGGCTTGGCCGCAATTGTCATCGTCGCTCCGGCCGGAGCAGGCTGAACCCGGGCAACCGTCCTTGTATACTCATCGGACGCGACCATCGGTGCGGCGGCAGCCCGGGAAACCGTAACGGTCGAGGCCGCAGAACCGGGATCCGGCAACTGCCGCAACCGTTCGACCATATTGCGGAAACGTTCGACTTCATTAGCAATCCCGCCCGCACCGGGACGAAGACCGGCGAGTTCCTGTTCAAAACCGGGCGTTCTCATCATGGCCAATAATCGTGTGCGAACCGCAACCAGCGCACGCGCATCACGGACCAATTCGGCGGCCACCAGATCGGTCAATCTCAAGGCCTGCCGCGGTAGCTGAGCCTCGTATTCCGGCTGGATTTCAAACAATTTCCCGCTGATTATGAATTCGTCGGCTACACAATCGACCTGACTTGCCAAACGACCCCGAACCGGCTCCGCCAAGCCGCACCCGGCCACCGCCAACGAGGCGGCACTTAACTGGCTCCGAACCAATGCCAAATCAGCCGAGCGCAACAGCAACTGCCCGACCGGCATTTCATTGCCGACCGCAGCTTTTAGACTGACAACAATTTCGTCCGCAATCATGGGCAGATATTCGGAATCGGCAAGCGCGGCCAGATACCGGACCCGGGCCGGCAAGTCCGACAACGACTCGCTGATCGTCGTCACCGCTCGTCGGAGCCCGGCCGCTCCCCCCTGATCGAACCGACGGGCAAAGCGCTGCGTTAAAGCCGCGGCCATGCGCGCGCCACCCAGAACGCCATCCACATTCACGAGGCCGTTCAGCATGAAGCGCAATTGAGCGGCATCGGCGGCGGTGGTCGGGTTAAGCGGCTCCGGCCCGGCTAGCTGGCGGCGAACACGCTCGATCACCGCTTCGCGCGCAACCGGCAAACGATTCTGTCGGAAAAGCTGGCTGAGACCGGCAATCTTGCTTGGTGGCCCAACCTCGGCGGCGGTCACGTTCCCTTGAATCAACTCTAACAAACGGCACAAAGTTTGCCCGACCGTCAGCCGGGGGCCGGTCAATTCACGAACCGCCGCGATCGAGCCCAACAGATCGCCGATCGCTTCATCAACCGTCGCCTTAAGCTCCTGATCAAGCTGTTGCCAGACCAGACCGAACAGATGGTCGATCTTGGCCGACCAACTTGTCAGCCCGGCAAGATCACGGGCCAGCGCAGCCCGTACCAATGACGGCCCCGCGCGTTCGGCATTATCAATCGTTTTCGATAACCATGTGGCCACCGCCGAGCGATGCTTCGGCACGCTGGCGGCTAAAAGAGTTTCATTGGCGTTTGCACGTTTAATGACTGCTTCGACCGCACCTTGTAGCGAGGCACGGCGCGTGCGGATATCCTGCCCCGGCAACTGCCCCTGAAGCGTCGCAATGCGTCCGAGTGCGGCCTCAATCACCGCCCGCTGTTCCAGCACCTGACGAAGCTGGCGGTTGCCGTAGATCACCTCAATCGGCATCAGGCAACGCGCCTCTAGATGGGCCCGCATCACCTGCCAAATCGTGCCTCGAGCCCCGAGCCCGTCATAGTCGGCCCCGGTCTCGCAGAGTGCGGCATCCTCAAGCGCACCGCCGCCGGTCAAAGCCTCTTGCGCCCCTGTCATTCGACTATCCCGTCTCGGCTCACCGGATTAACCATATTAGCACAGGCTGAGGCATATCATGCACTCAGGACCCTTCCAATTGCAGGACCGACAACTCTGCTGCGGTCGGTGCCGCCGGCAAGGTCAGCACGAAACAGGAGCCACGGCCGGGCGTGCTATCGACCACGATGGTACCGCCCAAACATTCGGCATAACTATGCACCAGCGCCAATCCCAAGCCGACCCCGCGGGTGCGGCCGGTGCCCAGACTGACAAACGGTTCAAAGATTCGCTCGATATCCCCGGCGGCAATGCCGACACCGGTGTCGGTCACGGTAAAGCGAATCATCGAGCGACCGTCCTCCTCGACCCGCATCACCACCAACGTCACATCACCGTTTTCAGAGAATTTACAGGCATTTTCCAACAAGTGAACCAGGGCACTGCGCAATTTGGCGAAATCGCTGTGCATAAGACCGATGCCGCGAGCCGCCTGTACGCTCAACCGATTTCCGTAAAGATTGGTCAGCGGCCTCACCCGTTCCCGCACTTCGGTCAACAAATGTTCGACCAGGAAATCCTCGGACGTTACGGTCAGAGTCCCGGTCTCGATTTCAGCCCTGGCCCGCAATCCTTCGATCATGCGCAATAATTGTTCGCCCGACCATTGGATCATCTCGACGTCGGGAGTCAGATGATGAATCTTGTTACGATCAAGCTCGTTCATCAACTGATCGCCATGGCGCATGATCGCGGCCAGCGGTCCTTCCAAATGCTCGCTCATGCTGACCAGGAACCCGGCCATCGCCCGGTTGCGCGCCTCGATCGAAGCCTTGGCTTCCAACAATTCCCGTGCCGGTTCGGCCCCGCTGCCGCCGGCATGCAGCACCGCCATCATCCGGCCCATCCCGGCCAGCCAGTCCGGTTCGGCCACGATCTCGGTTTCCGCCGGTTCCGGCTCAAGCGCGACCGGCGGCGGAGCGGTCTGTACCACCACCGCGCCGGAGGGATCGGGCTCGGGCGCCGCCGGGATTTCTCGAACCACCGCCGGACGCCGACCGATCACCAACCAGGCGATCAAGGCCCCGAACAGCAGCGCAATCACGCCGACAACCGCCACCTCGAGCGACAGCCCCCCACCGTGAGGCGAAGACGGCACCGGAGAATTCACCGAAGCCGGGGCGGCACTCCGGGCCGGAGCCGGCACGCTCCCCTGCACATCGGACTCGACCGGCAGCGCAACCAGAGCGGCTTTGACTTCATCGGCAACCCGGTCAAGCGCCTCGCTCTGCCGGACCTCATCATTGATCGTGACATTCAGTTGTTCAAGCGCAATGGCATAGCTGCCAAGCAGGGCCGCAACCTCACCCACGGCCGGACGGCTGGACGGCTCCAGCGGCAACCGCCCCAATTCCTCGATACGGCGCCGCACCGTTTCCAAATCGCGGCGCGCCCGGTCAATATCGTCGGAGTCGCGGCGAAGGATATAGCGATCGACATGCTGTTGAACCAGCAACATGCTGATCACGCCATCCCCGGCAACCGCAGTCTCATTCGCCCGCCCGCTGTTCATGAAACGCTGAAGGCGCAGACGCAGATCGACCGTGACCGGTTGCAAAGAGTTCTCGCTGAGCCGGTCCCGTTTGCGGCGCAGATCGAGTATGTGCTGAAACCCGTCCCAATAGGCGACCAGCCGCTGGCGCGCTTCTTCAAATTGCCGGGGGTCGCCCGGCGCCCGCGTCGATGCGGACAGCATGGACAAACCGTCCAACAGCAACCGATACGGCCGAGCCGCGCGGGCCGGGTCATCATCTTCGGCCCGGCTAAGGCGATCGATCACGGCAAGCTGCAATTCCGTCCAGCTTGCCATCAGGTCTTCGGCGGCGGACGCCGCTGCACCGGATCCGGCGCTCATGACCGAAAGCAGACAAGCAACCACCATGGCCGACGTAAACGCGGCTATTCGATTTCCCTGCCCTGTTCGCGCGCCGTGCCGGCGCCCCACTGAACCTAGCCCCACTGAGCCTCGCCTGGTTCCGGGGCGGAAGTTTAGCCACTTCGCCCTCTGCCGCATCCTTATACTCCGAACGAGCAACGGCCGTCAGCCCCACAAAGCCGAATCCGGTGGATAAATCAGCGCACCGTCATAATGCAGACCGGGGCTTCGGTCGGCAGACAGCAACAGCGGCCCGTCGAGATCGACCAGCCGCGCCCCGTCCGCCACCAGCAACGCCGGCGCCATCGCCAGCGAGGTCGCCACCATGCAGCCGACCATCACGCCGAACCCGGCCGCTTCGGCCGCGCGCTTGAGCAATAAAGCTTCAGTCAGGCCGCCGGTCTTATCAAGCTTGATATTCACCACCTGATAGCGCCCCTTGAGTCGGTCCAACCCGTCGCGGCCGTGACAGGATTCGTCGGCCCCCAGCGGGACCGGACACTCAAGCCCGAACAAAGCCTCATCGGCGTCGGCCGGTAACGGCTGCTCGATCAGTTCGACTCCGAGCGCGGCCATGTCCGGGGCGAAAGCTCGCAGTTGCTCGAGACTCCAAGATTCATTGGCATCGGCGATCAGACGCGCCGCGGGGACCGCCGCCCGTACCGCGCGCACCCGCTCGACATCGCCTTCGCCGGTCAATTTCAGCTTGAGCAGCGGCCGCCCGACCGCTTGGCGCGCCGCCCGGGCCATCGCCTCCGGAGAATCGACACTGAGGGTAAAAGCGGTGATGAGCGGCGTCATCGGTCCGGATAAGCCGGCGATATCCCGGGCCGAGCCGCCGGTCAGCTTTGCTTCCAAGTCCCACAGCGCACAATCCACGGCATTGCGTGCCGCCCCCGCCGGCATGATTCGATTGAGCGTCTCTCGATCAAGCCCGGCGGCCACCGCGTCGGCCAGCGCCTCGATTGCGGCAATCGTCGCCGCCGGAGTCTCGCCATAGCGGGCATAGGGCACACACTCGCCGCGACCGATCACCGCCCCGTCGCCGATTTCGGCAACCACGACCTCGGCCGTGGTCTTGGCGCCGCGGGAAATGCGGAAACTGCCGTGAATAGGAAACGACTCATGACGAACGGTCAGGCTGCGCATGATCGGAACTTCCTCTTTGCCGTCGGCTGAAATTTTATCACGATTATAACATAACCATGGAAGGCCCCACGCGCTCCTCTCGCCTCCGGGCAAAGCCTATGCTAGACTGTGAAAGCTTAATTGTAAGCCCGGATCAAGCAGGCGTGTCTGTCGGGTCCGACACCGGAACAGGATTGTTTCTCCATGAGAACCCGTTCGTCGACGGCAGCCAAATCGATGATATTAGCCGTCATGTTGGCGG
This sequence comes from Rhodospirillaceae bacterium, assembly GCA_037147415.1. Taxonomy (GTDB): domain Bacteria; phylum Pseudomonadota; class Alphaproteobacteria; order Azospirillales; family Azospirillaceae; genus BOG-933. Next base: position 16,793 of record JBAWVF010000012.1, on the reverse strand, counting down.
TTACCCTGAGCGTGCCCGGGGCGGCGCAAACCGGCAAACTGACCGACGATCAAATTCATACGATCGAATATCACTATAAGCTCGACCAATACATGGTCGGCGGCTGTATCCTGGGTGCGACCTTCGGCGCCGTCACCGGTGTCATGACTTTGTCCGGTCTCTCTATCGTCGCCGCCGTTCCTTATATTTCAACCGGCTGTTCACTCGGCTTCCTGCTGGGGCCGGCATCGATGTTCATCAAGGACTACCTGCTCTCGCAGCATGAAAAGCCTCGTAGCCTGTCCTGGCATTGGTCGGAGCTGCTGAAGGATTGACCCTTATCCGAATCGATTCTCTTTCCCTTTTTTACAGAGCGAATTTGAGAAGACGTTTGACGAGACTGCCCCCCGCATGACCCTTTTTCTGTTGATTACGTCTTCGCTATCTTTGGTAGTGTGGCTTTATCTGGTGCTGTTCCACGGCAAATTCTGGTACTGCGACCAACGCCTTGATCAGGACGCCGGTCCGCCGCCCGCAGTGTGGCCCGAAGTGGTTGCAATCGTGCCGGCCCGCAATGAAGCCTCCGTGATCGGAGACAGCCTGCGCTCACTGATCGCGCAAGACTATCCGGGCCGGTTTCGCATCGTTCTGGTCGACGATCACAGCGATGATTCAACCCGCAGCATAGCCGAACAGACAGCCGAACAGACGGCCGCCGCCGAACTGCTGACGGTAATCGGAGCCCACCCGCTGCCTCCCGGTTGGTCCGGCAAGCTGTGGGCGGTCGCGGAAGGCGTCCGGCAGGCGGCTGATTTGGTGCCGATGGCCCGCTATATTCTGCTGACCGATGCCGATATCCGCCACGATTCCGGCAGCATCCGTCGCTTGGTGACCAAGGCCGAAGCCGAGCGACTCGATCTTGTGTCCCTGATGGTGCTGCTGGACCATGACGGCTTCTGGGCCGGGTTGCTGATCCCCGCCTTTGTCTTCTTCTTTCAAAAGCTTTACCCGTTTTCCCGGGTCAATGATCACAACAACCCGATGGCGGCAGCGGCCGGCGGCTGCATTCTGGTGCGCGCCGATGCCCTGGCTGCCGCCGGCGGCATCGCCTCGATTCACGGCGCCCTGATCGACGATTGTGCGTTGGGCGCGGCGATCAAATCCAAATCCGGTCCCGGCACCGGGCGGCTCTGGCTCGGCCTGACCACCCGGTTGGTCAGCCTGCGCCCTTACACCCGTTTCAGCGAAATCTGGAACATGGTCGCCCGCACCGCCTATACCCAACTCAACCATTCGCCCTTGATGCTGGCCGGCACACTGCTTGGCATGGCACTGACCTATCTGGTCGCTCCCGTTGCGGTCCTGGCCATGTCGGCCGGCAGCTCGGAAATCGCCGGAGCACTGGGCGTGCTGATCTGGTCTCTGATAGCTTTCGCCTATCGGCCGACGCTGCGGCTTTACAATAAATCTCCGCTCGCGGCCCTGTTGCTCCCGATGGTTGGATTTCTGTATAGCATGATGACGGTTGCGTCGGCAGTACGGCACTGGCGCGGCCGAGGCGGACTATGGAAAGGCCGTGTCTACCGCGAAGCCCCGGAGGGCGGCGGCGTTACCGAAGGAGGAGCGGCCGAGTGACAAGCACGGTTGAAACGCCGTCCGGAAAATCCGCCGGAGATGAAAACTTCCCGGTCGGTTCCCGCTTGCTCCCCGCGCGGTTGCGGCCGCACGTCGCGGCTTATTACGCCTTTGCCCGCGCCGCCGACGACATCGCCGACAATCCGGCACTCGCGCCTGAAGACAAGATCGCCCGGTTGGAAGCCTATGGTCGGGCTCTGGCCGAAGGCGAAGGCGATCCGGTCGAATTCGCGAAGCCCCACCGTTTGCGGGAAAGTATGGCAGCAACCGGGGTTCCGGCACGCCATGGCCTTGATTTGTTGGAGGCTTTCAAACAAGACGCGGTCAAGACCCGCTATGCCGATTGGGGCGAGCTGATCGCATATTGCACGCTTTCGGCGGCTCCGGTCGGGCGTTTTCTGCTCGATTTGCACGGCGAAAGCCGCGACGGCTGGCCCGCCTCCGACGCTCTTTGCAGCGCGTTGCAAATCCTTAATCACTTGCAGGATTGTCAGGCCGACTACCGCGAGCTTGACCGGGTTTATCTGCCGCTCGACTGGCTGACGGCACAAGGGGGACAGGTCACGGACCTTTACGCCAAAAGCGCTGGCGGTGCGCTGCGGGCGGTGATCGATTCGTGTCTGACCGGCACCGAGGGCTTGCTTCAACTTGCGGCCGAGTTGCCGCCCCGATTGCGCAGCCGTTCTCTGGCCATGGAATCCGCAGTCATCCTGCATTTGGCCCGACGCTTGACCCTGTTGCTGCGCCGCGGTGATCCGATTGCCGGGCGGGTAAAACTCAGCCGCCTCGACTTCGCCCGGTGTGGCCTGACCGGGATTATTTACGGCTTTTTTGCCGCCGGCCGAAAGGCGTGACCATGAGCGCACTCGACCTCACCGCGGCTCAAGCCGCCGCCCGGGCTCACGTCGTCGAGGTCGTGACGCGCTCGGGCTCATCCTTTTCGCTCGGCATGAAAATTTTGCCGGCCGAGCGACGCATGGCACAGTTCGCGGTTTACGCCTTTTGCCGCGAAGTTGACGACGTTGCCGACGACGAAGGCGCCACCCCGGAACAACGCTTGGTCGAGTTGGAGCGTTGGCGCGAGGAGGTTCACCGCCTTTATGACGGAAACCCGACCCGCCCGACCACCGTGGCGCTGCTGGAGCCGGTGCGCCGCTTTCGCCTGCCGCGCGAAGAGTTCCTGGCCCTGATCGACGGGATGGAGATGGACGCCCGCGATACCCTCCACGCCCCCGACATGGCGACCCTGATGGTGTATTGCCGACGGGTGGCCGGGACCGCCGGCTTGCTCTCGCTGCCGGTGTTCGGCGCCGATGAACCGGAAGCCCAGGTTTTCGCGTTGGCCTTGGCCGATGCGCTGCAACTCACCAACATTCTGCGCGATACCGCCGAGGACGCCGAACGCGGCCGGCTTTATCTGCCCCGGGAATTGCTGGAAAAACACGGCATCGACCCGGCCCGCCCGGTTACCGAGATTTTGCGCGCACCCGCACTGATCGGCGTGCTTGAAGAGCTTGCCGCACTCGCGCACCGGCGTTACGGCGAGGCCGATGCGGCACTGACTCATTGCAATCGGTGGCGGCTACGCCCGGCACTGCTGATGATGGGTATTTACGAAGCAATTCTGGTATCGTTGGAACGTCGTGGCTGGCGCCCCTGCTCCCCGCCGCCGCGGCTGTCCAAGGGCGCGAAGCTGTGGGCGGCACTGACCCGGGGCTTGCTGAGGCCGAAATGGCAACCGTCCACATAATCGGCGCAGGATTGTCCGGCCTGGCCTGCGCGGTCGGGTTGCTCGGGCGTGGCCGGCGGATCGCGCTTTACGAAGCCGCACCGAATGCCGGGGGACGCTGCCGGTCCTTTTTTGATCGCGCGCTCGGCCGTGACCTCGACAACGGCAATCATCTGATGATGAGCGCCAACCGGGCCGTGCTGTCCTATCTGGAGCGAATCAGTGCCACCGACACGATGATTCAGGCGCCGGAGGCGGCTTTCCCCTTCGTCGATCTCGAAAACGGTCGGCATTGGGTGCTGCGTCCGAATCGCGGCCGGCTACCCTGGTGGGTTCTGGTGCCGTCGCGCCGCATTCCGGGAACGCGCGCGCTCGATTACCTGTCGGGACTGCGCCTGTTGAGTGCCGGCCCCGATGCCACCGTTGCCGACTGCATTCCCGGAACGCACCCGCTTTATCGCAGTTTTTGGGAACCTCTGACCCTGGCGGCACTCAACTGCGATCCGGCCGAGGCGGCGGCGGCACCGCTCAAAGCAGTCATGCTCGAAACCTTTGCCCGTGGCGCCGATTATTGCCGGCCGATGATTGCCCGTGACGGCTTGGGCTCGAGCCTGATCGACCCGGCCCTGACCTTACTGGCCCGTCATGCGGTCCGCCCGGATTTTGGCCAACGTCTGCGCAATTTGGAGTTCGATGGTGCCCGGATTGATGCGCTGAATTTCGGCACGCTGATCGAAGCTATTCCTCTCGGTGATGTCGTCGTGCTCGCCCTGCCCGCCGCGATCGTTGCCGAAATACTGCCCGGCCAGACCGTGCCCGAAGACGGTCATGTCATCGTCAATGCCCATTTTCGGCTTGAGGCCCCGCCTCCGCCTTTCCCCGGCGGCTTGCCCTTTCTCGGCGTGATCGGCGGTGCGGCGCACTGGATCTTCGTTCGCGGCGACGTCGCTTCGGTCACCGTGAGCGGCGCCGGCCCGCTGGCCGAGTTACCGGCCGAAGAAATCGCCGCGATACTCTGGCACGATGTCGCCCGCGCGCTCAAGCTGCCCGAGGCCCCGCCGCCGCCCGGGCGCATCATCAAAGAAAAGCGCGCAACCTTCGTGCAATCCCCGGCCAATCAACGGCGGCGCCCCCCGGCCCGCACCGCCTGGAGCAACCTTGTCCTGGCCGGCGATTGGACCGCCACCGGTTTGCCCGCCACCATTGAAGGCGCCATCCGCTCGGGCTTTACCGCGGCGGAAACGGCACTGACCCTGTAAAACCCCGGCCCCCGCCTTTCTTTAAGGGATTTGCCCGATGATCGAAGATAGCCTGCTGGGATTGAGCGCCGCCGGATTTCATCGCATCGCCTATACCGAGCGCGGCGACCCGGACGCCGACCGCGTGGTGGTATGCGTGCACGGCCTGACCCGCAACGGACGCGACTTCGACCGGTTGGCCGACAGTTTGGCCGCGGAGGGCTGCCGGGTGATTTGTCCCGATATGGTCGGGCGCGGTCAAAGCGACTGGCTCGCCATTCCCGAGCTATACGACTATCCGCAATATCTGATTGATCTCACCGCTTTGATTGCCCGGCTGGGCGTGATGGAGATCGACTGGGTCGGCACCTCGATGGGCGGGTTGGCCGGCATGATGCTCGCGGCTCAGCCGAAATCACCGATCCGCCGGTTGGTGATCAACGATATCGGTCCGTTCGTGCCCAAAGCCGCGCTGGAGCGGATCGGCGATTATGTCGGCACCGATCCGGTGTTCGAGGATAGTGCGGCGCTCGAGGCTTATCTGCGTTTTATCTACCAGAGCTTCGGCGACTTACCGGCCGAGGCATGGGCCGATATGGCCGAGCACAGCACGCGCCTGCGTCCCGACGGCCGACTCGGTCTCGCCTATGATCCCGCAATCGGCAATGTTTTCAAGAACACGGCCAAACCGATCACTGACATCGATCTATGGCCGATCTGGGACTCGATCCGCTGCCCGGTGCTGGTGCTGCACGGAGTCGATTCCGATTTGCTTCTGCCCGAAACCTGTCGTGAAATGCGTCAACGCGGTCCTGAAGCCAATATTATTGATATTCCCGGCACCGGCCACGCCCCCGGGCTGATGATCGAAGACCAGATCGCCCTGGTTCGCGATTTTTTGCTGGAATAAGGGGACTACCGCATCAATTCACGCATTCCGGCATCAAGTCCGGCCAAAGTCAGCGGATACATCCGGTTGTCCAACAGGCGGCGAAGCATTCGAGTCGAGGGAAAATTGTCCCACCACGCTTCCGGAGTCGGATTGAGCCAGATCGCGTGGCGATAGCCGCCCAACAGGCGCAACAGCCAGCTTTGACCCGACTCGAGGTTCCAGCCTTCGACACTGCCGCCGACATCGGTGATTTCATACGGCCCCATGGCGGCATCCCCGACCAAAATCACCTTATAGTCGGCCGGGTAAGTATGAATCAGCTCCATAACCGCGGTGCGCGTATCACTGCGCCGATTATTGTCACGCCACACCGCGTCATAAATACAATTATGAAAATAAAAATGCTCTAGATGCTTAAACTCGCTCCGGGCCGCACTGAATAATTCTTCACATAAGCGAACATGGTCTTCCATCGAGCCGCCGACATCAAGGAACAACAGTACCTTGACCGCGTTGTGACGCTCGCGGGTCATCTGCACATCAAGAAAGCCGGCATTGCGGGCGGTCGCACTGATCGTGCCCGGTAAATCGAGATGCGAGGCCGCGCCCTGCCGGGCAAAACGGCGCAACCGGCGTAGCGCGAGCTTAATATTGCGAGTGCCAAGTTCGACCGAATCATCAAGATTACGGAACTCACGACGATCCCAAACCTTGACCGCGCGGCGATGAATCGACTCATGCTGACCAACCCGCATGCCTTCGGAAGCATAACCATAGGCGCCGAACGGAGAGGTGCCGCCGGTTCCGATCCAGCGATTACCGCCCTCATGCCGGCCTTTCTGTTCGGCGAGCCGCCGGGACAGGTCAGCCATCAGTTTTTCAAGCCCGCCGGCCGCTTTAATCTGCACCTTTTCTTCATCGGTCAGATAAAGCTCGGTCGCACGACGCAGCCATTCTTCCGGGACATAAAGCGCGAAATCATCCCGCGTGGCCGCCACATCCTCTTCGCCTTTAAAGACCCGACCAAAAACGCGGTCGAATCGGTCAAGATTGCGCTCATCTTTTACTAAACACGCACGACTGAGAAAATAGAAGTCCTCAACCCGATAAGCGGCAAGCCCACGCCCGACCGCCGATAAGAGCGTCAGATATTCTGTTAGCGATACCGGCAAACCGGCCGCCCGCAAATCCTGAAAAAATCGGGCAAACATTCCGTTACTCGAATTCTTCTAAATAATTTTTACTATTCCCGAGCAAACCATCAATAATTTCCATGGTTTCTTCAATTTTTGTCAAAGTATTGACCAGACGATCCGCAGTTTTATCGTCAAGCGCTTGTTCCATCAGAATCTTGTTAAAAAAAGCGTGAGCGTCCTTGAACACTTTCTGTTCATTACTCAACACGTCGCGCGCCGTCAACGAACCGGTTAAGGTCAACGGCGGATTACCGACAAACTCCCGGCTGATCCCGATGAACAGGGTCAGCGCTTTCATCTTAGCCTGAATGATCCAATCCGCCATATTCGGCGGCAACAACTTCAGAACCGGCGGCAACCGCTCTTGAATAACGTAAATCAGGCCCTGGATACCATTATGATGATTTCTGACTTGGCAAAAAGCTAAAAAGTTAAGCTCCTTGTGGCTATCATGCATCTTTTCCAGGGCAGCAATATCTTCACGCAGCTTTGCCGCCATCTGCCTGACGAGCAATGCATCTTTGCCCTTCTTGACATCTTCGGGTACTGCGGCCATGCCTTACTCCTGCGGTGACAACAGCTCACCGTAACCCAGTTTAGCAATCCAGGAAATGACGGGAAAGCACGAACGCCGATCCGCGGCATGTTAAATTTATCGTCCCGTCAGTTTTGCCCGCTATAACAAGTGCACGCTCTGCACCGACGGAGCCGAGAGACCGCAAATAGATAAGGGCCGGAGTGATCGAAATGGTAAAGGGAATGAAGCTGCCGGCAATCGCATTCGCGTTGTCGATTCTTTTGCCGACTCAGGCAAGCCATGCGGCCGGAGAGGACATGATCGGCAGTATCGGCACCTATGTCACCGCACACGAAGATACCCTGCTTGACGTCGCCCGCCGATTTGATCTTGGCTTTGTCGAATTGGTCGCGGCCAATCCGGGGGTGGACCCCTGGATTCCGGGTGAAGGCACCACCCTGCTACTCCCGGCCGCGCACATTCTGCCCGACGCCCCGCACACGGGCATCGTCGTCAACTTAACCGAGATGCGGCTTTACTATTACCGTCAGGCCGGTCTGCCGCCCGAAACCCATCCGGTCGGGATCGGCAGCGAGGGCAACAACACCCCGATCGCCTCGACCACCGTGCAGCGCAAAATGGCTAATCCTGTGTGGTACCCCCCGGCGGCGATTCGCGCCGAAAAGCCGGAGCTGCCGGCAATGGTTCCGGCCGGGCCGGATAATCCAATGGGCATGTTCGCGCTTTACCTCGGCTTTCCCGGCGGCAATTGGCGCATTCACGGCACCAACCAGCCGTTTGCGGTCGGACGCCGCGTGACCCATGGCTGTATGCGTCTTTATCCCGAAGATATCGAGGATATGTTTCACAAGGTCAGCCCCGGCACCCGGGTCACAATTGTCGATCAACCGATTAAGATCGGCTGGTCCAACGGCGAACTCTACATTGAGGTTCATCCATCAAAGGCACAGGCCGATCAGCTCGAAGAAGAACATGCCATGACGGAAGAACCCGCCGTCGGCGCACTTGAATTGGCAACCAAAGCCGCCGGCGAGGCAATATCACGTCTGGATGAACCCACGATCATGCGCGCCGCACTGGAGCGCAAGGGCTATCCGATCCGCATTACCCAATAGATTTTCAAATTCGAATAAATTTATCCGGCGGCTCTGCTTCCTCTCCCGCACAGGCGGGAGAGGAAGAGCCCGGATAATTACTTGCGCAATGAGCGATTGAAGATGCGCTCAACCTTGTCAGCGGCGGCCTGAGCGGACGCAGCGGCCTGCTGAGCGGACGCAGCGGCCTGCTGGGCCGCGACCTGAGCAGCCTGTGCGGTCTGCATGGCCTGAGCGGCCTGCTGGCGGGCCTGATCGTCCGCGCAAGCAGCGAGGCCGACAACGAGAGCGACGGCGGCGAGAGACTGAGCAAACTTCTTCATATGGTTATCTCCTGAAAGCAGCGGCAAAAAAACACCCGATGCCGCTGCGGGTTAATTGGTGACCGCAGTATACAAGCGCCGATACCGTGTTGGCGAGATCCCATTCGCAGCACCCGCCGGGAAAAGCGGACACATCACACCTTCAACGCTGATCAAGCTTCAACTCAATCCGACGATTGCGGGCGAAGGCTTCATCTCCGTTTCCGGCATCAAGTGGTTGATATTCTCCAAAACCGGTTGCAGCCAACCGCTCCGAAGGCACACCCTGATCGATCAGGAACTTAACCACGGAAATCGCCCGGCTTGTTGACAACTCCCAGTTAGATGGAAACTGCGGCGTCGAAATCTTTCGCGGATCGGTATGACCGTCGACGCGGAGAATCCAATTCACATCCGATGGAATCCCCCGGGCAATATCAAGCAAGGTATGGGCAAGTTTTAACAATTCCGCCTTACCGGCCTCCTGGAGCGATGCTGAACCGGTCGGGAACAGCACCTCCGACTGAAAGACAAAACGATCACCGACCGTTCGAATATCGGGCCGGGTTCCCAGCGCTTCACGTAAACGCCCGAAGAATTCAGAGCGATAGCGTGCCAGCTCTTCAACTTTATTGACCAGTGCAAGATTAAGACGGCCGCTCAAATCGTCAATCTGCGCCTTTTGGTCGGTTTCCCGAGTCTTAGCGGTATCAAGTGCGGTGGCCAACTGACTCATCTGATCCCGCAGCGCGGTAATTTCGGCCGTCAACGTTCCAACCCGGGAACGACTTTCCTCGCTCAGTTTACGTTCCCCGGTCAGGGCGGTTTCCGTCGAGTCGAGAGCAACCAACAATTCACGAATCCGGAACTCGCGCTTCTCGACTTCACGCTGCGCCAACGCGGTCCGCTCGCTCTCGTTAGACAATTTAGCGACCAATTCCTTGGTACGGTCCCGCTCCGCCGTTAGCAAATCGGCCAGTTGCTTGCGCTGTTCTTCGGTCAGGCGCAGATCATCGGCCCCCTTGGTACGGGCGACGGTCTCGGCCTCCAGCTTCGATGATATAGCCTCGGCCTTTTGTTGAAGTTGATGGTTGAGCAACGCCGCTGCGGCCAAGTCAGCTTCGATTTTTTCGCGCGCCTCGCGCAGAGCCTTCAGATCGGCTTGAAGCCCGGCGATCTCGCGCAACTGCACCTCGATCTTGTCGCGGCTGGCGTCGATTTCCTTATACGCATCCTCCAAATCATGGCCGACTCGGCCGGCCGTCGCCGCGGCGGTTTCGGCGCGCTGACTAAGCAGGGTGTAACGCCCGGTTAACTGGTCGCGTTCGTCCCGCACCGCCCCGAGATCGGCCGACAGCTTTTCTCTGGTCGATAACGAAGCCTGCAATTGGTTGGAAAGTTGTGCGACATTCAACCGTAAATCAGCATTGCCCTGGCGTTCCAAATTTAGCAATTCACTGAGTTCACCGATCTTCCGATTCAAGTTGGCCAGCGCCTGATCGCGACCGGTCAAGGTCTGCGCCAGATAAAACTGGGCAACCACGAAGATCATCAGCACAAAGATAATCACCATGATCAGCGATGACAAAGCATCGACCCAACCGGGCCAAACATTCATCGCATGGCTTGAGGAGCGGCGGCTACCGGCATGCATGATCGGGGCTCCCGCGATCGAATTTAGCGAGCGGATTCACGCTGCGGAACAACGCCGCTCTAACGCTGATCATTGTCCTCGGCAATCGCCGCGATGGTGCGAGCAATCAATTTGATATCGCCCCGAACCTCTTGAACCGCCTTGTCACGGCCGGAGGTCGCCTCCTCGACCAAACGACCGAGATAGGCATCAATGTTCCTGATATGCTTGCGTGAGGCCTCGTCAATGCCGAAACTCCCGGTACTCGCGGTTTCCGACAGTCTGGTCAACATCGGCTTGAAGCCGACCATGCTTTCAGCCAAAGATAAAAGCAAGGTTTGCTCGGCCCGCATCTGATCGGTCAGGGTACTCAACTTATCGGCAAGGTCGGCAAGATTGGTATTGGTGCTGCGCCGTCCCTCTTCATTCTGGGCCATGGTGCGCTGAAGACTATCAATATTCTCGGCGGTTTGCTCAAGCAGGGCCTCAAGATAGGCGGGAACCGACTGTTCGCCTTCGGAAACCGTCAAACTGCCGCCGGTCAGCCGGGCCGCGCCCGACAACCAATCCTCAACATCCTGAAAGAAACGATTTTGCGCCTGCGATGCCTGCAATTCCAGGAAGCCCAACACCAACGAACCGGCCAATCCAAACAGCGACGCGGAAAACGCCGTGCCCATGCCGCCGAGCGGAGCCGCCAAGCCGGCCTGAAGATTGCCGAAAACAGCGGAAATGTCGCCCCCCTCAACGCGCAGGCCGCTGATCACGGCGCCCACGGAATGAATCGTCCCGAGCAGACCCCAGAACGTGCCGAGCAAGCCCAGAAAAATTAGAAGATTGATTAAATAGCGTGACAATTCGCGCGACTCGTCAAGCCGTGCGCTCAAGCCATCGAGTACCGAGCGCATCGACAGCGCCGACAATCGAATATGCTCGCCCTTGCGATCGGCCAGCATGTTGGCCATCGGCGCCAGCAGTTCCGGTTCCGGTGCTTCCTTGCCGTCACGGAACGCCTCCAGCCAGCGCACCTCGCGGTACAGCCGGATAACCTGGCGGAAGATATAAAGAATGCCCACGACCAGCACGCCCAGAATCAGCCCGTTCAAAGGCGCATTGACTCGAAACGCGGTGTCCAGGGTGGGAAACAGCAAGGTTCCGACCATCCCGAGGACGACCAGGAACATGACCATACGGTTGAGGTATCGTTGCGGACGCGACATGAGGGGGCTTCCGCTAATTAGTGAGGGCGGGAATAAGATCGATGCGATCGGCCGGGCCATTGCCCGCACCTTCGGCTCCGATCCCGAGACCGAGCGACAGCACGTCGACCCGGGTGCTGGCGATCCCGCGTTCGATCAGCGCCGCCCGCAGCTTCAGCCCCCGTTGCATCGAGAGTTTACGGGCCGGCAGCGGTTCGTCGGCGGCGCCGCTGGCATAAGAATACAGCTTGAGCCGCAAATGATCATCGGCAACCATCACTTTCGCCACCGTGCCCACGACATCCGCGGCGTTACCCGGCAAATCGGCTGATTGTCCGGCAAAAACCAGTCGCCAGGACGTGCCGGGCGACAACACCGCCGGCGGTGCCGATATCGGTGCCCGAAGCGGCGCAGGCGGCGAAGCCGTCAGCGCACTCACACTATCGCGGGGCGGCTCCGCCGGCCGGGGAATCGGTTGGCCGCGCTGGGGCGGTTCAGCCGGAGCGGCCAAGGCCGGCATAGACGGCAACATCGGTTTATCCGGAGCTTCAAGCGGCGCCATCGCAACCGGCGGCGGCGGCGACGCGGGAACCGGCAAAGGCTCGAACAGCGGCCGGTCCGGGTTAACCAAGGGCTTGGCAACCTTGACATTAAATTCGGACGAAGACGGCGGCACCGCCGGCGCGATCATCGGCGCTTCAACAGTAACGCGCGGCGGCGGCGGACGATCACCCGCACAGCCGCAGAGCGCCAGCAGCAGCGAAGCCGCGACTGCACCGCTCCGCCGCGAAAGCCGCACCCCGAAGCTTGGAAAAAGCGCCCCTGAAAAGCCCATCGCCCCTGAAAAGCCAATCATCGTCGTCCTGTCACCTGCCGCCATGCCCGCGTTCGAGCACGGGCGCGGCCACACCCTAGCGCAAACACTACAGTCCGACAATCGCGACATTGCGACTCGGCAATCGGGACGGGAAACCGGGACCAACCCGAATTCAGGACGCCGGCGTCGAGACAGCCGGCTTCTTCACCGCCTCCACCGCGCCCGTCAACACCTTAGACAGCGGACGGTGCAAATGGGAGTTGGCCGCCAACAAATCCAGCCCGTACAAAGGATTACGCCCGCCATTCACTTCGGTAACAAAACCACCGGCCTCGGTAACCAGGAGAATCCCGGCCGAGACATCCCATGGACTGAGACCGCTTTCCCAAAACCCGTCAAAGCGACCGGCGGCAACATAAGCAAGATCAAGCGCCGCCGAGCCGAATCGGCGGATGCCCGCCACTTCCATCATCAACGCCGACAGCTGCGCCATATAGGTGGACTGATGACCATGCCCCTTAAAAGGCATGCCGCTCGCGATAAGCGACTCTTCGAGCCGGCGGCGGCCCGATACCCGCAGCCGCTGCGCATTGCAATACGCCCCCTGGCCCTTTTCCGCCCAGAACAGCTCATCGCGCAACGGTTCATAAACCACACCGGCCACAATTTCGCCGTCGCGTTCCAGACCGATTGAAACCGCCCAGTGCGGCACGCCATGCAAAAAATTGGTGGTGCCGTCCAGCGGATCAACAATCCAGCGATGGCTTTTGTCGCGACCGTCGACGACGCCGGTCTCCTCCATCAAAAAACCGTAATCCGGGCGCGCCTTGGCCAACTCGGCTCGCACCGCTTTTTCCGCCTTTAAGTCGGCGGTTGAAACAAAATCGGCCGGTCCCTTGCGGGAAACCTGCAACTGCTCGACTTCACCGAAGTCGCGCACCAACAGACGTCCGGCCTTTTCCGCGGCCTTGGCCATGACATTAATGTTCGCTGAACGCTGAGCCATGGCTATACTTACCGATTCTTTCCCGGGTAACGTTTAAGAGCAACAGGCTTAGTCTTTGGCCCGCTCTAGATAAGTGCCTTCGGCGGTATCAACGACGATACGGGTGCCGGCCTCGATATGGGGCGGCACCATGACGCGCACACCGTTTTCAAGCTTCGCCGGCTTATAGGACGACGAAGCGGTCTGCCCTTTGACCACCGGGTCCGCCTCCATGATCCGCAGCGTAACCGTCTGGGGCAGTTCAACCCCCAACGGCGAGCCTTCATGACTTTGCACGGTGCATTTCATGCCTTCCTGAAGGAAGGCCGCCGGATCACCGATAATGTCTCGGGTAATGATGATCTGCTCAAAGCTGGTTTCATCCATGAAGGTAAAGTTATCACCCTCGTTAAATAAAAACTGCATCTCGTGATCATCAAGCCGGGCACGCTCGACCGATTCCTGAGTTCGAAAACGCTCAATCGTCTTGGTTCCGGTGCGAACATCCTTCATCTCGATCTGGATGAAGGCACCGCCTTTGCCGGGCTGGACAATCTGGGTCTTAGCGACCACCCACAGCTTGCCGTTATGCTCCATAACGTGGCCGGGGCGCATGGTGTTGGCGTTCACCTTCATGGGATCTACCGTAGTCTCACAGGGGCTCGGGGAGCCGGTTTCACTTCGCCGCGGACCCTAACAGCTTGCCGCCGAAGAGGCAACGTCCCCCGAATGAAATATATTGTGCAGTGCACAATATACGAATTCCCATCACAGCGTACGCCCTCTATCACACAACTTTAATTGACAAATTTTATCAATCCACGCAGTATCGCACCCGTCGAGCCGGCGTAAAGATCGGCCAATGACGGAGGAACGCACATATGTTTCCGGCACAAGCCTTTGCCATCGAGATCCACGGCCGGTCCGCCGGTATTGTCGTGGCCGACCCGGGCGGCTTCGTGTTTTTTGCGGCGGAAAGCGCCTTTCAGGCGCTGGATCGCCGCGTGTTCAAGCATGTCGGACAGGCGGAACGCGCTGCCGTCCAATTGCTCAGCGGGCGGACTAAACAACGCGCCCGCTAATTAGAAACGCAGTCTCAACTGTCACGACGATGTGTGGAATTTTTATTCCGCACATCGTTGTTTTATGGCCGCAGAGCTGCTAAATTGCCCTATCCGCCTTAATGCGGCCGACGGATGAGGGCTGTCTTGACCTATTACGATCCCGCTTCTTATACCCAAACTCGTGAGATCGGCTTTGTCGAGCGCGTCGGCGGTTCGTTAATCGGCATCCCGATCGGCATCATTCTGATCTTCTTTCCGATGGCGTTGCTGTGGTGGAATGAACACCGCAATGTTGAAGCATCGGAAGCGATCGAACTTGCCCTGGAAAAAGTGATAACCGTTCCGTCCACGGCAATTTCTCCGCAAAATAACGGCCGGCTGGTTCATGTGGTCGGCACCGGTTCGGCGGCCGGAGTGATTGACCAGGGACTCGGGCTGACCTTGCCCTCGACTCTGGTCGCGCAACGCCATGTCGAAATGTATCAGTGGCGCGAACGTAAGAGCGAGCAAACCAATAACAACTGGGGCGGCAGCCAGACCGTTACCACCTCGTACGGCTATGAAAGCACATGGTCTTCGGAATGGTTTGATTCGCGCAACTTTAAGATACCGACCGGCCATGTCAACCCGTCGATGCCGGTTCGATCGGCGGTACTGCCTGCGGAAGATGCCAAGCTCGGCGCGTTCCGACTCGGCGGCTCGACGCTGGCGGCGCTGGCGGAAGGCCCCGGCTTGATCTTTTCGGAGCCGACCGGCTTCCAGCATTTGCGGCCGGAGAAGCTTCCCGCCGGCTATCGGTTGACCCCCGAAGGCTCGCTCTACCGCGGCAAAGACCCGGCCCGGCCCGTGGTCGGCGACTTGCGTGTGACCTATAGCGGAGTTCCCTCGGGATCGACCGTGACCGTGGTGGCGAAACAAAGCGGTGAAGGCTTTACCGATTATCCGATGGCGCGGGGCTATACGTTTCAATTAGCCTCGGTCGGCAACCGTAGCGCGCAGGCTTTACTTGAAGAGCGCGCATCCCGGGAAAACACCCTGACCTGGGTCTTACGGTGTGCCGGCGTGCTGGTCATGTGGGCCGGGTTCATGCTGTTACTTGGACCGCTGGCGGTTCTGGTCAGCATCGTTCCGTTTCTCGGGACACTGGCGGAAGCTTTGACTGCGGATATCGCTTTTGTCCTGGCGCTAATCCTGGGAAGTTTGACGATTGCGGTTGCGTGGCTATTCGTTCATCCCGTGATATCGATTATTTTTATAATCGTGACCCTGGTGCTTGGGGGCACTTATATTTATGTTCGCCGGGGGTAGCTTGCCGATGACCTTGTTCAGCCTGCCGCGCCGGTTTGCCCTGATCCTCGCTATTCTGGCGATGGTCGCCGCCCCCCTGCCCGCTTTTGCCAGCCCCGCTTTTGCAGGCGATGCTATAGCCGCTGAAACCGGTTTTGCCCGGCCCCTTAAAGAGACGCCGGTGTTCGACCGTGGCTTGATGTTGATGGGATGCATGGGCGGGCTGGCGCTTGGCGCCATTTCAACCATTCTACCGCCGGTGGCCGGCTGGGCCGCAGCGGGCATCTGGATGGGCGGGCTCGGCACCATGATTTTGCGGAGCGGTTTAGGCTGCGGCTATGGCGCCCTTGCCGGTGCGGTTTCCTCGGCCGCTCGATCGTCCTTGCATTGGGTGGATGCGACCTGGCGCAAATGGACCGGCCGCCCAGCCCAACGACCGGCGCCGCTCCCGATCGAAGGCCCCGGTGGCGCTTGAGCTTAAGCGGGCTTAACCCTAAGCAAGCGCCGGGGCTCTTATTCACGCCTGCTTTTTCACCCCTGAACTGAACAATCGGCACAACCAGCATTCAAGCCGCAGGCGGTATAGATGATGGTTCAGCTGTTCTTCGGTTAAATAATCCAGCCGCACCAACACATGGCCAAGGCGTTCACCACTCAGGCGCTGAATGGCGAGCGCCCGGGCCAATTGTAAGCGAGTGATCAGACCGCGGCGCAGCAAATATTGCCCGAGTGTTTGTATCTCGAACCGATTTTGCAGATAACTGCGCCAACGGCCGAACACCGCAAACACTTTGGTCACCTTGCAATTGCACAGGGCCATGGCTGATTCCCCCAAGGACCGTCCCATCAATGAAGGTTCCTTTAGCGTAACCCCGAAACAGCTTCGGACAGCAAAACCCCACATCTACCGAAGTGGGCTTTATTTATCGATTTTACCAGAAAAGAAAACATCTCCACCATCATATATCGTTCATAATTAATAATCGTCAGGGCCGAGCTATATCTTATTTATAGGTCTATTCAATAATAGACTAATCGTTATATCAACAACTTTATTAGTTTTATAGCGCAGATAAGGGTAAATACTATAAAACAATGTATAGCTTTCTCGAAGAAAGTAGGACAACTTAGTAATTCAGAAGACACGGGACTAATACCAACCGCAAAAAGTCTTCATGCAACAGCCCAATTCCGAGAAGCAATTG
>JBAWVF010000011.1:0-44501 GCA_037147415.1 Rhodospirillaceae bacterium | reverse complement strand
TGGTCAAGCTGCCGATGCCCCCGGGCTCGCTGCCGACCCTGTGGAACGCCGACGATCGCTTCATCAAGGCGTACATGGCCGACTATCCGGGTTACTACCAGACCGGTGACGCCGGCTTTATCGATGAAGACGGCTACATCTCGATCATGGCCCGCACCGACGACATCATCAATGTCGCCGGCCACCGCCTGTCCACCGGCGGTATGGAAGAGGTGCTGTCCGGTCACCAGAGCGTTGCCGAATGCGCCGTGATCGGTGTCGCCGATCAGCTTAAGGGCCAGGTGCCGCTCGGCTTCCTGGTGCTGAAGGCCGGCGTCAAGAAGTCGCACGAGGATATCGTGAAGGAAGTGGTCGCCCTGGTCCGTGAAAAGATCGGTCCGGTTGCCGACTTTAAGCGCGCCGTCGTGGTCGAGCGTTTGCCCAAAACCCGCTCGGGCAAGATTCTCCGCGGCACCATGCAGAAAATTGCCGACAGCGTCGAGTACAAGTGCCCGGCAACCATCGATGATCCGGCCATTTTGCCGGAAATCGCCGATGCACTGAAGAGTCTGGGTTACGCTAAAACGGCGTAAAGACAACTGTAAATGCGATCACCGGCGGGAGAGTAAAACCTCCCGCCGGTTTCTTTTTGCCTGAGTCTTGTCGCAGAGCAAAGCGGTTGACCTGTCCCGAGGCTTGTGTAAGGGTCCGGCCAAGCCATTAACCGACGGGAACAGCCATGGACCACCTGAAGCCTATTCAATGGACAGACAGCCTGAGCGTCGGGGTCAAGCTCGTCGATGACGAACACAAGCTGCTGCTCAGTATTTTCAACGATTTGGTCAATGCGCTGCGCACATCACAGCCCTTGTCGGTCGCCAAGCGGATCGTTGAGGAATTGGCCGGTTATACCACCTATCACTTTGCTCACGAAGAAGAGCTGATGACGGCGTTTCGCTACCCGGATTTCGACGCCCATCACCGAGAGCATGACAAACTGACCGCCAAGCTGATGGAAATCGACCAAAACGTCCTGCGCGGCAAGGGCACCATCACCGATGTCATTCAGTTCGCCAATGCTTTGGTCAGCGGGCACTTTTTGCATACTGATGCAAAGATGGCCGAATACCTGCGTACAAGGATGCCCAGCGGTTATTTGCCGTTTGAATTCAATCTTGACCATGGCGACGGCGGCGTCGCGCCCTGAACGCGCGATGCCCGAATAACGCCGGGCGGCTGGCTTCCGCCCGGCTCAGCCTCGGTTCATGTTAGCCCTGATTTATGACCGAGAGAAAGTTATCGACCCCGGTATTCAACGATTTAGCCTGCCGGTTGAGGTCGCTGGCCGCGCGCAACACGATTTCAGCCTCTTGATGATTGGAATCGACCGCCTGATTGACGCGCACGATGGTTCTGGTGACTTCGTTTGTCCCCATCGAAGCCTGTTGCGCGCTCCGGGCAATCTCCGACGTCGCCGACCCTTGTTCTTCGACTGCCGCCGCAATTGAAGCCGCAATAGTGTTGATCTGATCAATCGTGCCGGCTATGCCCTGAATCGCCGTGACCGCTTCACGCGTTGCCGCCTGCACCGCCGATATCTGCGCGTCGATTTCCTCGGTCGCGGTTGCGGTCTGTTTGGCGAGGCTTTTGACCTCGTTGGCAACCACGGCAAAGCCGCGCCCGGCTTCACCCGCACGGGCCGCTTCAATGGTGGCGTTCAGCGCCAGCAAATTGGTCTGCGAGGCAATCCCGTTGATCAGCTTAACCACCTGACCGATGCGCTTTGCCGCCTCGGCCAAGCCCTGAACCTTTTGGTTGGTCCGCCCGGCTTCTTCATGGGCCGCGCTGGCGATGCCGGCCGATTGTGCGACCTGTCGGCCGATCTCACCGATCGAGGCGGATAATTCCTCGGCCGCAGACGCTACGGTCTGGATATTGACGGAGGCGCACTCCACGGCGGAGGACACCGAACTTGCCTGCCGGCTGGCCTCTTCGGAAGATTGCGCGACCTTTCGCGCCGATTCCTCAAGTTGACCGGTTGCGCCAACCACGGACTGCACCACGGTATTGACTTCACGTTCAAAACGAAGGGCGGTATCGCCAAGCTCCCGCTTAATCAGGGCCTGCGTGTTAATGTCGGAATAAACCGAGGTGGCCAAGTCCATATCAAGGAATACGGCGCGGTTGATCGCTTGCACGATCTGTCCCAGGCGCTCCGGCTTGCGCCGATAGTTCAGCACGGCAAGATCGACGAGCTTGTTCAATGTAAAGCAGTAAGCGCCCATATACCAGCGCGGCTCCAGACCGATACGCTGGTGCGTCTCGCCGATCGAGCGGACTTGCGCCATGTACACATCGTCGAACGTCCCGGTAAAGACATTGCGCATCCAATGCTGCTTTTGCATCGCCCGCGCCCGGGCAACCCGGTCATTGTTGCCGAGCAGCGCCGCCACCGCGGGAACCGAGCGCAGATAGGCATAGAATTCGTCAAGAATGGTATCAATCTTCGGCGCCAGAATCTGGCCGAATTCCCGCAAAGCCGCCTTGGACGGCTCGTCGATTTTCAGATAAGCGGTACGATCGGTGATCGAGATCGACGCAGAAGTGACAGCCATGGAAACGCGAACCTCTTGAAAGAAACCACCGGAAATGGGTGGATGATAGAGCCGGACCGGCTTTCGCGTAGCAGATTGTACCAACCAAATCCATATAAATGCGGCGCTGCAATAGAAATTGCTGCGACGCAGCGACGCACTGCACCAATTAATCAGCCCATCACTTAGCCACACGTGCCCTGTATAATCGCTGATTACTTTATCCCGCTCCGTGCGATCCATCCGCCGCCAAGCACCCGATCGCCCCGATAAAACACACACGCCTGACCGGGCGCGACGCCATAAACCGGCTTGTCCATAGTAACCGACGCGCTACCGTCGAAGTTTGCTTCTACATATGCGGGCACGGCCGGCTGAGTTGACCTCAACTTGACCGTCACCGGGCTTTCGTCGGCCGGAGCCAACCAATTAACCTGCTCGACACGTACCAGGGTTGTCGCCAAGGCCTCGCGCGGCCCAACCCTGACCTGTCGGCGCACGGCATCAAGCCCAACCACAAACAGGGGCTCATTACTATCACCGCTCCGGTTGCTGAGTCCGAGGCCACGGCGCTGACCGACGGTATAATGGATGATGCCATCATGCCGACCGAGAACATGCCCGTCAACATGAACAATATCACCGGGAATAATCGCCTCGGGACGGCGAGCGCCGACCAAGGCGGCATAAGAGCCTTCAGGCACAAAGCAAATGTCCTGGCTGTCCGGTTTGCTCGCGACACTCAGTCCGAACCGTTCCGCGTGACGGCGGGTTTCAGCTTTGGGCAAGTCGCCCAACGGGAAGCGCAGAAAGGCCAGTTGCTCAAGCGTCGTCGCAAACAAAAAATAACTTTGATCGCGCGCCGGCTCAACCGCTTGATGTAGCTCGGGACCAAGCGCACCCTCGACACGCCGGACGTAATGACCGGTGGCCAAAGCATCGGCCCCCAATTCACGGGCCGTGCTCAACAGATCACGAAACTTAATGAGTTGGTTGCAGCGCACACACGGAATCGGAGTCTCGCCGCGTAAATAACTGTCTACGAAATCCCCGATTACCGCATCGGAGAATCGGCTTTCATAATCGAGTACGTAATGGGGAATGCCCAAACCATCCGCGACTTGTCGAGCATCCATGATATCTTGGCCGGCGCAACACGCCCCTTTACGCCCGACCGCAGCTCCATGATCATAAAGCCGGAGCGTTATTCCGATCACCTCGTAGCCCTGCTCCGCCAGCAGCGCAGCCGTTACCGAGGAATCGACACCGCCGGACATCGCGACCACCACGCGAGTCGCAGAGACCGGTTTATTGAAGCCAAGGCTGTTCATGGTCCTCCGGGGCTCGCCCGGCCACCCGCCACACCCTCAACGGTTGGCGTAATGTTCAAGCTCCCGACGCAGGCTTTTGGCTTCCAGACGCAAGGCCATAAGGCGCTCCCCATTCGGGTCCGGACGCTTCTGCTCTTCGGCAATCTCATCCTCAAGCTGTCTGTGCTCGCATCTGATGATGCTGAACAATGTATCCCTCAACATCGCTTTCCTCCCGGGTACAACGCTTGAAGTTAGCTTAAGAGAATGCATTTTTCAAGGCAATTTATACCGTCATTCGGTGCAATCCGGGAGGGGGCGATTCTGCGGTTTAAAGAGCGGTCACGGCTTTCTGAAGCGCGGTCAGTTCGGTTACGCCGGCACGCGCCAAGCTCAGCAATTCCATGAATTGCGCCTCGCTGAACGGCCGTTCCTCCGCGGTTCCCTGGACCTCGACGATGCCGCCGTTGCCGGTCAGCACGAAGTTGGCGTCGGCCCCGGCCGTACTGTCTTCGGCATAATCAAGATCGAGCACGGCCACGTCTCGATAAAGCCCGCACGACACCGCGGCCACGGAATCGACCAACGGCACGGTCTGAAGCGCCTTAATCCGGACCAAATGCTGAAAAGCATGATGTAACGCAACATAACTACCGGTGATTGCAGCGGTCCGTGTCCCGCCATCCGCTTGAATGACGTCGCAATCGACCTTTATTTGCATCTCGCCCATCGCCTTGCGGTCGACCACGGCCCGCAAGGCCCGTCCGATCAGGCGCTGAATTTCCTGGGTTCGGCCGCTTTGGCGACCTTTAGCCGCCTCGCGATCGGTACGCTCGTGGGTCGAGCGCGGCAGCATGCCATATTCAGCCGTGACCCAGCCAAGCCCGGTATTGCGCAAAAACGGCGGAACCCGGGCGTCGACGCTGGCGGTGCAGAGAACTTTGGTATCTCCGAAGCTGACCAGACACGAGCCTTCGGCATATTTGGAAACGCCCGGCTCCAGACTGATGGCGCGCAGGGTTCCGGGGCTCCGGCCGGAGGGGCGTGCAAACGTAGACATGACAATGTTCCGATCTTTTTAAGGAAGACCGGAACACTATCGATCCAAAAGGGGCGCGTCCAGCGTATTACCGGGTTGCACCGCGAACCGGCACATACCAGCCCGCCGGCAGATTGCCCGGGCGGCGCGGTGCGGGTTCATCCTCGTCTGAATCCGCACTGGCCACCAGAATCGGGCGGCGCGATTCGGCCGCACGGGGCTTGTGTCCCGGTTCCCGGATCGATGCGGTTTGAACGGCCGGCTTGGCCATGACCGGCGGAGCAACGCGCCCGACATGAGCGGGAGGAACCGTGCCGACGACTGCGGGTTCAACCCGGGTCCGGACTTGAACCGGAGGCACCGCCGGTACCGGCGGCTCTTGCGTGACCGGCACCGCAGCCATGGCCACCACCGTCCGCGGAGTCAACGGCGTCGAGCGCGCCGGATTCGGGCCTTCGGGCAGCACGCCTTCGATCTTGGGACCGATGACCGCAACATAATGACGTGTTTCGCCGGGAAGGGGTTTGCGAGTTCTTAGATGGCTCTCATACCGTCCCGGTCCGGCGTTATAAGCCGCAAGAAAGCCCGGCGATCCATATTGGTCGAACATCTCTCGAATATAGGCGGTTCCGGCCATGATATTGTCATGGGGTTCGAACGGATCATTGCCAAGATGATAGGTATCACGCAAATAAGCCCAGGTTGCCGGCATGACCTGCATCAAGCCGATTGCACCCTTTTTACTGACGACGCCGACCCGGCCGCCGCTTTCCTGATGCATCACCGCCCTGATCCATTTTTCAGGAACATTGAAGCGCTGAGAGGCTTCCTTAATATAAGTGTCAACCGTTGCCGGCGGGGGGGCCTCTGCGGTCACGACAGTCGGCGTCGGCGTCCCGGCGCAACCACCGAGCAGCCAAGCCAAGCACAAGGCCGGAGCAGTCGGGAGAAGGCGGCGCAGGGTACCGCTGAGGTTGCGGATATGTCGCGTCATCGGTCCGATCTCCCTTTAGCTCCCCGGTCTCTCTGCCGAGAAGAATCAACAGTAATAACCAGTTGGCAACTTCATTTAACACAGGCCCGCAAGATAACGCGTCGCCGACGCTCTCGTATATAAAAAAACCGTGGCTGCCGACATTTTTGCCAAATTCGTCCCTAAAGGGCCCAGATTTTCGAACATTTCACGAACGTACTTAATGTAATTTCTGACCCTGTCTTCACTGCGCACTATTAGTAGTGCCATTTTGAATTTCAACACCAAGAGCGGCATGGCCGAGCCGCGTCCCGAGTCGGGGCGAGACAGGCGGATTTTGGCAGACACTCCGATCCGTTCGACAATCTGCCGACAATGCCCTATACTCGAAAACGGAGGCGGCCATGGACAATGATATTAAGAGTTTGTTAGCGCTCTTGCTGGCTAAGGTTGAGGGCATCCAAGCCGGCCAAATCGCAATGCGGGCCGACATCGCAGAGCTACAGGTCGGGCAGAAGGCGCTTCAAGCCGGCCAAATCGCAGTGCGGGCCGACATCGCGGAGCTTCAGGCCGGACAGGATTCTTTGCGCACGGATGTGGCTGTTCTGCAATCCGGTATGGAAGAGCTACGCCGAGTCACCAGCACCAATCATTTTAAGACAATCGGGCAGATCGAGCGGCTTTCCGACCAATTCACCCGGCATTTGGTTGAGCACCACGGCCAACCGGCCATGCCGCCGCAGCCGGAAGGTCGCGGACACGCCTGAGCCGAAAAGTGCTGAATTAACAATGGCGTTGCAGTGACGGTATCGGACTACCGCTTCCCAGAGCCTTCTACCGTCATTCTTTTTTGCGGTTGACAGCACGACCCTTGCGCCCGTACAAAACGCCCCTGTTTCCGACCGGACGCCGTCCGGAGCGGTTCTGTGACAATATCGAGACGGAATCGATGAAAACCTTCAACCTCAAGCCATCGGATATCGAGAAGAAGTGGGTTCTCGTCGATGCCGACGGCGTGGTCCTCGGGCGGTTGGCAAGCGTGCTTGCCGGCATTCTGCGGGGCAAGCACAAGCCCACTTATACGCCGCACATGGATTGCGGTGACAATGTGATCGTGATTAATGCCGAAAAGGTGCGCCTGACCGGCAATAAGCGCAAGGACGACATCTTCTACTGGCACACCGGCTTCCCGGGCGGCATCAAGGGCCGGTCCAAGGGCCAGATTCTGGATGGCCGCTATCCGGAACGCGTGCTGCAAAAGGCTGTCGAGCGCATGGTTCCGCGCGGCCCGCTCGGCCGGCGCCAGATGGGCAACCTGCGGGTCTACGCAGGAACCGCTCACCCGCACGAGGCACAGCAACCTGTGGTGCTCGACATCGCGTCGCGCAATCCGAAGAATAAGAGGAGCGCTTGACGCCCATGGTTAACCTGACTCTCTCCAGTCTCAAGGATCTGGGCGGCGGTTCCGCCGTGGCCGAAACGGTCGCTGCCGAAGAAGCGGTGAAGCCCAAGATCGACTCACGCGGCCGGGCCTATGCTACCGGCAAGCGCAAGAACGCGGTCGCCCGCGTTTGGATCAAACCCGGCAACGGTAAGGTCACCGTTAACGGTAAGGAAGTCACCGTCTATTTCGCCCGCCCCGTGCTGCGTATGATCATCGGCCAGCCTTTCGGGGTTGTCGAGCGCGTCGATCAATATGATGTGACGGTCACGGTCAATGGCGGCGGTCTGTCGGGCCAAGCCGGCGCGGTGCGTCACGGCATCTCGAAGGCGCTGACATATTACGAGCCGAGTCTTCGCCCGCCGTTGAAGGCCGCCGGGTTCCTGACCCGCGACAGCCGCGTGGTCGAGCGCAAGAAGTACGGCCGCCGCAAAGCACGCCGCAGCTTCCAGTTCTCGAAGCGTTAAGCATCAGGCTCCGATCTACCCTGAAAAAACCTCTCCCTCGCGGGGGAGGTTTTTTTATTGACGTAGTTTCTTAGTCTTGTTCACTCTTCGAACTCGCATCAACCAGTGCGCTGACAGCGCTCCCTTCCATCGGGCGTGCAATTAGAAACCCTTGAGCCCCATTACAATTGCGGCGAACCAAATAATCCAGCTGGCCCTTGGTTTCGACACCTTCAGCAATCACGGTCAGCCCTAAGTTTCGACCAAGTTCTAAAATAGTCGAAACAATAGCCTGATCCGTCCGATCATGCTCCAGATCAACAACGAAGCTGCCATCAATCTTGAGTGTATCGATTGGAAAGTGTTTCAAGTAGGTTAGCGAAGAATAACCGGTGCCGAAATCATCAATCGCCAATCGAACGCCCAGGTTTTTTAGACCATGCATCATGGCAACCGCATGTTCGACATCGGTAATAATGGCACCTTCCGTCAATTCAAGTTCCAGCGCACCAGCGTCAAGACCTGTTTCAGCTAATACCCCTGCAATCAGATCAAGAAGTGCGTCATCATTGAATTGGTGCGGAGAAAGATTAACCGCTACGTAATGAATAGTGGAACCGCTTTTAAGCCATTCCTTCATCTGGCGGCAAGCCACACGCAGAGTCCACAACCCAATTTTTTGAATAAGGCCGATTTTTTCAGCAAGCGGAATAAACTCTGTTGGGGAAACCCAGCCCAGTATTGAGTGATTCCAACGGATCAAAGCCTCAGCGCTGGTGATAATACCAGTAACTAAATCAACCTTTGGCTGGTAGTGTAAAACAAACTCCTCGCTCTGAACGGCTCTACGCAAATCGCTTTCTAAATTAATCCCAGCAAGCCCTTCTTTGCGCATATTTATATTGTAAATGCAGTATTGATTTCGTGAGTTTTTCTTCGCATGATACATTGCCGTATCGGCATTAGCAATCAATGCATCAACGCCTGTGGCATGGTCTGGATAATAAGCGATCCCAATACTGGCAGTGCAATATATCTTATGCCCTAATATATCAAACGGGTCGCTAAATGCATAGCATAGCTTTGCTGCAACATAGGCCGCAGCTTCAGGCTCGGAAATGTCCGGCGCTATTGCTAAAAATTCATCGCCTCCAAGTCGGCCAACGGTATCCGACAACCGCAACGAGTTAACCATCCGTTTTGCGACAAGCTTAAGCAGTAAATCTCCGGCTTTGTGCCCAAGTTGGTCATTAACCGGTTTAAAGCGATCAAGATCAATATAATAGACTGCGACTTTTAACTTACTAATTCTGGCGCGTTCTAATTCTTGATCCAGTTTAGTATGTAACAGAACACGATTCGGCAATGTTGTCAATGCATCATAATTCGCATGAAACTTCAACTTTTCTTCAATTATCTTACGCTGCGTGATGTCAGTGCAAACCAATACGAAGTGTTTGTCTTTAATTTCGTCTGCAACCGCAACAGCAACAGATAAAAGCGCCAAAAATCTCTCTCCGTTTTTGCGCTTAAGATATAGCTCCCCTTGCCAGTGAGTTGTATGGCGAAGTTTATTTAGGATATCTTTAATTATTTCTTCAGTATCATCGGCCATGATCGGCAGTATTAATGTTTTATTGATAACTTCATCAGAAGAATATCCGGTTATTTTAGAAAAAGCCGGATTTGACCATTGTACAGTCAAGTCATGGCTGGTTATAATAACTCCCTCCGCCACACTTTTAAAAGCGGCGACCAAAAGCTGGACTTGCTGTTCAGCTTTCTTTTGAGCCGTAATGTCGGTGACGGCTCCTTCGTAATATAAAATATTGCCATCAGCACCCCGCACACACCGAGCATGCTCGCGGATCCAAATGCGGCTACCGTCACGCCTGTAGATCTCAGCATCAAAATCGGTAACTTCACCGCCCTCTGAAATTGCTTTTGCAAAAGCATTCCGTCTGGATGAATCTACGTAAAGCTGATTTCCGATATCTTGATAGGTTTCACTTAATTCTTTAGCACTTTCGAATCCATACATTTTAACCAAGGCACTGTTAACCAGGCCATATTGACCATCTTTGGTTGTCCGGTACATTCCGACTATGGAACAATTAAAGAAATCTCGATAAAAAGTATCAATAGGCTTATCTTCAGCTTGATCGACCATGAGACGCCCGTGTTGTCAGATTAAGAATTGTAAAGTATGTTATATAACTTACTTGACCACTCGCAGGCGCCGATACACGTAAGCTTTCGTTTCACCTTGTTATACAATCAAACCCGTTGGCCTGTTTGTCAAGCAACTCTCATGCCATTACTCAACAATCCGCGCTCAATACGATGCGCGACAGCTTGATGGCATGTTTGATTAAAAAACATGCCATCAACTGCGTCATTGCACACAAAAAAAGCAGTACACCGCATCCTTATTGAGCTTCCAACTCGTCGATAAAATCGCTGATCATCGACAGTCCCTTTTGCCAAAAGCCGGGGTCGGCGGCATCGAGTCCGAACGGAGCCAGCAATTCGCGATGGCGCAACGTCCCGCCCGCCGAAAGCATGGCAATATAACGGTCGGCGAAATCGTCCGGCTGCTCCCGATACACCGCATAAAGCGAGTTCACCAGACAATCCCCGAATGCATAAGCATAGACATAAAACGGAGAGTGAATGAAATGCGAAATATAGGACCAATAGTTATCATAGCCCTCGTCAAAACGTAACGCCGGTCCCAAGCTTTCGGTCTGCACCGTCCGCCAGATTTCACCCAATCGCTCGGCGGTAATTTCACCATGCTTGCGCTCGGCGTGAACACGCGACTCAAAATCATAGAATGCGATCTGGCGCACCACCGTATTCAGCATGTCCTCGACCTTTGAGGCCAGCATGGCGCGACGTTGACGCGGATCGGTTTCCGCATCGATCAAGGCACGGAACGTCAGCATCTCGCCGAAGACCGACGCGGTTTCCGCCAGCGTCAACGGGGTGCCTGACATTAAATGGCCCTGCCCGCCCGCCAAAACCTGATGCACGCCGTGCCCCAACTCGTGAGCCAGGGTCATGACATCCCGGGTCTTGCCCAAAAAATTGACCAGCAAATAGGGATGCACACTCGGCACGGTCGGGTGGGCGAACGCGCCCGAAGCCTTACCCGGTCGCACCCCGGCATCGATCCACGGACGCTCGAAAAAGCGGGCGCCGATCTCGCCCAATTCCGGCGAAAAATTGCGGTAGGCGCCGAGCACGATCTCGCGCGCCTCGTCCCACGAACGCAACCGGTCCTCGACATCGGGGAGCGGCGCATTGCGGTCCCGATAATCCAGCCGATCAGAGCCGAACCAGCGCGCCTTCATCGCATAATACCGGTGCGACAGTTGCGGATACGCCGATTTTACCGCAGTCACCAGCGCATCGACCACCTCATCTTCAACTTGGTTACCAAGGTTTCGAGCGGAAGACGGGTGCGGATAATGGCGCCACGTATCCTCTATTTCCTTATCCTTGATCAGCGTGTTAAAAATCAGCGCGAATATTCTGATATTCTCTTTAAGCACCCGCCCGATTACCTCGCCGGCGGCCCGGCGCACGGCCGAATCGGGGTCGCTCAGCTTGTTCAACGCCTCAGTGCTGGTCAGCTCGGCGCCATTCAGCGGAAAGCGTAATTCATTCAGGGTTTCGTCGAACAGGCGGGTCCAGGCGGCGCGCCCGACCACATATTTCTCGTGCAGCAGCCGTTCCAAATCATCGCTTAACTGGTGCGGTAAATAAATCCGGGTGTCCCGCAGCCACGGCGCAAAATTGGCCAGTAGCGGCGACTCCGCCAGCCGGGACTGAAGAACTGAATCGTCAAGCCGGTTGATTTCAAGAGTAAAAAATACCAACTTGGTCGAAATGGTGCTGATACGCTCCTGAAGAGTCTGATAGAATTTACCGATCGCCGGGTCGCTCATGTTGCCGGCATAGACCAAACCGGCATAAGAATACAGGCGCGTCAGAGTTTCGTCGATACGCTCATACTCGGCAATCGCATGCCCCAGCCCGGCCGCGGTCAAGTCGGCAAGACGCCCGGCAAAGCGTTCGTTGAACTCCCCGGCGGCAACCTCGGCCCGTCCCAGGTCAACCCCCAGCTCCGGCGAATCGATTCCGGGGTAAAGATCGTCCAAATTCCAGGACGGCAAAGACGAACTTGGCGCGATCGAGGCGTTCATTCTGTTCTCTCGTCTTTCAGGGCCAACACAAGCTAGGCCCGCGGGGCGTGCTTATTGAGTATACGCTGAAGCGTGCGCCGATGCATTTTCAGCCGGCGCGCCGTTTCTGAAACATTGCGTTCGCATTGCTCGAACACGCGCTGAATATGCTCCCAGCGCACCCGATCGGCCGACATCGGATTGTCGGGCGGGGTCGGCAGCGGTCGACCATCAGCCAACAGCGCGGACTCGATGGCATCGGCATCGGCCGGTTTGGGCAGATAGTCGACGGCACCGGCTTTGACCGCGGCGACCGCGGTAGCGATGTTGCCATAGCCGGTCAGCACGACGATCCGCGCCTCGGGCCGCGCATCGCGCAACGCCTCGACCACCTGAAGCCCGCTGCCATCGGCAAGCCGTAAATCGATCACGGCATAGGAGGGCGCATACTCCTGCGCCAACTCGATCCCGAGCGCGACGCTTTCGACCGCGACGACATCAAAGCCGCGTTTCTCCATCGCCCGGGCCAGTCGAATCCGGAAAGGCGCGTCATCGTCCACAATCAGCAGGCTTTGCCCGGCATCGCCGGTAAAGGTCAGCTTCTGGCTTTCGGTCGAAAGGAGGAAATCATCATCCGACATTCTAGCTACCCTGTTCGGCCGGTTAGGTTCATCGAAAGCCGTCTCACGACACTTGTTCCAGCAAGGCCCGGCGGTTCCAACGGACGACGACGCGAGCGCCGCCGCGACGACGGTTGCCGAACTCGACGCTGGCGCCGGTCCGACTAAGCAGCGTTTCGGCAATAAAAATCCCGAGCCCCATGTGACCGGCACTATCGGCCCGGGCCGAAAGATAGGGCTCGCCCAACCGGCTCAGCATGCCGGACGGAAACCCGGGCCCGTCATCGGTGATGGTCAGGGTCACCTGATCCGTGTCGCCACCGACGACCGCACGAACCTCGGCGTGTGCGAACTGAAGCGCGTTTTGCAGCAGGTTGCCGACCCCGTGAATAATCTCGGGCTGTCGGCGAACCACCGGGTCGGGCAAACCACCCGCCCGCTCCGCCATCACCACCAGCGAGGTCGGTCCGGCCAGATGGGGAATCGCAGCCGTCTCGACCAGCACAGTCAGCGGCACATGCTCGAACGGCTCACCGCCATCCGCTTCGGGCCGACGACTGAGTTCAGCCAAAATGGCGCCACAGCGTTGGCTTTGGCTTTGCAGCAGGGCGATGTCTTCGGCAAGCGGGCTGCCGGGCGGAATCTCGCGCGCCAGTTCGGTCGCAACCAGCGCGATGGTGCCGAGCGGTGTACCCAATTCATGAGCGGCGGCGGCGGCCAATCCACCCAGCGCCGACAATCTTTGCTCGCGTGCCAAGGCCATCTGACTTGCGGTCAAAGCGTCGCCAACCCGCCGGGACTCGTAAGCAACCCGGGCGACATAAGCCGCCAGCATGACCGAGGCCATGGCCAACCCGCTCCATACCCCGGAGAGGTACAACGACGGCAGGGCCGGAACCTTACCGTGCCAGGGCAAAGGAAAGTGCCAGAAGGCCAACACCGCCAGACAGGCCTGATTAAGCACGGCCAACAGCGCAACGTTAAAGGGCGACAAAATCGCCGCACCGACCGTCATCGGCGCCAGCAACAGAATGGTAAACGGATTGATCATGCCACCGGTCAGGTACAAAAGCAGGGTCAATTGCAGCGTATCAAAGGCCAGGTACAAGGTCGCGTCACGATCGGTCAGCCGCGCTTGCGTCTCGCGCTGGAAGAACACCAGCAGGTTCAACAAAATCGAGGTGCCTATCGTCGCCAATACAGGGCCGAGCGGCAGAATGATGCCCAAGCCGCCGGTGATAACCCCGATCGAGCACAGCTGACCGGAAACGGCGATCCAGCGCATGACCACCAACGTACGTCCGGCGACTCGCCCGTCCCTGCGCGAGCCCCCGGGGACAGTGAACGCATCGATACCTCGTTTGATCACCGGTTCCGGCGGGTCGCTCTCAAGCCTGTTTCGCATTCAATCCTCGATCCCGCATTCCTTGAACCCGATTAAGTTTAGCGCGCTGACAGGTGTGCGCTTATGTCGCATTCCGCCCCGAAAGTCGACCCCTTGACTTAAGTTTTCAAACCCGTGCCTGCGCTATCCGCCCGTGCCCCCGACGCACACCCGCTCCGAGTCGCCCCCCGCGAGAGGGAAAGCCGACCAAAGAAACAGGAAGACCAACCACGTCTTCGCCCGGACAATTTGTCGCAGTCTGTCGGTCAGAGCAAGGCAAAAGCAATTCCAAAACCCGATATCGGTGCTTCCGGAAACGAATTCATCATGCGTCGCCCGAAGCACGCAAGAATCGATACTCCGAAGCTTATGCTGTATTGCAGCATGAATTGGGGGGGAAGCAATCATCCTCACGTAAAGCCGGGTGTCTCTTGAAATGAAGCGGGTTGAGAGTTACACAAAGATCAAGTCCGCCATCATAGCCACACCCGAGGAGGAGTCTTTGGCTACGTCCAAGAAACTCGAGGTAGCGCCTGCCGCCGGCGCAACGCCGTCGGTCGAACTGCTGAGCTACTATCGCGACATGCTGCTGATCCGCCGCTTCGAAGAGAAGGCCGGGCAGATGTACGGCATGGGCCTGATCGGCGGTTTCTGCCATCTCTATATCGGGCAGGAAGCGGTTGTGGTCGGCATTCAGTCGGTGTTGAAACCCGGCGATTCCGTGATCACCAGCTATCGCGATCATGGTCAGATGCTGGCCTGCGGCATGGATGCCAAGGGCGTCATGGCCGAACTGACCGGCAGGCGTGGCGGCTATTCCAAGGGTAAGGGCGGCTCGATGCACATGTTCAGTGCGGAAAAGTCGTTCTATGGCGGCCACGGCATCGTCGGCGCACAGGTTCCGATCGGAACCGGTCTGGCCTTCGGCCATAAGTATAAAAACGACGGCCACGTCTCGACGATTTATTTCGGCGACGGTGCGATCAATCAGGGCCAGGTCTACGAATCTTTCAATATGGCGGCGCTGTGGAAGCTGCCGGCCGTTTATATTATCGAAAACAATAAATACGCGATGGGTACCGCCCAGGCCCGCGCCGCAGCGGGCGAGCTATACCAGCGCGGGCAGGCCTATGGTATTCCCGGAGTCCAGGTCAACGGCATGGATGTGCTGGCGGTTCGGGCCGCCGCGCTCGAGTGGGTTGAGTATGTCCGGTCCGGCAAAGGCCCGGTGATCCTGGAAATGCAGACCTATCGTTATCGCGGCCACTCGATGTCGGACCCGGCCAAGTACCGGACCAAAGAAGAGGTGGCCAAGGTTCGCTCGGAATCCGACCCGATCGACAATTTCCGCAAGTTGCTGCTGGACAAGGGTCATGTCGATGAGGACGCCCTGAAGGCGGTCGACCGCGAGGTCAAGGCGATCGTGGCGGACTCCGCCGAGTTTGCCCAGCAAAGCCCCGAACCCGATCCCGCCGAGCTGTGGACCGATATTCTGGTCGAAGCGCGCGTCTAGACACATTTGTTGCGGAGATTTGGCATGCCCGTCGAAATTCTGATGCCCGCGCTGTCGCCGACCATGACCGAGGGTAAACTTGCCCGCTGGCTCAAAAAGGAAGGCGATCCGGTACGGGCCGGTGAAGCGATGTTCGAAATCGAGACCGACAAGGCGACCATGGAAGTCGAAGCGGTCGATGAAGGTCGGATCGGCAAGATTCTGATTGCCGCCGGCACCGAAGGCATCAAGGTCAATGCCCCGGTCGCACTTCTTCTGCGCGAGGGCGAGAGCCTGAACGACGCCCCCGTTCCGGTTGTGGTTGCGGCACCTGCGCCCGCACCCGCGCCCGTCGCGGCGACGGTCGCTCCGGTGGCTGCGGCTCCGCCGCCGCGGGCAGTGGTGGAAGCGGCCGAGGCCTACACCGGCCCGACCGGCCAACGGACGGTGCGCGAGGCTTTGCGCGACGCCATGGCCGAGGAAATGCGCCGCGACCCGACCGTGTTCGTGATGGGGGAAGAGGTTGCCGAGTATCAGGGCGCCTACAAGGTCACCCAGGGGTTGCTTCAGGAATTCGGATCGACCCGGGTGATCGATACCCCGATCACCGAATACGGCTTTGCCGGTCTCGGCGTCGGCGCCGCCTTTAACGGCTTGAAGCCGATCGTCGAATTCATGACCTTTAACTTCTCGATGCAGGCGATCGACCACATCATCAATTCGGCGGCCAAGACGCTCTATATGTCGGGCGGTCAAATGGGCTGCCCGATCGTCTTTCGCGGTCCCAATGGCGCGGCCTCGCGGGTCGGGGCGCAGCATTCCCAATGCTACGCCAGTTGGTACGCCCATTGCCCTGGGTTGAAGGTGTTGGCGCCCTGGTCGGGAACCGATGCCAAAGGTCTGTTGAAGGCGGCGATTCGCGATCCCAACCCGGTGGTATTTCTGGAACACGAGATCATGTACGGCCAAAGCTTTGCCGTACCCGATGATCCCGAATTCATCATACCGATCGGCAAGGCGCATATCGAGCGGACCGGCAAGGATGTCACCCTCACCGCGTTCTCGCGCATGGTCGGGGTCGCGCTGGCCGCGGCCGATAAGCTTGCCGCCGAAGGGATCGAGGCCGAGGTCATTAATCTGCGCTCGCTGCGCCCGCTTGACGTCGACTGCATTATCAACTCGGTGCGCAAAACCAACCGGATCGTCACGATCGAGGAAGGCTGGGCCTATGCCGGCATCGGCGCCGAAATCGCCGCGCTGGTGATGGAGCACGCCTTCGACGATCTGGATGCCCCGGTCGGGCGCGTTGCCGGTGCCGACGTGCCGCTGCCTTATGCCGCCAATCTCGAGCAGTTGGCGTTGCCGAAAGCCGACGACATCGTCAAGGCCGCCAAAGCCGTTTGCTATCGCGCTTAAGCGCCCCTCCGGATTACGGGAACGCATGCCATGCCGATTCAGATTCTGATGCCGGCGCTGTCGCCGACCATGACCGAAGGCAAACTTGCCAAATGGTTGAAAATGGAAGGCGACGCCATCAAGGCCGGTGACGCCGTCTGCGAAATCGAGACCGACAAGGCGACCATGGAGGTCGAGGCGGTCGACGAGGGCGTCCTTGAAAAAATCCTGGTGCCCGCCGGTAGCGAAGGGGTCAAGGTCAACACCCCGATCGCCCGGTTAAGCGGTGAAGGCGAGGTTGCGGCACCGAGGGCGGCCCCCGTTGCGGCTCCCGTTACCGCCCCTGTTGCAAGTCCGGTTGCGGCTGCCGTTACCGCGCCGGTTCAGGCATTAAAGGGCAAGCGGATCATCGCCAGTCCGCTGGCGCGCCGGGTCGCAAGCCTAGCCGGGCTCGATTTATCGGGTGTCGCCGGCAGCGGTCCGCGTGGCCGCATCGTCAGGGCCGACGTTGCCGCGGCGCTGGCGCGTGGTCCGGTGGCCAAACCCGCCCCGGCCGCCGTCTCGGCCCCGGCTCCGGCTGCCGCTCCGACACCGGCCCGAGTCCAGACCGCCGGCCCGGATGCCCGCGAATGGTCGGACAAGGTCGGGCTGAAATACCGCGCGCAGGCCAATACGGGCATGCGCAAGGTGATCGCCAAGCGCCTGACCGAAGCCAAACAGACCGCGCCGCATTTCTATTTGACCATTGATCTGTGCCTCGACCCGTTGTTGAAAATCCGGGCCGAGCTGAACGCCAAGTCGGGCGCCTATAAACTCTCGGTCAATGATTTCGTGGTGCGAGCGGTGGCATTGGCGCTGCGTAAGGTGCCGGCCGCGAATTCCGCCTGGACCGACGACGCCGTGCTGCTCTACGAACAATCCGATATCTCCGTTGCGGTGGCAACGCCGACAGGTTTGATAACCCCGATCGTCCGCAACGCCGATGCTAAAGGACTGGCTGCGATTTCGGCCGAGGTCAAGGAACTGGCGGCTAAGGCGCGCGAAGGCAAGCTGAAGCCCGAGGAGTTCCAGGGCGGCACCTTCACCATTTCCAATCTCGGCATGTTCGGGATTCGTGAGTTCGCCGCCATCCTCAATCCGCCCCAGGCTTGCATTCTGGCGTTAGGTGCGGCCGAGCAACGGCCTGTCGTGCGCGACGGCGCATTAGCGGTCGCGACCCTGATGAGCGTGACGCTCTCGACCGACCATCGCTGTGTCGACGGCGCGGTCGGCGCCGACTTCCTCGCCGCCTTCAAAAAACTGATCGAGGATCCGCTGACGATGTTATTGTGAGGGAACTGAAAATAAAGTCTTGGTCGCGTGCCGGGACTTTATTGATTATATTGATGGGGAGGGGAGAGGCATGTTAAATGATTTGATGGTGCGGCTAAAAGGAGCAGCTCCTCTGTATGGAGGTGCTATTGGAAATCTAATTACCCAAGGCATTGATGGGGGACTACTTGGGTCAGGTATAGCGACTTTACTTTCTGATGTCCTAAGTCGCCCTAACTCTTCATTTGAACACCAGAAAATGGCTGCATGCTATCTGTATGCTATGGAGATAATTAACGAACGATTTGCTCTGGGAGAGCGTCCACGTAAAGATGGCTTTTTTGACAAACCTTATAACGATTTTCGGCCAGTTGCCTGCGATATCCTTGAGGGAACTTTACTTAAAGCGAAAGACCAATACGAATTGAAGAAAATTCAATATTTTGGATATGGTTTTGCCAACACTGCATTTAACGAAGATATTTCAGCAGCGCAAGCTCTTCATTTTTTGACTCTGATTGATAGGCTAACATATCATCACATAATGATTATCGGAGTTGTGGCAAAAAAGAAGGCGGCGGGCTTAAGATTATGGGAACGGCCTCTAAGTGAGGAAGCGGAATTTGAATATAGTGGCGACACGTCAGTTCATCTTCAGCAAGCCTATGAACTCATAGGCATGGGCATTTTAATAATGCCATTTGAAGATAATGATACCCTAGGAGCCAATGATTTAGACAGCATATCACCTGAACTAATGACATTAACTAGGCTGGGAGAGACCATATATCGCATGTTTGGAATGGATAGGCTGCCGGATATTGATATTAATGAAGCTGCTTCATGGTTTGCTGATGATAAATTCCGCAAAAATAGTGTATGAAGTGTATTTGCCAATTGCAACCATGTGAGAGGTATCTATCGCTTAATGACCATCACCTTCACTACCCATGCGCTGACGGTTATTCTTGAACGGGGCTTGTCGCCGGATCAGGTCAAGCGGGTGCTAGCATCACCGGATTGGCTGGAGCCTGACGCCACTCAGTCAGATGTAACCTTGG
This sequence comes from Rhodospirillaceae bacterium, assembly GCA_037147415.1. Lineage (GTDB taxonomy): Bacteria > Pseudomonadota > Alphaproteobacteria > Azospirillales > Azospirillaceae > BOG-933. The sequence goes on along the minus strand of JBAWVF010000011.1, from coordinate 25,266 downwards.
CTTTTGGCCGGCTTCTCGAAAAAGGTGGCCGGGTGTTGCGGGTGGCCTATGTAGAGCAGGATGGAAGCAGAAGAGTGTTGACGGCATTCCTGGATCGAACGCGCCGTCACGGTCCAAAAGGGAGTGGCCCATGAAAGTCCGGTTCGATGAACAGGCCGATGCCCTGTATATCCGCCTCGACGAAGCGGCGATTGAGGAATCAGAAGAAGTCAGTCCCGGTGTCGTGCTCGACTTCGACGCCGAAAACCGCGTGGTCGGCATTGAACTCTCCCGGGTCCGGGCACGGTTGCCGAGCGCACAATTAAAACAGATGCAGTTTGAAGTGGCTTGAAGGAGCACCCCGAGCATGCCCGATACACGGTTTGATCTCATTGTCGTCGGCGGTGGGCCGGGCGGTTATGTCGCGGCGATCCGGGCGGCTCAGCTCGGGCTGAAGACCGCGCTGGTCGAACGCGAGCATCTGGGCGGCATCTGCCTGAATTGGGGCTGCATCCCGACCAAGGCGCTGCTGCGCTCGTTTGTGGTAAATTGGAAGCGACATGAAATCGCGCAGTAACAGCCGCTCGCTTGTTAAATCTAAGGAAGTCCGATATGTCCGCAATTGCCTTCGACACTCTGAAGCTGGCACGCAAGCTGCGCGACACCGCCCACATGCCGGCCGAGCAAGCGGAAGGAATTGCGGATGCGCTGGCCGAAGCGATGTCCGGTGCCGAACTGGCGACCAAGGCCGACGTGACGATCACTGTCGATTCTGCGAAGGCGGAACTCAAGGCCGACATAGGTGCACTAAAGGCCGACCTCAAGGCAGATATCGCGGTCCTGAGCGAACGGGTCGAGCGACGCTGCGCCGAGACTGACGCCCGACTGATCCGCTGGGTGGTCGGCACTGGCGTTGCCGCGTTTCTGGCGCTCGGCGGGACGGTAATCGGAGCCACCCTGACCATTATCCGCTCACTACCGCATTGATTGTATCAAGGAGCACCCCAACCATGCCCGATACACGGTTTGATCTCATTGTCGTCGGCGGTGGGCCGGGCGGTTATGTCGCGGCGATCCGGGCGGCTCAGCTCGGGCTGAAGACCGCGCTGGTCGAACGCGAGCATCTGGGCGGCATCTGCCTGAATTGGGGTTGCATCCCGACCAAGGCGCTACTGCGCTCGGCCGAGATCTATCGTCAGCTTCAGCATCTCGATGCCTACGGGCTGTCGGCCGATAAGGCGTCGTTTGATATTACCAAGATCGTCAAACGCTCGCGCGGGGTGGCGCAGCAACTTTCGGGCGGGGTCAAGCACCTGCTCAAAAAGAACAAGGTTACCGTGATCGACGGCCACGCCCGGCTCGAGGGCGCAGGCAAGCTGCGGGTAACCACGCTGGCCGGGGGTGAGGTCGGACGCTTTGAGGGCAAGCACATCATTCTGGCGACCGGCGCCCGGGCGCGCTCGTTGCCGGGGTTGGAACCCGACGGCAAACTGATCTGGACCTACAAGGAAGCGATGGTGCCGGAGGCCGCGCCGAAATCATTGCTGGTGGTCGGCTCGGGGGCGATCGGCATCGAGTTTGCCAGTTTTTACAATGCCTTGGGCGTTAAGGTCACGGTGGCCGAGGTGCTCGACCGCGTGCTGCCGGTGGAGGACGAGGAAATCTCGGCGCTTGCCCGCAAATCCTTCGAGAAGCAGGGCATGCGCATTATCACCGGGGCCAAGGTCGGGCCGCTTCAGCGCGGTGCCGAGTCGGTCACCACCACCCTCGAGGCGGCGGGAAAATCCGAGACCCTGAGCTTTGACCGGGTGATTCTGGCGCTCGGCATCGTCGGCAATGTCGAGCATATCGGGCTGGAAACCACCAAGGTTAAGGTTGAAAAGACGCATATCGTTACCGACGAGTGGCTGCGCACCGACGAGCCCGGCATTTATGCCATCGGCGATGTCGGTGGTGCGCCCTGGCTCGCGCATAAGGCAAGCCACGAGGGCGTGATCTGCGTTGAAAAGATTGCCGGGCTGCCCGATGTCCACCCGCTCGATGTGCGCAAGATTCCGGGCTGCACCTATGCACACCCTCAAGTTGCCAGCGTCGGCCTGACCGAAGCGAAAGCCAAGGAAAAGGGTTACGAGGTCCGGGTCGGCCGCTTTCCCTTCATGGCCAACGGCAAAGCGATTGCGCTGGGGGAACCGGAAGGGCTGGTCAAGACCGTGTTCGACGCCAAAACCGGCGAATTGCTGGGCGCGCACATGATCGGGGCCGAAGTCACCGAACTGATCCAGGGCTACACGGTCGCCAAAACTTTGGAAACCACCGAGGCCGAGTTGATGCACACGGTGTTCCCGCACCCGACACTTTCGGAAATGATGCATGAATCCGTGCTTGCGGCTTACGGAAAGGCTATACATATTTGACCGAAGGTTGACCTGACGAGTCCACTGATGACCGATATTGCCGCCAAGCCTCGCCACCCGGAGAAGCTCAACCGGCCGGACAATCCGGTTGCCCGCAAACCGGCCTGGATTCGGGTCAAGGCGCCGGTTTCGGCTGAGTATCAAGATACGCTGAAACTGATGCGCGGGCTGAAGCTGCATACGGTGTGCGAAGAGGCCGCGTGCCCCAATATCGGCGAATGCTGGAAGCATCATCACGCCACCTTCATGATTCTGGGGGCGACATGCACCCGGGCCTGCGCATTCTGTAACGTCGCCACCGGCAAGCCCGGCCCTCTCGACCCGGACGAACCCGCGCATGTCGCCGAGGCGGTGGCCGCGTTGGGCCTATGGCATGTGGTGGTGACTTCGGTTGACCGCGATGATTTGCCCGATGGCGGTGCCGAGCAGTTCGCCCGCACCATCCGCGCGATTCGGGAGGCATCCCCGACCACCACGATTGAAGTCCTGACCCCGGATTTCATGAAAAAGCCGGGTGCGTTGGAAATTGTCGTCACGGCACGGCCCGATGTCTTCAACCATAATCTGGAAACCGTGCCCCGGCTTTACCCGGGGATTCGACCGGGTGCGCGCTATTTTACTTCGTTACACTTGCTGTCCCGAGCAAAAGAATGTGCGCCCGAGCTGTTCACCAAGTCGGGGGTTATGGTCGGACTTGGGGAAACCCGCGAAGAGATCGGCCAGGTCATGGATGATCTGCGTGCGGCGGATGTCGATTTCCTCACCATCGGCCAGTATCTTCAGCCCAGCCCCAAACACACCGCGGTTGACCGTTTCGTCACGCCCGAGGAGTTCGAGGGTTATGCGGGTCTGGCGCGCGGCAAGGGCTTTTTGGCGGTTGCGGCCTCGCCGCTGACCCGGTCCTCCTACCATGCCGGCGATGATTTCAAGCGCTTGCAAGCGGCCCGCGCCTCTGCTTCCGTGCGATAGCCCCGATGCCTACCCACGCCGAAAAGAAATTCCTGCCTTATACGCCCGATCAGATGTACCGTTTGGTTGCGGATATTGATCGTTATCCGGAATTTCTGCCCTGGTGCATTGGCGCCCGGGTCAAAAGCCGGACCGGAAATATTATTAAGGCCGATTTGATGATCGGTTTTAAAATGGTGCGCGAGCGGTTTACTTCGACAGTCATACTGACACCGCCGGCCCGAATCGATGTGAAGTTTGCCGAAGGACCGTTCCAGCATCTCACCAACCACTGGATTTTTGAGCACGCTCCCGGCGGCTGTCTGATCGACTTTTACGTCGATTTCGAATTCAAATCGAAGATGCTGCAAAAAGTCATCGCGGTTTTATTCGGCGAGGCGGTGCGCCGCATGGTGGTCGCCTTCGAAGGCCGCGCCGCCGCACTTTATAATGAGCGGAGCGATAAGCCCGCGGCATGACCTTAAGTCCATAGGCTTGCCGTTTGCCGGGCCATGATATATATCATTGGCATACACCATGGAGCCGGAGACCGTCATAGAAACTGCAAAAGTTTTTTGGTCCGGCCGTTCGCAGGCAGTTCGATTACCGAAAAATTTCCGCTTCGACACCGATGAAGTGAATATCCGGCGTGACGGCAGCTCGGTTATATTGGAACCGATTACCAGAAACTGGGCGTGGCTGGACAAAGTTATCGGTCCGGTTGACGAAGCTTTTGTGCTGGCAACAACAGAGCAGCCGGCGGAACAGGAACGGCCGGAGTTGGACTTCTTCAAGTGAAATACCTGCTCGATAGCAACGCCGTTATTGCACTGCTAAAGGGCAATCCCGTTTTTCTGGCACGGTTGCGTCTGTGCGAGCCTGGAGATTTCGGGCTTCCCGCCATTGTGGCGCACGAGTTGTACTTCAGCGCCTATAAGGGACAAAGAACCGCTGAAAATCTTGCCCGTATCGACGCCTTGCGCTTTGAAATTCTGGATTTTGACGGTAACGATGCCCGCCATGCCGGCCTGGTGCGAGCCGGACTCGCTGCGGCCGGAACTCCGATCGGCCCTTATGATGCCCTGATCGCCGGATATGCGATTGCTCGCAACTTAACTCTTATAACTCGCAATACCCGCGAGTTCATGCGCGTACCGGCACTTTCCTTCGAGGACTGGGAAAGCGTATAAACCCTAGATACCTCAACCCGCACCCGGCGGTTGTCTGATCGACTTTTACGTCGGTTTCGAATTCAAATCGAAGATGCTGCAAAAAGTCATCGCCATTTAATTTGGAGTAGCGGGAATAGGCTCGGGATGCAACAATAGCATTTCTAATTAGAAATTTATGAGCCGCATCTATCTTGCATTCGACGGGGGATCGAGCTTCAAATTAATAATTTCTTCAATTGCAGACACTTCCGTTTTATTTTCAGAAGTTTCACTGGTATCGAGCGAAGTATCTTCTAGTTCATGACGAGCATCATAAGTTTTCCAAAATTGTACTCTTTGCAAATTCAGTTCTCTTTTGTACTCATCAGGGATTTTGTCACAGTCTGCTATAAAGGGCAAATTTACCCAGGCATTGCCTGTTTCAAATCTTGAATGCCCAAAAAACTGTTCAATATAAGACATAAGTTTTGTTGTATCTAGAGGCGTATAATTTAACATTTCATCTTCAACTTTGAATATATTTTTATCAGGTTGAGCGGACAAGCCAATAATTGGGTAGGGAACACCAGAAAGAACACCCTTTAATTCTTCCGCTCCTAGATACCTAAAATGACCAGTAAAGCGACGGCTAAAAAACGTGGGCCATGTGCCCCCGTCAATTGATCTGATAATAAGAAATACGAGATCTATTGACATTATAAAATATCGTGAGCTTGATAATGCAGCAAGACGAAATCCAATATCCATCTGCGGTCCAATAAAGTCAAGCATTTCTCCTGCTCTAGGCTCATTCATATGTAAATACAAACGACATTGATGAATAAAGAAATAATCATCATTTTCTACAATTAGGCCACTAACTTTAAGTCGGTCTAGAGACATCCCTAAAACAATTTCAGCATTATTCTTTGGAAAACCAGCAAGCCATGCCGTTGCCTTAAGGTCAACAGGTTTTCCTTGTTTCTTTATTTCCGCTCTATGGTTATCGATCGCAATAATAAGACAATAAACTGCATAGGTTATTTGCTCAACATTTAATAGCGAGCATTGAAAAATGATTTCATCACCTCTTGCCTTCCAAACCTTGGGTGGCTCACCAAGTTTATCAATCAGAGGGATTGAAAAGCTTGCCTTATTATCGTTCCAGGCCTTTACTAAATTTTCCTCAAGCGCAGAATAAAAATCAGTGAAAAGCCTGAGCCATGCCTGTCCCGGTTTATCCGGCGTTTGTGTCGGTGACGACTGTTTGTACGCTGTTGAGCCAACAATATCGACGGACAAGAACAGCCTTAAGCTGAAAGCGGGAAAATTTGTTCGATCTAACGTCATTAGCGCCATTTTATCCTAGTTTAGTTTTTATATCCTCAATCCTAATAGCGCATACCTGATCAGAAACACCAAATACATCAGCCAGTTTTCCAACATTGCTTTCAACACGATTATATTGGGCTATAAACTCCTTTTCCGGCATAAGTAATGCACGCGCAAACCAATGTGCCTCCCACTCGACACGCCCGGTCCCCTCTCGATTTGCCTTCAGACCTACCAACGGTAGTTCCGGTTTCGGATTATAATGCAAAAAATAATGCCCAAGCTCGTGGGCAGCGGTAAAACGCCTGCGACGAGGGCCAACATTATCGGCTAAATAAACATCGAATTCGTGAAGCGCGTGAACACGAATCGAGCCATCCATCACTTCCTTCCGGGAACTGTAAGGTGTTACCAAATGTACTTTTCCACCAAGCCGTTCGATTACTTCTTCAATGTTATAATCAAGCTTAAGCTGTAGCTTGTCGACAACTCGCTCGGCAAGTGCAAATATAGTGGCTTTGGACAAACCACAGGGCTCAGGCAGCGAGTACTTCGTACCCACTGTTTCAGCCGGCGCAGGTCTAAGGCCGCTCATTTCAGATTCACACCCTTCGCATCTCGATAAAACCTTGATGTTGGGAAGTTTATCCCCGCAAACACGGTGCTCAGTACGCAGAAATGACTTTATTTGTCAAGGGCAATTTTCGCCTCCCCCGACCCGCAAAGTTCAAGAAACATGCCTTCCCGAAGGCTTAATACCCCCCGCTCACGACAGCACATCCCGTAGATTGACCAGCATGCCGGCGGTGGCGCCCCAAATTATATAGTGAAGATAGGGGAAAACATAAAACTGCCGGACGCTGCCGGGCACTTGAAACCCTTCGGTCCGCGGCAGGGCCGGGTCCAGAATAACCGAGAGCGGCACTTCGAAGATTTCGGCGACCTCGTTCGGATCGGGCGACAGCGCGAAGGGCGGCACGACCAGACCGACCACCGGTTCAACCCGAAAGCCGGTGCGGGTCAAATAGGGATCAAGCCGGCCGATCACCTCGACATGGTGGCGCGACAGCCCGATCTCCTCTTCGGTTTCGCGCAATGCCGCAGCCTCGGCGTCGAGATCGTCGGGCTCCAGCCGCCCGCCGGGAAAGCTGATCTGGCCGGCATGGGCGGAAAGATGCTCGGTGCGCCGAGTAAAAATCACGGTCAGCCCGTCGGCGCGCTTGACCAGCGGCACCAACACCGCCGCTTCGCGCCAGATTACCGGCGGCGGCATGTCGGGATTCAGATTATGGTCACCACGCTGCGGAACCGCTCCAGTCGCCGCACTCGAAAAACGAGCAAAGCGACGCCGCAGCTCAGCCGGGGCAAAGCCGATCCCATCCATTCCGCCCGGGGCTCCCTTCAGAAATTATCGACCAACCCATCAGGAGCGATGTGGTGCGCCGCCAAGAAGCTGATCACGGCCTCGCGATCCTTCAAGCCCATTATTCTTTTGAATTCACCAAAGGTAATACGACCGGCGCGAAGCTCATCGATAACCATCGCCTGCATCGACTGTATCGTCTTGTCCGCCGGGTCCGCTTCAGAATACTCGTGCTGAGTCTTGGGCAGATGAATACTGAACTGAAGAGTGACATGTGCGGTCTTGCCGGAGCCGTCCTCGGCATCAACAATGGTGGCGGACGTCGCCTGAACATTACCGACTGCTATTCTGCGGCCGAACAGTGCCAGCACCAGCGGCAATAAGTTCTCGGGCACCGGATGCACCGGGCCGGGTTCGGGCCGGCCCTCGTGCCGGACAAGCTCGGCCAACAGGTCTTCGACGATCCGGGCCGCAGTCTCCGGTAGCACCAAATTGTCGTATTTTTTCAAAGACGCCGTATTTTCGGTGCCGTCGGGCGGACGGGGAACCGCAACGAAGACGGGACGGCCGAATGGAAAATGCGGGTCGTGGCGGTCATAACCGATGGCTGGCGCCGCTTCGCCCTTGATCGCCAACAAAGCATTCGTCTGCACGGGCAGCGCCTTAACCGCGGCGGTTCGTACCGAGTCCCGAAGCTTGAACGGCGCATGGCGCGGGCCGGTTTGCACGACGCCGCTGACAGCCGGATGGGTGCCCCGAAGCAATTTCAAATGGACTTTAGATCCCGCCATGGACTAAAACCTTCAAAAAAGCAGTCCGCATGGCCGGCTTAATCCGGCTGTATATAAGCCTTTATAGAGTACCCAAATATATTCCGTATTGCAACAGGCCGTCGTAAAATGACAGGACGCTTCGGTCTATCAACCGGCCGGCTTTTTTTGGCGTATAGTTCGCGACACTCATGGAAGGCCTGCACCCTTGAACGCCCCGCCCTTGAACGCTGCCTTGAACACTGGCGACCCGGTCGCGCCCCCGCTTACGCCCGAGCAGCTGATGGCCGACATCGAAAGCCTGGGGCAGCGGCTGGTTTCGGTGCGCGAGCGCATCGGTCGCGTCATTTTCGGGCAGCGCGAGGTCATCGACTTGGCGCTGATCACCTTGCTGTCGGGCGGTCACATGCTGCTGATCGGGGTTCCCGGTCTGGCCAAGACGCGGCTGGTCGAGACCTTGGGCCTGGTGTTCGGCTTGGCTGAGAAGCGCATTCAATGCACCCCCGATCTGATGCCGGCCGATATTCTGGGCTCGGAGGTTCTGGAGGAAAGCGAGACCGGCCGCCGCGCCTTCCGTTTTATTCCCGGTCCGGTGTTCAGCCAATTGCTGATGGCCGACGAAATCAACCGCGCCAGCCCACGCACCCAGTCCGCGCTGTTGCAAGCGATGCAGGAACGCCGGGTTTCGGTCGCCGGCCACTATCACCCGCTGCCCGAGCCGTTCCATGTCCTGGCGACCCAGAATCCGCTGGAGCAGGAAGGCACCTATCCCCTGCCCGAAGCTCAGCTCGACCGCTTCCTGATGCAGATCGATGTCGGCTATCCCGATGCATTGTCGGAACGACGCATGATGATTGCCACCACGGGACTTGAAGATCAGGCCATCGGCGCCGTGCTCGAGCCGTCGGCCCTGCTGGCGGCGCAACGGCTGGTGCGCTGTCTTCCGGTCGGTGAGACCGTGATCGACGGGATTCTCGGATTGGTGCGCGGAGGACGTCCTGAAAGCTCCGCGTTGCCCGACGTGCGCCACCATGTCGCCTGGGGACCGGGACCGCGCGCCAGTCAAGCGCTGATGCTGGCGTGCCGCGCCCGCGCCGTACTCGACGGCCGGTTGTCCCCCTCGCTCGACGACGTGGTGGCACTGGCCAAACCGGTGTTGCGTCACCGCATGGCGCTTAATTTCGCCGCCCGGGCCGACGGGCTCAGCATCGACGGGATTATCGAGCGTCTGTGCGAACCGCTGGCTTAAACGACGTGCACCGCAATTTCTGGAAAGCTCTTGACAACACGATATTTTCAGACCAAGTTTATAAGGCAAACGGCGGTGCTTTCGCCTACGCATCCGCGTGGCCCCGTTAACACCGGGAAAAACGCCGGGGCTTTCAGCCCCGAGATCGGAGAACAACGACAGTTGTTTGCTAACCTAGGCTGAACTAGCTGATGCTGACGGTTAGTGGGATGGGCGAAGATTGCGCTAACTGTGCATTGCTTCAGTGTTCATCTGGCCGCTGGTAGATATGTAGACGTGACGAATACCCCGGGTGAAAAATCAAGGGTGCTTAAATTTAAGCACCCTTTTTTGTTTCAAGGCGCTCAGCTCTTACCATGTCATTGGGATAGACATTGGCATGAGTGCCGTAGACTTTTACAGAACCCTGCACGGAACAATGGAATTGGTTCCCTTCAAGGGGTTTGTCATCAGGGTACTGGGCATCGTGATGGAAGCCCGGCCGTAATGGAACCCCGAATCGGAAGAGCTGGTTCATGAGGCGCCGAATTTCATTAATACCTGCCTCCCCCGGAATTTGTCGAGGCAATGCATGGTCGCCGCTTCCCGATTTGGAAGGCGGGAACACGATGCCCCGATGGTCAACGTAAAAATATTTAGCCTTGACCGAACCCAACACCTTTGGCAACTCACTATTATTGAACTTTTTGGGCTTTATAATCTTCCTTAAATCATCGAATGACAGTCCACTTTTTCTAATTCTCTGAAAGTACTGATCAAGCGTTAATTCGTCTTGATCAGGGCGAAAGTTCTTCGGAGGAAGCATTGTGATATCGTTACAGGGCAGCTCCGGACCGGGAAGGTTAGCCTTAGTCAGGTTATTGATGGCATCACTGACAATCCGCAATGCCATGTCAAAATCAGCCCTCCAGCGAATATCCCTTTTGCCATGTTGAGTATTTGGTTGGAGTGGAACAGGATATGCAAAATGATCAAACTGGGTGAGGAGATATTCGTCGTCGTTTGACGGTATGTAGAAAAGGACTATACGACCTGGGACCTCAGGTAAATTTTTCTTTAAACTTTTATTCAACCTCCTTACGGCAAATTCAGCAGTTGTTCGTAAAAGCGTATCAACAGTCCCATGATTGTATAAATTATGATCGTCGTTTCCAGAGCGAACAGCTATAATTTGTATCTTATCGGCGGAGAATTTCTTTTGAAGCTGGTCTCTGACTCCTGGCGTTATATTTTGCTGCAATCCTGCAATCACATACAGCCGTAAACTACCGGGGACTCCAACTACTTTCCTAACCTTTTCCATGACCAAATGCCTTACGGACGACGCATCAGAATTTCAGCGATATCGGACGGAATGACGAACCGTTCCCGCAAATCTAAAGGCTGCGCCGCAATTAATCTCAGAAGTGCATTCGATTCGCCGCTGGTGGTCCGAACAGGCTTGGAAAAGTCATTTTGTTTTGGCGAGACAAAGTCATTAAGCGTTTGAAACACTTGCTGCCTTCGTTCGTTAGGACAAATAGCAACTCTTGATAATACAGTCTCATGACTGACTATAGCAAACTCACTGCTTAAATTTTCAATTATATACCGTTTTAAATTCCCAGGTTTATCTCCGGGAACTGTATAATGCTTATGCTGAAGCTCAGATCCAAGCGTCGCCAAAAGCAAAGGCCGCTCGTTACCAGTGTAATATTCACTGACAATTTTCCTGATACCTTCATCAAGATTAGAATTGCTCTCGCTCATATAACCACTCCAATTAAATTTGATTATTTCGTGACACTAGCCTTGGATAATTAGAAAGTCAACAGCCGCATGGCCTCCGATAACCGGGCCAACCATGACTTCGCGCTCGAGCAACGCAAGCGCAAGCACGAGCGCGAGAGCGCGCATGATGACGGCCCGTCCACCGATGAAATCAACCAACGGTACCAGCGTGCGGTCTGGTACGAATAGCGGCTGTTGATGTTACGGCCTTGGCTGTTACGGCTTCGGCGCGGCGGCGGGCTTCGGTGGTTTCGGCGTCCCGGCGACACGATGCCCCGCCTTGTCTGCGTCGGCACGACAAACATAGGCACCATGCTTGCTCTTGCCGTACCAGCGCGCCCCTTTGGTATGATAAACCTTGGTCTTGACGTTATCCCACACCACCGGGTCGGTACCGCAGGCTTTGGCGGCATCGGCCTCGGTGGCATAAGCGGTGACATCGGCGGCCAGCGCTGCGGCCGACGGCACCACCAAAACGGCGAACGCAGCTATAGTCAGGATGGTGGCGAATCGGCGCATGGCTCAGGCTCTCCCGGTTATTTGGATTCGGAGCTACTTGGTTTCGGAGCGGCGGTTATAGTCCAGTTGCTCGGGCGTCAACTGAAACCCGACCAACAATTGGTAGCCGCCGGCATTCTGGCCCTTGGGCAACGGAATGTGCGGCGACAGGTCTTCGCGTGAACCGGCGCGCGGCCCGCCCGAGGTGAAATCGATGGTGGTCGAGAATTCCTGCTTGGTGACAACGGTGCCGTCGGGCGCCGAAACCGCGACGAAATAGGTCAGCGGCAACGGGCCGCCGGTGGTGGCCGGACCTCGCTCGCCCACCAGAGCCAAGCTGACATCGACGGTGACGCCGCTGTTGTCGTAGGTGCAGTTGCCGCTATAATCGGCGATCAGGCCGCGCCCGACCACATCGACCGGCTTGCGCCCGGGACCGGGACCGAACAAAGTGACCATATTGGCCCCGCGCACGATGCCGACCTTGGGACAGGAGAGATCGGCCTGATCCTTGACATAGCCGGGCAAACCGGAGCAGCCCGCGAGCGCCAGCGCCGTGAGCATGGCGGGAACGAGCAGCGGAACCGTGCTGCGGCGGAATGCGGAACCGGAGTGCAAAAGGGCATGCATGGGTGCGGCCGTGCGTTGGTTGCGAAGGGAACCGGAATCACCTTCCGATCCTCGCGACTCTAAAGAAGCCGAACGATTGAGACAAGCACGCTTGATAAAAAAGTTGAGCCGATAAAAAAGTTGCGGGCCGTGATATTGCAGTGCACCTTTACGCTTAAGCGGTAACGCCCGACCGACAGCACACGACCGACAGCACCCGACCGGCGGAACACTCGACCGATGAACCCACCCGCTGCCCGAAAGAATTCTGCTTTGGCCCGTTCCGCCCGCCGCCTCGAGATCGAATCCGACGGCGCGACGGTGCGCCTGACGCTCGGCGGCGCCTGGAGCCTTAAAGACGGGCTGGCCGATACCGGACCGATCGGCCGCGCCCTGGCCGTCGAAGGCATCGAGGCCCTGAAGGCGATAACCGACGGATTGGAAGGCAGCGACAGCTCGCTCGGGGTCTATCTGGCCACCATCCATGATTTATGCGCGCAGCGCGGCGTACGGTTCGACCTTACCGGGGTAGAGCCGGGCTTGGCCAAGCTGGTCGGGCTGGCCCGTGCGGTGCCCGAGCAAACCGATACCGACCACAACAAAGACCCGCGATCGCGCCTGGAGCAGGTCGGTCATCGCACCATCGCCGCGCTTCGTCAATTCGACGGCGATATCCGCTTTCTGGGCGAGTTGACGCTGTCGGTCGGACGATTGCTGACCGGCCAGGCCCGCTTTCGCTGGCGTGATGTCCGGGAAGCGTTGGAAGATTGCGGCCCGCGCTCGATCGTCATCGTCTCGGTGATTTCGGCGCTGATCGGCATGATCCTGGCCTTCATCGGTGCGGTGCAATTGCGCAAATTCGGTGCCGGCATTTACATTGCCGATCTGGTCGGGCTGGCGATGTCGCGCGAAATGGCGGCGGTGATGACCGGGATCGTCATTGCCGGCAAGACCGGGGCCTCTTTTGCCGCTCGCCTCGGCACCATGCAGGCTCAGGAAGAAATCGACGCCCTGACCACGCTCGGCCTGTCGCCGATCGACTTCCTGGTTCTGCCGCGCATGATCGCCTTGGCGCTGATGATGCCGCTGCTGTACCTTTATGCCTGCGGAATCGGGCTGACCGGCGGCGTGTTGGTATCAACCACGGTGCTCGACCTGACGGTCGGGCAATACTGGCACCAGACCCTCTATGCGGTCGGGCTCAAGCATTTTATCATCGGCCTGTCCAAAAGCGTGGTGTTCGGCGTGCTGGTCGCGCTGGCCGGCTGCATGCGCGGGATTCAGTGCGGCCGTAGCGCCGCCGCGGTCGGTGAAGCCACCACCTCGGCCGTGGTGACCGGCATCCTTTATATTATTATCACCGACGCCGTGTTCGCGGTCCTGCTGGAGGTGTTCGGACTATGAGCGCCGACCGCATCCGCATCCGGGTTGAACGGCTCGACATGATTTTCGGCTCCTATGTCGTTCAGCGCGGCGTCGATTTCGAGGTTCGCCAAGGCGCCATCTTCGTGATCATGGGCGCGAGCGGCTGCGGCAAAAGCACCTTACTGAAACACATGATCGGGTTGGTGCGGCCGGCGGCCGGACGGGTGCTTTACGACGAGGAAAGCTATTGGGAGGCGACGGAGCGCCGCCGCGCCGAAATCGGACAACGCTTCGGTATTCTGTTTCAAAGTGGCGCGCTGTGGAGTTCGATGACTCTGGCCGAGAATGTGGCGCTGCCGCTCTCGCTCTATACCGGTCTGTCGTCCCAGGAAATCACCACGCTGGCAGCCTATAAACTGTCGCTGGTCGGCTTGCGCGGGTTCGAGGATTTCTATCCGTCCGAAATCAGCGGCGGCATGCGCAAACGGGCCGGACTGGCCCGGGCGATGGCGCTCGACCCGGATATCCTGTTTTTCGACGAGCCGTCGGCCGGGCTGGATCCGCTGAGTTCACGCCGGCTCGACCGGCTGATGCTGGAGCTGCGCGATAATCTCGGCACCACCATCGTCATGGTTACCCACGAATTGGCCAGTATCTTCGACGTGGCCGACGACAGCGTATTTCTCGACGCCGACAGCAAAACCTTAATCGCTCGCGGCTCACCGCAGGAGTTGCGGGATCACTGCGAACACGCCAAGGTACGCGCGTTTCTACGCCGCGGTGGCGAAGACGGAGAAAACCCATGATACACCCCGGCACCCGCACCATCGGCCTGTTCGTGGTCGGCGCTCTGGTGCTCGGCGTGGCCGGGTTGCTCGCGTTCGGCAGCAGTGCCTATTTCGAGCAGCGGCCGCGTGCCGTCACCTTCTTTCACGGCTCGGTCGCCGGGTTGTCGCTGGGCGCCCCGGTGACCTTTCGCGGCGTGCGGGTCGGTCAGGTGGTCGATATGGCGGTGCGGATCAATGCCGGCAATGGCGCCGCTCATATTCCCGTGATCATGGAGTTCGAGCCGGAGCGGATCACGGTTACCGACGATGGCGGGCGCGGTAGTAAGGACGGGCTGACCGCTGGCGTGCTATCCAACGGCCTGGGCGCTTCGCTGGTGATGCAAAGCTTTATCACCGGGCAGTTGGCGGTCGAGCTGGATTATCACCCGGCGCTGGAGGAATTCCGCACCGGCATTGATTTGCACGTTCCGGAAATTCCCGAAGCCCGCGGCGGGATCAGCGCGGTCAAGGACACGCTGGCCAAGCTGCCGATTCAAGAACTGGCCGATGATTTGATAGCGACACTGCGCTCGATTCGCGAACTTACCGCCGCGCCCGAGATCAAGGAAACGTTGAAAAATGCCGCCGACGCCTCGCGCTCGGTCGCAGCTTTGGCCGAAACCGCCCGGGTCGATATGGTGACCTTGACCAAAAATATCAGCCAAGCCACGGATTCAGCCCGTAAAGCAGCCGACCGGCTTGACACGCTGTTACAGGAAATGCAGCCGCAACTTGCAGCAATGCCGGCTTTGCTGAGCCGTCTGCTGACCGACGCCGACCACAGCACGATTCAGATTACCGGTGATCTGCATGGCACGCTCGGTGACGTGCATACCCTGGTCACGCCGCGTTCGGCAATCATGCAGGATATCGCCACATTGCTGCGCAATCTGGCCGCGGCGTCCGGCTCGATGCGGTCTTTCGCCGATCAGGTCGACCGCAACCCGAACTCTTTGCTGGTGGGAAGGAAGCACTGAACATGACACTTCGCACTCCGATCCTTTTGACCGCCCTCGTCTTCCTGGCCGCCTGTAGTTCGGTGCCGCCGCCCGCGCTTTATGTATTAAAGGAAATCACCACCACTGAAGGTACCGCACCGAAGCCGGTGACCGAAGGCGCTCAGAAAACGGTATTGCTCGGACCGGTGGCCGTACCCGACTATCTGGACCGCACCGATATCGTACGCCGGGCCACCGACAGCCGGCTCGGCATCAGCGACAATGAACGGTGGGGTGAAACGTTACGGGCCGGGCTGCAACGGGTTCTGACGGCCGACCTTGCCGCCCGCCTCGGTCCGGGCTATTGGGTCGGTACCGGAACCGGCCACGGCGGCACCCCGGATTTCGAAATACCGGTCGATGTCGGCACGTTCGAACAGGAAGCCTCCGGCCGGGTCGTGCTGAGTGCCGGATGGGAAGTGCGGAGCGCCGGCGACGAGCATCTTCTGACCCGCAAACGCACGGTTTATGCCCGCGTGCCGGTTGCCTCCTCTACCGAAGCGGTCGTCGACGCCATGTCCGCCGTTCTGGCCGAGTTGGCCGGCGATCTTGCCGCCACACTGAGGGCGGGGCGGAAATAGCTGTCGCGGAAATAGCTGTCATGGTGGTGTCGCCAGTGCCGGCAGTTGAAACAGCCGGAACGGGCCGAAATGAAGGTACCCGCCATGCATCACGACCGGCAACCGGACCACCGGTTCGGCGGGCAGCTTGCCACCCTCGGTACGCAGGGCCATAGCATTCAGCACCGCCTTGGCGGTTTGGCCCTGTTTGTCCTTAATCCAACCGGTCTTGGCCAGTAAATCGATCGCCCGGCCATAGCCGGACATCTCGGCGGCCAGCGTCCCGACCGGGCGCAAGTCGCGGTCAAGACCGAGCGGACCGGTCACATCAAGCCCGAGCGGCCCCCAGCGCAAACGAGAGCCGCTGTCGAGACTGAGACTTCCACCCTCACGCGTCCAGGCCGCCAGCGAAGCGCCGTCGATGTTCGCGGGGGCGCTGCCGAGCAGCTTCGTGTTAAGCCGCAGGGATTCGATATCGGCACCGAACGGTAGCTCACCGGCCAGCGGCACATGCATTTTGTCGAGGCTCAAGACCACGGTAAAGGCGGTCTCGGTGCGGGTGGCGGGCAGGCGCACCGGAGCGGTGATGAACAAAGCGAGACGGGCCGCCCGTTCCTCATTCGGCGGGGATGCCGCAATATCGCTCAGGTTCAGCCGAGCCTCGGTAAAGCCGCTGGCGCCGCCAAGAGTAACCGAGCCTTCACCGCCACCAATAATCAGCGGGACAAACCCGGTTTCAGCGGGCAAGCGCACTTCATGACGACCGAGCAGGCCGAAGGACAACAGATTGACCCGCCACAGCGGCGCCTCGATGGTCAGGCCCGGCCCTTTCCACCCGCTGCCATCGCGCCGGCTGATCGCAAAGTCGGTGACGGTGCAGCGGACACGAAACGGAAAGCCGCTCAAGCTCATCTCGCCGAGACTGACCGTGGCGCCGTGCCGACGCTCCTGGTCAAACTGCGCGCCAATCGACTGTTGCAGGATTTGCCCGGCCATCCACCACCAGAGCCCCCAGCCGCCGATCGCCAAACTAAGGGCAAGGCCGGCGAGTAAGCGGTTGCGCGGAATCGGGGGGATACGGAACTTGCTCATGATGAACGATCCTCTGCGGCGGTGCGGCAAACCTACCGCTGCCGACAGGGAAATGCCAGCTTGAGCGGCGGCCGGAACGGTTGTATTGCTGTGCGGCATCACTCGGTGAGCCTCGGAGCGCAACCATGGTCAACCTTAGCAACTTAAAAATTCAGACTAAAACGAATTTTATAGCGGGGGCGATCATTCTGACGATTGCTTTGTCTTCTGCCCAAATTCTGTATAAAGTTCACTCGGGGAATACAAACCTCGGGAATATTGCAAATTCTGCGAGCACCGTGGTCAATCAACTTGTGCCTTTAACTGAGCAGGTTACAAAGTTGCATCTTGACGTAGCCGAAGTTCAGCAGTTTCTCTCCGATGTATCGGCGACGCGCGGACAAGACGGCCTGGATGATGGCTTTGAAAAAGCCGCCGAGTACGCCAAGCGCTTCGATGATGACATTTACGCGGCCAAAATCATGGCCGACGCAATGAATTTATCAGAACTTCAAACCACCCTTGCTTCAACGGAACGGGCGTTCAAGCCGTATTACGAAATCGGGCAGCGCATGGCCCGGGCTTACGTTGAGGGCGGACCACCTGCCGGCAATGCGATGATGCCGGAATTCGACAAAAGCGCCGAGTCTCTGGGAGATGAGCTTTCTAAGATTGAAAACGCAATCGCCGGGGTTAACGCAAATAAGTTTAATCTTCTTCAAGACCAAATCGAAGATATTAAGGCCGGAAATCGGCAGGTTGAGTTAGTATCTTTGGTATCCGCGATTTTGATGTTTGCCGTTGCGTCCATACTGATTTTATTTTTGCGACTCGGTGTGACCCGACCTCTGAATGCTTTAAACGGGGTCATGAGCCGTTTGGCTGCCGGCCAACTCCGGACCGAAGTGCGCTACACCGACCGCGGCGATGAGGTGGGTGAGATGGCGCGAGCGGTTCAGGTCTTCAAAGACCGGGGCCTTGAAAATGAGCAGTTAAAGGAAGCGCAGGCTCTTGAAGAGCGCGCTAAAATCCAGCGCCAACAAGAATCCGAAGAACTGATTGATATGTTCGGCTCCAGCGTAGCCGGCGTATTTGATGCTTTGTCCCACTCTTCCGCCAATATGGCCGATAACGCGGAACTGATGCATAGCGCGGCATCCCAAACCAATAATGAAGTCGATGTTGTTACCGGCGCGGTCGGACAAGCCACCTCGAATACACAATCCGTCGCGGCGGCGTCACAGCAATTGACTGCGGCGATCGGAGAAATCGGGCGGTTGGTCAACAGCTCGGCCGACGTGGCGGGAGAAGGCTCGCGCCGGGCTAAAGATGTTGAAGACAAGGTGCTTGCGCTGCGCGAAGCCTCTGAAAAGATCGGAGATATCATCCGAATCATCGCCAATATCGCTTCGCAGACTAATTTGTTGGCACTGAATGCGACCATCGAGGCGGCGCGGGCGGGCGAAGCGGGCCGCGGTTTTGCCGTGGTTGCGGGTGAGGTCAAGAATTTGTCGGCCCAAACCCGACAGGCAACCGTCGATATTTCAACCCAGATTGCTGAAATTCAGTCTTCGATTGCCGGAACCGTGGATTCCGTTCAAGCGATCGGACAAACGGTCGCTCAAATACATCATGCGACCGGAGAAATTGCGGCCGCCATTACCGAGCAGCACAGCGCGACCGACGAAATCGCCCGCAGTGTTCAGTATGTTTCTAATAATACCGATGACATCGCCTCCAGCATCGGCCGGGTTCGCGATGCCGCCGACCGGACCAACACCGCGTCGATCCAGGTGCGCGAGGCGTCCAGCGGCATGGCCGGACAGGCCGAAAAACTGACCGTAGAAGTTCGCGACTTCCTGACCGCGATTAAGGGCGCCGGCACCCGCCATCAGTTCGAGCGGCTGGCGCTTGATACTCCGGCGAAAGTAATTACGGAAAGCAAGATGCTCTCCGGACACGCGCATCAACTGTCCATCGGCGGCGCATGGCTGGATTTCCGGATCGAGCAGCCGCTCGGCACCCGGGTCGACCTGACATTGGACGGGCTTTCGCGCACCATTCCGGCCCGGATCGCCGGTCATATCGCCGAAGGCACCCGCTTGCAATTCCCGATGGACACCGCCCATTTGGGCTTCATGACCGAAGCTCTGTCCCGGCTCGCCCAACGAGCGGGCGGGCCGAAACGGGGGTAACCCCGATAGGCGGCGTTTATAAACTCGATCCACGAGCCGCAATCTTACATTGGATAAGCGTCAATAAAACAATCCTGGATATATGCTTATTATAAGAGAACTGTGCTACGATCGACTTTATAATCCGCCTCATAGTGAATAGAGTTGCTCGTATGTCGCACCGGGAATTAAGCTCCGCGCGTCGGACCACAAAAGGCGTTTGCTTCGACGATAGGCTGGACTTTATACCGAAAGCGGCATATATATGTTCGAGCTTGCAGTGACACCCGAAGCTGAAGCCGACCTGGAAAAGCTGTGGTCGTCGGATAATGCTGCTGCGGCTGATCTGACCGTTCTGGTGGAGGAGTTGCGGGACAACCAAGTTACTCTAGCGGCAATGCATGTTCACCAGCGAATGGAAGGGCGGGTCCACATATCCCGTCTATTGGAGATGCGAGCCCGTCGGCTGGATCTGTGGCGACTGAAGGTTTATGAACTGGATGATCCGAAGCAGATAGTTCCTTACCGGATTGTCTATGCCTATGATAATGCTAACAAAATCTACTACATAATTGCCTATATGCACAGGAGTGTTGACTATGAGCGCGACCCGGAGTTTAGCAGGCGAATCCAAAATGCCTATAAAAACCTCGGAATCCCCGAACTCTAGTCGTCCTGCGTCAACGGTCGGGAATGTGCTTTCTCTAGGCACAATTCGGCAAACGGCGGGGTCGGACGGCAAGTCGCCAACCCTTATTTATGAACTTAGCGTTAGTGATTACCCTCGCGCAGAAGTCGATCCACGGAAAGGACGTTCGGTTGATAAATACGTCGCCGAGTGTGAAAGCAAGGGGCGTGGGCCAGCACTTGCGGCGGCAAGACAGCGCTTGGCTCAACGCGCACTCGCGGATGGCGGAAAGCCGTCACTTAAAGAACTGCGTCTTGCGCGGGGCTTGTCTCAGGCCGAACTCGCCAAACTCATGGAATCCAGCCAACCCTTGATCGCCAGACTGGAAGCCGGTCACGACGAGCCAAGAGTTTCAACCCTCAGAAAGCTTTCCAGCGTTCTTGAGGTTGATTATAACACTCTTATGGAAGCCTTGTAACATGGTTGTTACGCGAGCCATATTTTGCGATGATATCCGAGAGGAAATCGGCAATAAGCACTCTTTTATGGGCGTTTATTCTGGTCAGCTCGTTATCAATAGATACCCGTGCTTGTTACAGACTTTTGCGGTGCATGTATGGATTGCGTTTGATGATCTGAGTGAGCTTGACCAAGTTTCGATCAAACTTGATGTCTTTAGCGATACGCATGTTTTTCCAATTGACGAAAATGCTCTTGCCGCTCTTCGCGAGAAATTTTCGCAAATCGAGCCTGCGGAAAAAGGCAACGACACCGTTGGCAAACCGCAACTCAGCGTGAATATAGGATTTTCTCCCTTAGAGCTTAAAGAGGACGGCACCATAACCGTTTCCGTGATCACCGCAACCGGGACATACCGGTCCGGATGCCTTAAGGTCGTTAGCGCTGAGGAATAGGGCCGTCTTCAGGTTGGCGGCTTAGCCCCTTTCGCGCTTCCTCCCAACTCCCCCATTGCGGTGCGGCGGAAAACCGGCATAGTAGCGCTGTCCTTCCTGCATAAGTCCGCCGGTGCTCATGACCGATTCCCCGTCTCCGCCCTCCTCACCGACCGACGGCCCGACCGATACCCGCGCCAACGCGCTATGGGGTGGCCGTTTCGCCGCCGGCCCCGCCGCGATCATGGAGCGGATCAACGCCTCGATCGCCTTTGACCGCAAGCTGGCGGTCCAGGATATCGCGGGCTCGCGCGCCCATGCCGCGATGCTGGCCGGTCAAGGCATCATCGGTGCCGAAGATGCCGCCCAAATCGACGAGGGGCTGGTCATCGTCCTGCGTGAAATCGAATCAGGAGTGTTTCCGTTCCGGATCGAACACGAAGACATTCATATGAATATCGAGGCGCGGCTGGCCGCGCTGATCGGGGAGCCGGCCAAGCGCCTGCATACCGCGCGCTCGCGCAATGATCAGGTCGCGACCGACTTCAAGCTGTGGGTGCGCGAGGCGCTGGACCGGCTCGATAGCGGGTTACGTGATCTCCAGTCCGCGCTGATCGATCAGGCCGAGCGCCACCCCGCAACCGTGATGCCCGGCTTCACCCATCTTCAGCCGGCTCAGCCGGTCAGCTTCGGCCATCACTTATTAGCCTATGTCGAGATGTTCGGGCGCGACCGCTCCCGCGCCCGCGACGCCCGCACCCGGCTGAATGAGTGCCCGCTCGGTTCGGCCGCCTTGGCCGGCACGCCCTACCCGATCGACCGCAACCGAACCGCTTCGGTGCTCGGTTTCGATCGTCCGACCGCCAATTCGCTCGACGCCGTGTCCGACCGCGACTTTGCGCTGGAGTATCTGGCCACCGCCTCGATTGCCGCCGTCCATTTGTCGCGCTTTGCCGAGGAAATCGTGGTCTGGTGCACCGCGCAGTTCGGCTTTATCAAGCTTTCCGATGCCTTCACGTCCGGCAGCTCGATCATGCCGCAAAAGCGCAATCCCGATGCCGCCGAGCTGGTGCGGGCCAAGTCGGGCCGGGTGATCGGCGCACTGACCGGCTTGCTGGTGGCGCTCAAAGGGTTGCCGCTCGCTTATTCCAAAGATATGCAGGAAGACAAGGAGCCGGTGTTCGAAACCGACGAGACGCTGGCGCTGTGCCTTGCCGCCACCTCGGGCATGGTGCGCGATATGGTCGCCGACCCGGCCGCCATGCGCCGCGCCGCCGAGCGCGGCTTCCTGACCGCAACCGATCTGGCCGACTGGCTGGTTCGGGAGCTTGGCATGCCGTTCCGCGAGGCGCACCACGTCACCGGCCGGCTGGTCAAGCTGGCCGAAGAGCGGACGTGCGGGCTGGCCGAGCTTGAGCTTGGTGTTTTACAGTCGGTTGAGCCGCGCATCACCGCGGCGATATATCAGGTTCTCAGTCTGGAGGCGTCAATGGCCAGTCGCAAAAGTTTCGGCGGGACGGCACCCGATCGGGTTCGGGCCGCGGCATCCGCCGCTCGGGAGCGTTTCCTGTGAGCCGCCGTCTTTCGGCAAGCGCCGCCGCCCTGCTTGCGCTGATGTTGGCGCTGCCGATGCTGAGCGGCTGCGGCAAGAAGCCGGGGACGCTCGACCCGCCCGAGGGCGCGCCCGTGGAGTCCAAAAAATGGCCGCACATCTACCCGAACCCTAAACTGGACAATGGTCCGGTGACTCCAAGCGCCAAGACGATGCCCGCACCGGAACCGATGCAGCCGCAACAGGCCTATCCGCGCATTCTGCATCAAGGCGATGTGACCGCACCGTCGGCGCTCACCCTGCCCGACTCGTCTGCGGTCGGCTCCTGGGCAACGCCGCAAAGGAACAACTAAGTGCATTCGATGAGCGCCGATAGCGACAGCGCCTTTACCTACCGCAACGGCAGCCTGCATGCCGAGGCGGTGTCCCTTGCCGCCCTGGCCGAAAGCATCGGCACCCCGTTTTATTGCTATGCCGGCACCGCGCTGGCCGACGGCTATCGCGCCTTTGCCAATGCCTTTGTCGGTCGTGATGTCGGCATTTGCTATGCGCTGAAGGCGAACTCCAATCTGGCGGTGGTCCGCACTTTGGCCCGGCTGGGCGCCGGGGCCGACGTGGTTTCCGAGGGCGAGATGCGGCGCGCGCTGGCAGCCGGGGTACCGCCCGGCAAAATCGTGTTCTCGGGGGTCGGCAAGACCCGACAGGAGATGAAGGCCGCGCTCGAGGCCGGCATCTATCAGCTCAACGTCGAGTCGCTGCCCGAGTTGGAGGCGTTGAGCGAGGTGGCCGCCGGCCTGGGCACCACCGCAAATATTGCGCTGCGGGTTAATCCGGATATCGACGCCGGCACCCATCATAAAATTTCGACCGGGCGCAAGGAAAACAAGTTCGGCATCGATTACGATCATGCGCGCGAAGCTTATGCGCTGGCGGCACGCTTGCCGGGCCTTAAGGCGGTCGGAGTCGCGGTCCATATCGGCTCCCAACTCACCAGCCTGGCCCCGTTCCGCGCCGCGTTCCGCAAGGCCGCTCATTTGGTCGAGATGCTGCGGGCCGAAGGACACGCGATCGACCGGCTCGATTTCGGCGGCGGCCTCGGCATTACCTATAACGAGGAAAAGCCGCCGCCGGTAGCCGACTATGCCGCGCTGGTCTGTGAAATCACCCGCGCGCTCGGCTGTCACATCACACTGGAGCCGGGACGATCTTTGGTCGGCAATGCCGGGGTACTGGTGTCCCGGGTGCTTTACGTTAAAAACGGATTGCATCGGCGTTTTATTATTCTTGACGCTGCAATGAATGATTTGATCCGGCCGGCACTGTACGAAGCTTGGCACGATATTATTCCGGTTAACTCACCCGGGGCCTATTGTGTCCTGGAGCCGTTCGACGTGGTCGGCCCGGTCTGTGAGACCGGCGATACCTTTGCCGTGCAACGGCCGTTGGCACCGCCACGCGCGGGCGACTTGATGGCGATTCTGTCGGCCGGGGCCTATGGCGCGTCGATGTCCTCCTGCTACAACACGCGACCGCTGGTGCCAGAGATATTGGTTGAGGGCGAGCATCACGCCATAATTCGGCCGCGTCCGACATATCGGGAAATGCTGGCGGCGGAGCGCCTGCCGCCCTGGCTCGAACCGACCGAACTCGAACAAACGGGACTCGAACAAACGGTTTGAACCAAGGGTATAGTCTCGACGTTCCGGCCCGATGCCCCATCTTCAAGAGGAGTTTTATACGCTTGCGGAGGGTTTGGACATGAATGCGTTCCTCTTGATGACCGGCACCGGGGCACTGGCGCTGCTCAGCTCTCATGAATCGGCGGAAGACCCGGTGCTGTTACGCAAACTCGCAGCCAAGGGCATCGATAAATTCATCGGTTACCAAGTCCCGATCGATATTGCCCGGCAACGGTATGGCACGCATTTCGATGCGGTCGTCCAGGATTTGGGCGAAACCGACGATTTACGTGTGCTCGACTTTAATGGCGACCGTGCGTTCAAGCGCTTTCACTTTACCGAGTTAGGCCCGCCGGTGAACCATGAAGGCGGCCATGAAGTCGAGCATGAAGCGATGGCTGCATGAGCGCTGACACGATAGGGCCGGAGGTCGAACCGGTGGCGCCGCGGGCTTTGCGTGTGCGCCATCGTGCCGAGGGACTGGCGGTAACGCTGCCGCCACTCTTGGTTGCGGCTGAACGGGTGGCGGCGACGGTGGCCAGGGGTGGCCATGGCCGCCGCCGGGTCGGCTCGGGCGAGACCTTTTGGCAATTTCGCCGCTATCAAAGCGGCGACAGCGCGGCGCAAATCGACTGGCGCCAGTCCGGCAAATCCGATCCCTTGTTCGTGCGCGAAACCGAGTGGGAAGCCGCGCAAACGGTTTGGTTGTGGGCCGATCGCTCGGCCTCGATGGCGTATCCGACCGACGGCAGCCGCCCGACCAAGCGCGATCAAGCCGAAATATTGTTGCTAGCGCTGGCGGTTTTGTTAATCCGCGGTGGCGAGCGCGTGGCGCTCTTGCATCCGGGCAGCCGACCGGAGTCGGGGAAATTAATGCTGAACCGGTTGGCCGAAGCGCTGACCGCACCAGTGCCGATCGAGGACCGTACTCGTGGCCTGCCCGAGCCGATGCCGCTGCCCCGTTACGGCCGAGTCGTGCTGATCGGCGATCTGCTCTCACCGCTCGATGAGATTCAAGCAACCGTGGCCCGCTTTTCCGGGCAGGGTGTGCGCGGCCATTTACTTCAGGTGCTCGATCCCGCCGAAGAGACCCTGCCCTTTTCCGGCCGGGTCGCCTTTACCGGGCCGGAGGGCGAAGCGCCGCTGCTGGTGCCCCGGGTCGAAGCAATCCGCGCCGGCTATCTCGAACGGTTGGCCCGTCAGCGCGCCGGACTGGCCGCCATCGCCCGCGCCGCCGGGTGGAGTTTTGCCGGCCACCGCACCGACCGGCCACCGCAGACCGCGCTTCTGGCCCTGTGCAACGCGCTTGATCCCGCGACCGGGTGAGGCGGGGGTAAGCCGGGGCGGCGGAGGAAGAGGCGGTTGCAAACAATGTCCGTCATTCCCGCTTCCCTCTCCCGTCATTCCCGCTTCCCTCTCCCGTCATTCCCGCTTCC